>JBNLBB010000024.1:0-27776 GCA_050302415.1 Gammaproteobacteria bacterium | reverse complement strand
CCAGCTGCTCGTCTCCTCCTCCGCCCTGGCCGAAGATTTCTACAAGGCGCTGTTCAAGAAGGACGCCAGCCAGCAGCAACTGGTGCTGGTGGGGCGTGCCGCGGTGATCGGCATCGCCTCGATTGCCACGCTGCTGGCGCTCAACCCGGATTCCAAGGTACTCGACCTGGTCTCCTACGCCTGGGCCGGTTTCGGTGCCGCCTTCGGACCCGCGCTGATCTTTTCCCTCTACTGGAGGCGCATGACCAAATCCGGCGCCCTGGCCGGGATTATTGTCGGCGGCGTCACCGTGGTGGTATGGAAACAGCTCTCCGGTGGGTTGTTCGACCTCTATGAAATCATTCCAGGCGCGCTGTTTGCCGCCGTTGCGATCGTGGTGGTCAGCCTGCTGACGCCCGAACCCCAGGCCTCCATCCAGGCCAAATTCGACGAAGTCGACGCGATCATCAAAGAGACGGCGCCGGAACTGGCTGACGCCAGCGCCTGACGCACCCGCCTCGTTGCGACAACTGAAGCCACTCTTCGGAGTGGCTTTTTCCCCTCCGCCAGGGATGGCGCGGAGACGCCGTGGACCTACGGTGCCGCGCCAGTCTCCCTGTGCGCTCGAAACGTAGCGGAGTGGAACATTTGTCTTTGGTGCAGGCTCTGACCCAGTTGCCGGAGCCTGCCATGAAATCCGTCACCACAGCCTTGCTGATGACAACTTGAGCTGCGCCATCTGACAAGGCACTGGTGATGCCATACTTCTTTTCAGCCGGACTGTTGCTCATCGGCAAAGGCGGCAAGCATGACGAGGAGCCTCCCATGCGATGTATTGAACAGGCTGACACCACGGTCGAGCGGCATCGGCAGCAGATTCGCAACCACTACCTGGCCGACGAAACCATGGTGGTCCGCGAACTGGTAGCGCAGGCCGGTCTGTCCCCCGACGTGCGTAACGCCATCTCCGCCCGTGCCGCGACGCTGATCCGTCAGGTACGGGACAGTTCCGAAGCCACGGTCATGGAGCAGTTCCTGGCCGAGTACGGCCTGACCACCAAGGAGGGGGTGGCGTTGATGTGCCTTGCGGAGGCACTGCTGCGGGTGCCGGACAAGTTCACCATCGATGAGCTGATCGAGGACAAAGTCGCGTCCGGTGACTGGCAGAGCCACCGCGGGCAATCTGAATCACCGCTCATCAACTCCTCCACCTGGGCGCTGCTGTTGACCGGCAAACTGATCGCTCCGGTGGATCAGCCGGGGGTGGTACAGACCCTGCGTGCACTGATCAAGCGCCTGGGCGAACCCCTGGTGCGCACCGCCGTATCCCAGGCGATGAAGGAGTTGGGACGCCAGTTCGTGCTCGGGCGCACCATCAACGAGGCAACCGGCCGGGCCGGACAGTTGGAGGCCCAGGGATACACCTACTCCTACGACATGCTGGGCGAAGCCGCCCGCACCGAACGGGACGCTCGCCGTTATCAGCAGGCTTACGCCAACGCCATCGCCGAACTGGCGGGATCCTGCCGCCACGACGACATCCGCCGGAATCCAGGGATCTCGGTGAAACTCTCGGCACTGCATCCCCGCTACGAGTATGGCCAGCACCGGCGGGTGATGGAGGAGTTGGTGCCGCGCACCCGCGAACTGGCGCTCAAAGCCAAGGCCGCCCACATGGGCTTCAATATCGACGCGGAAGAGGCCGACCGGCTGGATCTTTCGCTCGACGTGATCGAGGCGCTGCTGAGCGATCCGGCATTGGCAGGCTGGAACGGTTTCGGCGTGGTGGTACAGGCTTACGGCCCGCGGGCCACTCATGTGATCGATTGGCTCTACGCCCTGGCCCAGCGCGAAAATCGCCGCATCATGGTGCGCCTGGTCAAAGGCGCCTACTGGGACGCCGAGATCAAGCGCGCCCAGGAGCTGGGTCTGGATGGCTTCCCGGTGTTCACCCGCAAGGTCAACAGCGATGTCTCCTATATCGCCTGTGCCGCCAAACTGCTGGCCATGACAGACCGTATCTATCCCCAGTTCGCCACCCACAACGCCCACTCGGTGGCGGCAGTCCTGCACCTTGCAGGTGGCCGCGACAACTATGAATTCCAACGCCTGCACGGTATGGGCGAGACGCTGCACCAGCAGGTGGTACGCGACCACGGGGTACGCTGCCGCATCTACGCCCCGGTTGGTGCCCATCGCGATCTGCTCGCCTACCTGGTCCGCCGGCTGCTGGAAAACGGCGCCAACAGCTCCTTCGTCAACCAGATCGTCGACACCACCATCCCGCCGGAAACCATTGCCCGCGACCCCTTTGCAGAGGTGGCCGGGCACGACCCGATTCTCTCCAGCCGGACCATAGCCAGGCCGATCGATCTGTATGGAAACCGCCGCAACGCCCGTGGCTGGGATATCACCGATCCGCTGCAGGTGGCCACCATCGACACGGGGCGAGGCGCCTTCCAGCAGCACCACTGGCAGGGCGGTCCTGTGCTCGCCGGCAAAGTGCACGGCGCGGAGACCGTACCGGTGCATAACCCGGCGCGCCCGGACGACCGGGTCGGCGAGGTGACGTTCGCCTCCGCCACCGATATCGAACAGGCGATTCTTGCGGCACGGGAAGGGCTGGCCACCTGGTCCGCCCGCCCGGTGGCGGAACGGGCGGCACTGCTCCGCGGGGTGGGCGACCTGTTCGAGGCGCACGCCGAAGAGCTGTTCGCACTGGCCACCCGCGAAGCCGGCAAAACCCTGGCGGACGGCATCGCTGAAGTGCGCGAGGCGGTGGACTTTGCCCGCTACTATGCCGCTGAGGCTGAACGCTACGCGTCTGCCGGCACCGCCCGAGGCGTGATCGCTTGTATCTCGCCCTGGAATTTCCCGTTGGCGATCTTCTCCGGTCAGGTCCTCGCGGCCCTGGCCGCGGGCAACACCGTGTTGGCCAAACCCGCGGAAAGCACCAGCCTGATGGCGGTACGCGCCGTGGAGCTGATGCACGAGGCCGGCATCCCCCGCAGTGCCATCCAACTGCTGCCGGGGCGCGGCACCACCGTGGGGGCGGCACTGACCGGCGACCCGCGCATCGCCGGAGTCTGTTTTACCGGTTCCACCGCCACCGCTCAGCAGATCAACAGAACCATGGCTGACAACCTGGCCCCCGAGGCACCGCTGATAGCGGAAACGGGCGGGCTCAACGCCATGATCGTCGACTCCTCCGCACTGCCGGAGCAGGTGGTGCAGGACGTGCTTGCCTCAGCCTTCCAGAGTGCCGGCCAGCGCTGCTCCGCCCTGCGCGTGCTCTACGTGCAACGCGATGTCGCCGACCACCTGTTGGAGATGCTGTTCGGCGCCATGGAGGAGTTGCGGGTGGGCGACCCCTGGCAGCTTGCCACTGACGTCGGCCCCGTGATCGATGCCGGGGCCAAGGCCAGAATCGAGGCCCACTGCGCCAGGTACCGGGCACAGGGACGCGAACTCAAGCGGATCGAGGCACCGGAACCGGGCCATTTCGTTGCACCCACCGTACTCCGCGTGGACGGTATCGATGAGTTGGAGGAGGAGATTTTTGGCCCGGTCTTGCACGTCGCCACTTTCGAGGCTGATGCCATCGACCAGGTGGTGGATGCCATCAATGCCAAGGGTTACGGCCTCACCTTCGGCCTGCATACCCGGATCGATACCCGGGTGCAGCGGATCGTCCGGCGGATCCGGGTGGGTAACGTGTATGTCAACCGCAATCAGATCGGCGCCATCGTCGGCTCCCAGCCCTTCGGGGGCGAAGGCCTCTCCGGTACCGGACCCAAGGCGGGAGGCCCCCACTACCTGAGCCGTTTTCTGCACCTGGAGGAGTCGCCCGACAGCACTGCAGAACCCGGCACCGAGGTGGCCCTGGCCGCGCTGCAGGCTGCCATCGATCGCCTCAATCCCGAGGCCTGGGCCGCCGCTCCCGAACGGACTTCACGCCTGGAACGGTGGTTGGGACGCCCGGCACGCTTCGCCCCCCTCGACCGGCAACCGGAAGCCATGCCCGGCCCCACCGGCGAACTGAACCGCCTAGCCTGCGCGCCACGCGGAACGGTGCTCTGCCTGGGACCCGATCGGGAGAACGCTCTGGCGCAGGCGGAGGTGGCGCTGAGCCAGGGGAACGCAGTCGTGCTGGTCGCACCCGGGGTGGCGGATCTCGCCGCACAGGCATCGGCCGCGGGCGTCGCGCTGGAAGCCTTGGACGGCCGGCTGCCAGCAGACACCCTGAGTCAGGCACGGGGTTTCGCAGCGGTGGCCAGCGTCGCCGATGGAAACACCCAGCGCAGCTACCGAAAGGCCCTGGCGCGCCGGAACGGTGCGCTGCTGCCGTTGATCTCCGAGCTGCACTCGCCGGAGCGCTACGTGATCGAACGCCATCTCTGCATCAATACCACCGCCGCCGGCGGCAATGCGAGCCTGATCGCCGCCGCGGAGTAGGGGATTGAACCCAATCGATTACCAAGGCCTGTGCGCTCCGGGCACGGCACCAGGGCGGCGAAAAAAAGGGCCCCGAAGGGCCCTCAATACGCTCGAAAGATGACAAATTCCCAGACAGCCAACCCACCGCTACTCCGCTGGTGGGCACTCTGTCCAGTTTCCACCGGCACCGTCGGACGGTGCGAACACCGACTGACCCTGCCTGCAGAAAGGGTTGGCCGCGCCAGGACGCGACCCGAGGTGCCGACACCGGTCGGCTTCCCCGTCAATGCTTCAGAAGGCGTCTCCCGGAATCCGCACCCAGCCCTCCATCAGGATCCGCGCGCTGCGGCTCATGATGGCTTTGGTGGCGGTCCACTCGCCGTTGACCTGCTTCGCCTCGGCGCCGACCCGCAGGGTCCCCGAGGGGTGCCCGAAACGCACCGCACTGCGCTCACCGCCACCAGCGGCCAGGTTCACCAGGGTGCCGGGAATGGCTGCTGCGGTACCGATGGCGACAGCGGCCGTACCCATCATCGCGTGATGCAGTTTGCCCATGGAGAGCGCCCGCACGTTGAGATCGATATCGCCCGCGGCAATCGACTTGCCGCTGGATGCCGTGTAATCGGCGGGCGGCGCGACGAAAGCCACCTTTGGCGTGTGCTGGCGACCCGCTGCTTCAGATACGTCTTGGATCAGACCCATGCGCACCGCGCCGTGGGCGCGAATGGTTTCAAAGCGCGCCAGCGCGGCGGGATCGCCGTTGATCGCCTCCTGCAGTTCGGTGCCGGCGTAGCCGATCTCCCCGGCATTCAAAAAAATGGTCGGGATGCCGGAGTTGATCATGGTTGCCTTGAGCGTGCCGATGCCCGGAACCTCCAGGTCATCCACCACGTTGCCGGTGGGAAACATGGCGCCTTCGCCGTCGGCCGGGTCCATGAATTCCACCTGAACTTCAGCGGCGGGGAAGGTGACGCCATCCAGCTCGAAATCCCCGGTCTCCTGGACCGCGCCGTTGGTGATCGGCACCTGGGCGATGATGGTCTTGCCGATGTTGACCTGCCAGATGCGCACCGTGACCATGCCGTTTTCCGGAATGCGTTCGGCGTCAATCAGCCCGGCGGCAATGGCAAACGGCCCGACCGCGGCGGAGAGGTTGCCGCAGTTGCCGCTCCAGTCAACAAAGGGCTGGTCGATGGAGACCTGGCCGAAGAGATAGTCGACGTCGTGGTCCGGGCGCGTGCTCTTGGAGACGATGACGCTCTTGCTGGTGCTGGAGGTGGCCCCGCCCATGCCGTCGGTCTGTTTGCCGTAGGGATCGGGGCTGCCGATCACGCGCAGCAGCAGCGCGTCACGGGCAGGGCCCGGTACCTGTGCCGATTCGGGCAGATCCGCCAGATTGAAGAAGACACCCTTGCTGGTGCCGCCGCGCATGTAGGTGGCAGGCACTCTGATCTGGGGTACGTGTGCTTGGCTCATGGCTCTGGACCTCAGGCTGCCGCGTTGGACTCAAGAAAATCCTGGGCGAAGCGCTGCAACACCCCACCCGCCTCGTAGACCGACACCTCTTCGGCGGTATCCAGACGACAGGTGACCGGCACCTCCACCCGCTCGCCGTTGCGGCGATGGATGATGAGGATCAGCTCCGCGCGCGGCTTCAGCTCCCCGACCACGTCGTAGGTCTCGGTGCCGTCGATGGCGTAGGTCTTGCGGTTTTCGCCAGGCTTGAACTCCAGCGGCAGCACGCCCATGCCCACCAGATTGGTGCGGTGGATGCGCTCGAAACCCTCGGCCACGATCGCCTCCACGCCGGCCAGGCGCACGCCCTTGGCCGCCCAGTCGCGGGAGGAGCCCTGACCGTAGTCGGCGCCGGCGACAATGATCAGCGGCTGCTTGCGCTCCATGTAGTTCTCGATGGTCTCCCACATGCGCATCACCTTGCCCTCCGGCTCCAGGCGCGCCAGCGAGCCCTGTTTCACCTCGCCATTCTCGTCACGGCACATTTCGTTGAGCAGTTTGGGATTGGCGAAGGTGGCGCGCTGGGCGGTGAGGTGATCGCCGCGATGGGTGGCGTAGGAGTTGAAGTCCTCCTCCGGCAGGCCCATTTTCGCCAGGTATTCTCCGGCCGCGCTGCTCGCCAGGATGGCGTTGGAGGGCGACAGGTGGTCGGTGGTGATGTTGTCGCCGAGCACCGCCAGCGGGCGCATGCCCTTGAGCAGGCGTTCGCCGGCCAGCGCACCTTCCCAATAAGGCGGACGGCGGATGTAAGTGCTCTGCGGGCGCCAGTCGTAGAGTGGGCTCTTGGCCTCCTCCACGGTGCCCAGATCGAACATGGGCAGGTAGATCTGGTTGAACTGCTCGGGCTTCACGCAGGCGGCGACGATGGCGTCGATCTCCTCGTCGCTGGGCCAGAGGTCCTTCAGGGTGATGGGGTTGCCGTTCTTGTCGGTCCCGAGCACGTCATTCTCAATGTCGAACCGGATGGTACCGGCAATGGCGTAGGCCACCACCAGCGGCGGTGAGGCGAGAAACGCCTGCTTGGCATAGGGATGGATGCGCCCGTCGAAGTTGCGGTTGCCGGAGAGCACAGCGGTGGCATACAGATCCCGGTCGATGATCTCCTGCTGGATTTTCGGATCGAGCGCGCCGCTCATTCCGTTACAGGTGGTGCAGGCGTAGCCGACGATACCAAAGCCGAGCCGCTCCAGTTCGGTGAGCAGGCCCGCCTCTTCGAGATAGAGCTTGGCCACCTTGGAACCCGGCGCGAAGGAGGTCTTGACCCAGGGCTTGCGCACCAGGCCCAGTTCATTGGCCTTCTTCGCCACCAGTCCTGCGGAGACCACGTTGCGCGGATTGGAGGTGTTGGTGCAGCTGGTGATGGCGGCGATGATCACCGCGCCATCAGGCATCTTACCTGCCTGCTCTTCGGCCTGCGCCTGCGCGAGGTTGACGGCAATCCCGCGCTCGGCCAGCGCGCTGGTCGGCAGTCGGCGGTGCGGATTGGACGGCCCGGCCATGTTGCGGACCACGCTGGAGAGATCAAACTCCAGGACCCGTTCGTATTCGGCTGCCACCATGTCGTCGGCCCAGAGGCCCAGTGTTTTGGCATAGTTTTCCACCAGCGCGATCTGCTCCGGCGCGCGACCGGTGAGTTTCAGGTAATCCAGGGTCTGCTGGTCGATGTAGAACAGCCCGGCGGAGGCGCCATACTCCGGCGTCATGTTGGAGATGGTGGCGCGGTCACCGATGGTGAGCGCGTCGGCGCCTTCCCCAAAAAATTCCAGATAGGCGGAAACGACCCGCTCCTTGCGTAGGAATTCGGTCAGGGCAAGGGCGATGTCGGTGGCGGTAATGCCCGGCTGGCGTTTCCCGCTGAGTTTCACGCCGATGATGTCGGGCAGGCGCATCATGGAGGCGCGGCCCAGCATCACGTTTTCGGCTTCCAGGCCGCCCACGCCGATGGCGATGACCCCGAGTGCATCCACGTGCGGCGTGTGGCTGTCGGTGCCGACGCAGGTGTCGGGATAGGCCACCCCGTCACGGGCCTGGATCACCGGCGACATCTTCTCCAGGTTGATCTGGTGCATGATGCCGTTGCCCGCGGGAATCACGTCCACGTTCTTGAACGCGGTTTTGGTCCACTCGATGAAGTGGAAGCGGTCTTCGTTGCGCCGGTCTTCAATGGCCCGGTTCTTGTCGAATGCCTCAGGATCGAAACCGGGAGCTTCCACGGCCAGTGAATGGTCCACGATCAGCTGGGTGGGCACCACCGGGTTGACCTTGGCCGGATCACCGCCCTTGTCCGCAATGGCATCGCGCAGACCCGCCAGGTCCACCAGCGCCGTCTGCCCCAGGATGTCGTGGCAGACCACGCGCGCCGGGTACCAGGGAAAGTCGAGATCGCGTTTGCGCTCGATGAGCTGCTTCAGCGAATCGGTGAGCGCCGCCGGGTCGCAGCGGCGCACCAGCTGCTCGGCCAGCACCTTGGAGGTGTAGGGGAGCCGCGCATAGGAGCCGGGCTGGATGGCTTCGACCGCTTCACGGGTGTCGAAGTAGTCCAGCGAGGTACCGGGCAGAGATTTACGGTAATCGGTATTCATGACGTCGACGTCCAGTAGGTGGTGTTTGGAATTCACGCCCCGCGCGCGGCGGGGCGTGTCATCAGCAGATCATAAGATCGTTAACGCGATTCGATCGGCACGTACTTCTGGTTCTCCGGCCCGACATAATTGGCGCTGGGACGGATAATCTTGCCGTCGATTCGCTGCTCAATCACATGGGCTGCCCAACCGGAAGTCCGGGAGATCACAAACAGCGGAGTAAACATGGCAGTCGGAACACCCATCATGTGGTAGCTGACAGCGCTGAACCAGTCGAGATTGGGGAACATCTTTTTGATATCCCACATCACGGACTCAAGACGATCAGCAATACCAAACAACTTCAGGTTGCCCGCCTCTTCCGACAGTTCCCTGGCCACCTTCTTGATCACCTGGTTGCGCGGATCAGCGATGGTGTAGACAGGGTGGCCAAATCCGATGATCACCTCTTTGTTGCCAACCCGCTCACGGATGTCGGCTTCTGCTTCATCGGGGTTGTTGTACCGGCTCTGGATCACAAACGCTTCTTCGTTGGCACCACCGTGTTTCGGGCCACGAAGAGCTCCAATTGCGCCGGTAATCGCAGAATAGATATCGGTATTGGTGCCGGTAATCACCCTTGCAGTGAAGGTGGAGGCGTTGAATTCATGCTCGGCATAAAGCACCAGCGAGGTGTGCATGGCGCGCACCCACGAGTCCCGCGGCTTCTCACCGTGAAGCAAATGCAGAAAGTGTCCACCAATGGAATCGTCATCGGTCTCCACCTCAATACGCTTGCCGTTGACAGCAAAGTGGTACCAATAAAGCAGCATGGAGCCCAGGCTGGCCATCAACCGATCCGCGATGTCGCGGGCTTCGGCAACGGGATGAGAGTCCTTCTCGGGCAGACAGGTGCCGAGCACCGATACGCCGGTACGCATCACGTCCATGGGATGAGCAGATGCAGGGATGGCTTCCAGCGCCTGCTTCACGGCGACTGGCAGGCCCCGCAGTGATTTCAGCTTTGCCTTGTATGCAGCCAGCTCTGCCTGAGTAGGGAGCTTCTCGTGGACCAGCAGGTAGGCAATCTCTTCAAACTCACAGCGCTCTGCGAGATCCAGAATGTCATAGCCTCGGTAGTGCAGATCGTTGCCCGTGCGGCCCACGGTACAGATCGCCGTGTTGCCAGCGGCAGTCCCGGACAGGGCGACGGATTTCTTGACCTTTTTCGAGAGGTCTTCGGTCGGATTCGTGGCGCTCATTTCTCATTTCCCCTCTTGGCTGAAAAGTTGATCGAGTTTCTGTTCGTAGTCGTGGTAACCCAGGTAGTCATAGAGCTCCATGCGCGGCTGCATGAGGTCGATGACATTCTTCTGGGTACCTTCGCTGCGCAGGGACTCATAGACCTGCAGTGAGGCGCGCGCCTGGGCACGAAACGCCGACAGCGGGTAGAGCGCGAGGCTGACGCCCGCACTGCCCAACTCTTCGGTGGTGAAGAGGGGCGTGGAACCAAACTCGGTGATGTTGGCCAGCACCGGCACCTTCACCGCTTCGACAAACTCCTTGTACTGAGCTAGTTCGGTGATCGCCTCAGGAAAAATCATGTCGGCACCCGCTTCGGCGCAGGCACAGGCGCGGTCAATGGCCGACTGCATACCTTCCACGGCCAGGGCGTCGGTGCGCGCCATGATCACGAAGTCGGGATCGGTCTTGGCATCCACGGCCGCCTTCACCCGGTCGACCATTTCATCCTGGCTGACGATTGCCTTGTTGGGACGATGGCCGCAACGCTTCTGCGCCACCTGGTCTTCGATGTGCACCGCCGCCGCACCGCCCTTGATCATGGCCTTGATGGTGCGCGCGATGTTGAAGGCGCCACCCCAGCCGGTGTCGATGTCCACCAGCACCGGCAGGTCGGTCACCCCGGTGATGCGCTGCAGGTCGATGAGCACATCCTCCATGGTGGTGATGCCCAAATCCGGAATGCCACAGGAGCAGGCCGCGACACCACCACCGGAGATATAGAGGGCCTTGTAGCCGGTGGCCTCGGCGAGACGCGCCGAATAGGCGTTGATGGCACCCACCACCTGCAACGGCTTCTCCTCTTGGATCGCCTGGCGGAAACGGGCACCGGGAGTGGTTTGCGTTGCCATGATTTACTCCTCTGGGTTGTTGGCGGCGACCGTGCTCTGCTCGGCCAGCCGGCGTTCAATATTCATTCGCGAACCCCGAATGTGGGCGCGCATCAACAGTTCGGCCATCTCCCCATCGCGCCGGGCGATGGCCTCCATAATGTGTTCGTGTTCGCCAAAAGCGCGGACGGCCCGGTTACTGGTCGCCATCCCGAACTGGTAGCGGTAGAGCCGCACCAGGTGGTAGAGGTCATTGCAGAGCAGCTCGATCATGCGGCTGTTCTTGCTCCCCTGAACGATCCGGTAGTGGAAGTCCAGGTCCCCCTCCTTCTGGAAGTAGGCCTGGCCCTGGTCCTGTTCTATCTGGGCACCATGCTGACCAAGCAGCGCGCGCAGCTCCTCGATCTCGGCGTCGCTCATGCGCACCGCCGCCAGCCGGGCTGCCATTCCCTCCAGCGCCTCACGGACCAAGTAGATTTCCAGCAGCTGGTCGCTGGTCATGCTCACCACCCGGGCACCGATGTTGGCCTTGCGCACCACCAGGCTGCAGGCTTCCAGGCGGCCGATGGCTTCGCGCAGTGGACCGCGGCTGATACCGTAGGTCCGGGCAAGCTCCGGCTCGCTGATCTTGCTACCCGCCGGAATCTCGCCTTCCACAATCGCCCGCTGGATCTGGTGGAAGACCCGGTCAGCGATGGTGATATGAGCCTTGTCAGCAGTAGCGTCCACGCCTAGCCCCCTATCTAATTGTCGACAATTCGACAACGGAAAGGCAGTTTATTGGTCTTAATGGTGCTTTGTCAACGATCCGCAGCATACATTGTCGACAATTTACTCGGCGTAAAACGATCACCGTGCCACCGTTTCCGAGAACTGACAAAAAAAACCCGCCGAATCGGCGGGTTAGCACCTATCGGTCGGGATTCAGAGCTTGAAGTGGGCAATCTCTTCGCGCTGCCCCAGCGCCAGGGTCACCATCTGCATGGAGGCGTCAGCTGTCCTGTGCGCCACTTCGCTCGCCTCATGCGCCGCATCGCTGATGCGGTGGATATTGCCATTGATATCGGCTGCCACCGCCGTCTGTTCCTCGGCGGCACTGGCGATCTGGTTGTTGAGATCGCAGATCCGGGCCACTTCCTGATTGATCTTCTGCAGCGCCTGGCGCGCCCGGTTCACAGTTTGGACGCTGTGCGATGCCTGCTCTGAATTGGTGGTCATGGAGCCCACGACGGTGTTGGCGCTGCCCTGCAGGCGCTCGATCATCTGGTGAATTTCCGTGGTCGCATCCTGGGTCCGCTTGGCGAGGGAGCGCACTTCGTCGGCCACCACCGCGAATCCCCGACCCTGCTCCCCGGCACGGGCCGCCTCGATGGCAGCGTTGAGGGCCAACAGGTTGGTCTGATCGGCGATGCTGCGAATCACCTCGAGCACCCCACCGATGTTCTCGCTTTCGCGGGCCAGATCGCTGATGCTCGACACTGCCTTCTGCGTAGCGTCCGCCAGCACCTGGATCACCTGCGCCGCCTCGTTGACCACCTGGTCCCCTTCGCGGGTGGCGCTATCCGCTTCACGGCTCGCCTCGGCGGCATGTTCCGCGCTGCGCGCCACCTCCTGCGATGTTGCCGTCATTTCGTTGACCGCCGTGGCCAACTGCTCCAGTTCAATCCTCTGGCGCTGGGTATGTTCCCCGGTCTGCGCGGCCAGCCCACCGATTTCGGTGGCCGCCTGGTTGACCCCGCGGGCCCGTTCGTCAACCGCTGCCACCATGTCATGCAGACGATGAGTCATCTCCGACATCACCTGCATCACGCCCGTTGAAGCCACTACGGATTCCCGGCTTTCACGCAGATCGCCCGCGGCAATGGCACGCGCCAGGCGCTCCATCTGGCCCGGTTCGCCACCCAGCGGTTTCAGCACATAGCGGCTCATGGTGATCCAGACACCGCCCAGGATCAGCAGCAGGAGCCCAAACCCCACGATCTGCACCACCTGCAGGCGCGCCACTTTGGCATCGGCGGCCGCCGCCATCATGCCGACACCCTTGTTCATTTCCGTGAGCAGTATGACGTTATTGGCGGAGAGGTAAGCGAGCGCCTTGACCACATCGGGGTCGTTGACGTCATTTTTCCCGGTAATCCGTTTGACCTCGGCATGGAAGGGCTTCCAGATACCGGCCACCTTGTCCAGCTGGGCGATGATCGTCGCATCCTGCGCCCGGGGCAGGCCCACTTCGACGTCACCGTTACGCAAACCGCTCAGCGATTTGTCGAACAGCGCGGCGGTCTTGGCAATCTGTTCCCGCTGCGCCAGTCGGTCCACCCCCTCCTGCAGCAACTGGAGTGACTCCTTGGTCATCTTCTGCGACAGCATACGCTGTCGGCCGGCGATGTTGACCACCAGACCATCGGCGGTCTGCGCGGCAAGAAGGACGAGTGTGCTGCCGACCAGAGTCGATACGACCACCAACAGCGCCGCGATCATGCTGGCCACTTTGACCCGCAGCGAGAGCGATCTGAACATAGCCGGGTTCCTTTTTTGTCGGTTTGGGTTTCCGTATTTCCTAGAAGTAGTACAGAACCTGACGAATGCAATGAAAACCAAGCGGTTTCGACAAAAATTCCCACCCGATTGTGTTGCGGCGCGCAATATTTTAACTAATCTTAAGTTCAACCCATGCGCAGGATTGAGCGCCACGTCGTCAGGGACAGACATAGCACCTCCCCACTTCGTGAATGATCGCGCCCCATGCGGGCAGCAGACAGCGCCACCCTGCCGCGATGCAACGGATTCAAACAGCAAACTCGAGGAGTACTTTTATGGACAAACAGGGGATGATCCGGGAAATCCAGGCTGCCCATCGAGCCCACATGGCCTGGGTGTCACGCGCGGCTGGATTGATCGAAGGACTGGATATCACGGAGGAGAGTTGTCCGCTGCATGCTACCGACTGCAAGTTCGGCTCCTGGTACTACACGCACGGCCAGCTGCTGCTCGACATGCCTGAGTTTCAGGCCATCGAGGATCCGCACATGCGGCTGCATCAGGTCTACATGCAGATTTTCAAACTGGTGAGCGGAACGCATGAGGAGGCCGACGACACCCGCTCCTTCTTCCAGCGGTTGATCGGCAAGCCGGCACCGAAACGGGACAACAGCCAGGATCTGCAGAAGGCGCGCGACCTGTTCCGTGTCCTGCAGAAACACTCCTCCGACGTGGTGAAAAACCTGCATGCCCTGCAGCATCGGTTGGAGGAGACCCCGGACATCTTTTTTCAGCAGGCCTGTTGACCGCCTGACGGGGAGGTTGCCCGCAACGGCCCATAAAAAAACCCGCCATCACCGATGGCGGGTTTTTGTTGGTGCCGGTCAGACTCAGGCTTTGGGGTAACCCAGACCTTTGAGCGATTCGGAGATCTCGTCCAGGATGGCCGGATCGTCGATGGTCGCGGGCATTTTCCACTCGGTCCCGTCGGCAATCTTCTTCATGGTGCCGCGCAGGATCTTGCCCGAACGGGTTTTGGGCAGTCGCTGCACCCGGGTCACCAGTTTGAAGGCGGCCACCGGACCGATCTTTTCACGGACCAGGGAGACCAGTTCCTTGCGCAGCTGCTCTTCCTCCAGCTCGGCACCCGCCTTCAGCACCACCATCCCCAGGGGCAGTTCACCCTTGAGCTGGTCGGCCACACCGAAGACCGCACACTCGGCGACAGCATCGTGTGAGGCCAGCACCTCTTCCATGGCGCCGGTGGAGAGACGGTGTCCCGCCACGTTGATGACGTCATCGATGCGGCTCATGATCCAGAGGTAATCGTTCTCGTCCTTGATCCCCGCGTCGCCGGTCAGGTAGTAGCCTTCGTAACGGCTGAGGTAGGAGTTGCGGTAGCGTTCGTCGGCACCCCACAGGGTGGGCAGCGTGCCCGGAGGCAGCGGCAGCTTCACCACGATGGCGCCGATCTCGCCGGCAGGCAGTTGCTTGCCATCATCATCCAGCACCTGAACGTCGTAACCGGGCACCGACTTGGTGGGCGAACCGGCCTTCACTTCGAACTGTTCAATCCCCAGACAGTTGGCGGCGATGGCCCAGCCGGTTTCGGTCTGCCACCAGTGGTCGATCACCGGTACCTTGAGCTGATCCTGGGCCCAGAAGAGGGTATCCGGATCGCAGCGCTCGCCGGCCAGGAACAGGGCTTCAAATCCAGAGAGGTCGTACTTCTTGATGAACTCGCCGTTCGGGTCCTCCTTGCGGATGGCACGGAAAGCGGTCGGTGCGGTGAAGAGCTTCTTCACGCCATACTCGCTGATTACCCGCCAGAAGGTGCCCGGATCGGGCGTGCCCACCGGCTTGCCTTCGAACACGATGGTGGTGTTGCCGTTGAGCAGCGGTCCGTAGCAGATGTAGCTGTGGCCCACGACCCAGCCTACATCCGACGCCGCCCAGTAGACTTCGCCCGGCTGCACGTTGTAGACGTTTTTCATGGACCACTTGAGGGCCACGGCGTGACCGCCGTTGTCGCGCACCACCCCTTTCGGCTGCCCGGTGGTCCCGGAGGTGTAGAGAATATAGAGCGGATCGGTGGCCGCCACCGGCACACATTCGGCCGGCGCCGCCGCGGCTTCCACTTCGTTCCAGTCCAGGTCGCGCCCGGCCTGCAGCTCAGCGGTCACCTGCTCGCGCTGCAGGATGATGGTGTGATCCGGCTTGTGGGTGGAGAAGCTGATGGCCTGGTCAAGCAGTGGCTTATAGGGGATGACGCGGCCCGGTTCGATACCGCAGGACGCTGAAATGATCATCTTGGGCTTGGCGTCATCGATGCGGGTGGCCAGCTCCTTGGCAGCGAATCCACCGAACACCACGGAGTGCACGGCACCGATCCGGGCACAGGCCAGCATGGCCATGACCGCTTCGGGCACCATCGGCATGTAGATGATGACGCGATCACCCTTGCTCACGCCCCGGGCGCTGATGGCACCCGCCAGTTTGGCTACCCGGTCGCGCAGCGCGTTGAAGGTGTAGGTGCCCTTGTTGCCGGTGATCGGGCTGTCGTAGATGATCGCGAGCTGTTCGCCGCGCCCCTCTTCACAGTGGCGGTCAACGGCGTTGTAGCAGGTGTTGAGCTGCCCGCCCTTGAACCAGCGGTAGAAGGGTTTGTTGGAGTCGTCGAGAACCGTGTCCCACTTTTTGTACCATTTGATGTCTTCGGCGGCCTCCGCCCAGAAACCGTCAGGATCATTGATGGAGCGCGCGTAGAGATCGTCGTATTTACCCGCCATAGATTTCTCCTCTGTCAGGTGTGGTGTCTTTGAAATGTTGCGGAGTAGTGAGTAATCGACAGGTACGGCAAAGCGGGCCTGCGGCCTGCATCGCGGTCCATATCGTATTGTTGTCTTCTGATTCTTCGAGCGCCCCACCCAGCTCTCTGGCTGGTGATTGGGAATGTGAACTCTACCCGCATAACAATAATTTATCAAGCATCATTTATCTTTGGGCTCGATCAAGCCAGAACGCGACCCCCTGCGCATTGAGCTCTATATCCATGGCGAGCAGTTGCGCCGCCTCCTCCCGCGACAGAGCCGCGCCGTGCGCCGCCGCCTGGTCGAGCAGCCATCCGCCGATCAGATCCCGCAGCCGGTCGTGCCGTTCGGCGGCATCGCGCACCGATTCCGCCAACTCGCTGAAGGCGTCAATGCCTGCGCGCAGCTGCCGGCCGACGCTGGCCACCGCGGAGACCGGCCCGAAATGGGTCAGATAGGCCTGCAGCGGCTGCAATCCCAGGATGCGGTCGATGGTGGCGTGCCAGGCCCGCGGATCGAACTGGGTGGGGGTGGTCGGCGGTACCACAAACGGTCCCCTGTCGCTGGTGAATTCCGGGTAACACATGCCGAAGCTGTCGCCGGTGAAGACCCCACGGCTCGCCTCGTCGAAGACGCAGAAGTGGTGCCGGGCATGCCCCTCGGTATGCAGAAAGTGCAGCGGCCGCCCGTTGAGCGACAGCGTCATCTCATCGTGGGTCTGGATCACCCGCTCCTCGGAGACCGGCTCGATGACACCGAATTTTTCGCGCATTCCCGCTTCACCGTAGACGCCGGTGCTGCTGGCAATGAGCCGCGAAGGATCGATCAGGTGGCGCGCAGCCTGCGGATGGACCACCATCTGCGCCTGCGGGCAGGCCGCCATCAGCGCACCGGCGCCGCCGGCGTGGTCCAGGTGGGCGTGGGTGGGGATGATGTAGGCCACCTGATCGGGCGTGAGTCCGGCATCCTGCACCGCGGCCAGCACCTGGCGCACCGAAAGGCTGGTTCCCGTATCGATAATCGCGGCCTGGCCGTTCTCCACCATCACGTAACAGCAGGCCAGGCGCGGCCGCTCGTACAGTGTGTCGACACAGACAATCCCGTGGGAGAGGGAAAAAAACTCAGGCATCTTGGCTCCCGGTGCGCTCCACGGGACGCCGCCCCGAGGCCCACTGTTCCATGGCGCTGCGCAGCTGCGCCAGTTTGATCGGCTTGGAGAGGTAGTCATCCATGCCCGCCTCGCGGCATCGTTCGCGGTCGACCACACCGGCGTGGGCGGTCATGGCCACGATGGGCACCAGGGCCCGCGGTCCATCCAGTCCGCGGATCACCCGCGTCGCTTCCAGGCCATCCATCTCCGGCATCTGCACATCCATCAGCACGGCAGCATAGGGAATATGGCTGATCGCGGCCACCGCCTCCGCCCCGTTGCTCGCCACGTCACAGCGATAGCCCAGTTTTTCCAGCATGCGGACCGCCACCTTCTGATTGACCACGTTATCCTCCACCACCAGCAGGCGGGCCTTGACCGCCAGTTCCACCAGGTTGTCCTGCGTCCTGGAGGCGGATCGATCTGCCGGACTACCGAACAGCCGGTTGATGGCTTCGAACAGGCTCTGCTCGCGTACCGGTTTGTAGACCAGCGCGAGCTTCGGGAAATCGTGCTGCAGCACACTGATGTCGGGCCGGTTCCTGGGGGAGAGCAACACCACCGGAACCCCTGCATTGAGGTGGCGCTCGGGGTGGGCCGGGTCGAGGAGTCCGGCATCCAGCACCAGGAACCCCGCATCACTGGGCAAGCCGGAACCGACAGCATCCGGTGGGCACCGTTCGCTGGTAATCCGCCAACCCGCCAAGTGAGCCGCCAGCTGCTTCGCCAATCCGTCGTGGGCAATCATCAGGGCCGCATGTTGGGCGCCGAAACGCAGCGCCCGGAATTCAGTCACCTTCTGCTCGTGGCGAATGCGGATGAGCGGCAGTTCGAACCAGAAGGTCGCCCCCTGCCCCTCGGTGCTGCGAAAATCGATCACCCCGCCCATCAGATCGGTCAGCTGCTTGGCGATGACCAGGCCGAGTCCGGTACCGCCGTAGCGGCGGGTGGTGGAATCGTCCAGCTGGGCAAAGGGATGGAACAGCCGCTCCTGCTGGTCGCGCGGTATACCGATACCGGTATCGCGCACCTTGAACCGTACCCGCACACCCTCTTCATCCTGGTGGGCCAGTTCGGCGCTCACCTGGACTTCACCGCTGCTGGTGAACTTGATGGCGTTGCCCAACAGATTGATCAGCACCTGGCGCACCCTGCCCGGGTCACCCTTGAGATTGCGCGGGATGCGCTCGTCCAGTTCGGCGTAGAGTTCCAGCCCCTTCTCCTGGGCCTGGAAGGCGAGCAGGTCCATGCAATCCTCAAGGGCATCGACCGGATCAAAATCGACATATTCCAGGGAGAGTTTGCCCGCCTCTATTTTGGAAAAATCGAGCACGTCATTGATGATTCCCAGCAGCATTTCGGCGCAGCGGCGCACCGTCTCCGCCAACTCCCGCTGTTCACGGTCCAGGCGCGTATCCAGCAGCAGCCCCGTCATCCCCAGCACACCGTTCATGGGCGTGCGGATTTCATGGCTCATGTTGGCCAGGAACTGGCTCTTGGCGCGGGCGGCCGACTCGGCCAGATCGCGGGCGGCCCGCATCTCCTCTTCCACTTCCTTGCGCTCGGAGACATCACGCACCACCGCCACCATGGAGCCTTCCTGTTCAAACGCCGCCTGGGAGACGGCCACGGGTATCTGGCCGGATCTGCGCGAACGCAGCAGCTCCTCGCGCGCCCGAAAGGTTGAGTCGAAGCCATTTGCCGTCGCCCCCGTGGGCACGAACAGCTCCTCAAAGAAACTACCGATCAGCTCCTCCACTGGGATGCCGGTCATCACGGAGGCGGCACGGTTGGCTACGGAGATGCAGCCCTGGCGGTTGACCACAAACACGCCGTCGGCGATCGATTCCAGCACCCCCGACAGATATTCGCGACGCACCGTGCTGTGCTGCAGACGCTCGGCCATTTCGTTCAGGGTATGCCCGAGATCCTGCAGTTCGGTCTCCTTGGGCAGTTCGACCCGCGACCCCAGATCGCCGGTCCCAAGCTGCTGGGCTGCCTGGGCAAAGCGGTGCAGGATTCCGGTCAGCCGCCGGGACATGAACCAGGCAATGAAGAGACTGACGAAAAACGAGACCAGGGCGATGACCACCATGGCCGCTACAATCTGCCAGCCCTGTTCGATGGTGGCCTGCCCACCGCGGGTCATGGCCACGCGGGAGAGCGACTCCAGGCGCTGTAGCTGACGTTCGAGGTTGACCATATCACCGTAGGTACCGGCCTCGGCGAGCGCGCGCTGACTGGCAGTCTCCTCCAGCAACCGGAGATTGCCGACCAGCAGCGCCAGTTGCTGATCGATCAGTGCCGCCTGGCTTTTGCCTACGCCCGGCAGTTGCGCCCTGACCCGGGGCCAGAGGTCGGAGACACCGCCGGACAACTGGTCGGCGTCATGCTCCTCTCCCACATGCTCCAGTTCGTGATGGAACTGCCGGAACAGCCGGAACCAGTTGGAATCGACAATGGTGATACCGGCCGCTCCGGCCAGATCGTCAATCAGCCGTCCGACCAGCTCCTTTTGCTGGTGGAGCTCGCCACGCAGCCGGTTTTCATACTGGAGGATCTGAAAGAGCCCGTCCTGGCGACTGTTGAACTGATCCATATAGCGACGCAGATTGAGCAACTGTTCGCTCATCACCACATCCAGCTCGGCGATGACGGCCAGATGCTGTTCAATCTCCTGCCGGGCCTCGCCGAGCGTGACCCGCGCTTCGGTAGCCTGACCATCCTGCAACAGGTGATGGGCACGGGCCGATTTCTCGAACGCGGTCCGCAGCCCCGACAGGCTGTTGGCACCGGGCCATTGGTTCTCCACCACCAACTGCAGCTGGGCGATCAGAGTGTAGACCGCAACCGTACCCAGCACCGTGCTCAACAGCACGACACCGGCAGCCCCCAGGTAGCCGGCAAAAAGTTTGCTGCGGACGGATTTGAACATACGCTGGCGTCAGTCCGGTCCAGACCGCTCCATCAGGCGCAGGGCAAGAAACCAGCCCAGCCCCACGCTCACCAACAGAAAGAGTCCCACGGTGAGAAACTCGCGCTGCAGCGGTCGGATCAGGTCCTGGGTCGCCTCCAACGAACGCTCTACCACCACCAGCCACTCGCCCGAGTGCACACAGCAGTGCGCCTCCATCACCTTGTCGCCCGCCGGATTGCGATAGTGACCGGTGGCGACTTCTTCGAGCCCGTGAAAATCGTAATCGATATGGAAGTGCCGTTTGCCGAAGTTGAATTGGCTGTTCACTTCGGCATAAGGCTGCCCGCCGAAATAGGGGGCGGAGAGGTAGCGGCCGGTGAAGGGGTCGACCAGGTAGGTGCCACCACCACCCCACACCTCGAACTCGTTCAGCATTTCGTTCAATCGATCGAGGCGCATTTTTGCGCCCAGCACCACGGAGGCATCCTCGTCCGTGCCAAAGGCGGCCAGGATGATACTGGGGTTACCATTGGCGTCGGCGACCATTTGGCCCAGGTGCGCACCGCGCAGCCGCGCCTCCTTGAACCACCCCTCGGCGGATACATCGGTGCCCGCCAGGGGGCCGTCGCCGGCGGTTTCCAGGACCTGTCCCTGGTCGTCAATGACAAACAGGCCGTCAAAATCGCCGTAGACATTGCGCAACGCCACCAGATGGTCCATGAGGTGGCTGTGATCCGCCACATGACCGTGGGTATGGGTCCGCGCCTGCAGCTTGAGCATATTCATCCGCTCGCGCAGGAAGCTCTCCATCACCACATGGCGGCTCTCCACCGCCTCGCGCAACACCTCGGCATGCACCAGCTCCGCCGTGCGCTGGTAACTCACATAGGCATACACACCCAGTGCGATCACCGGCGCCATCAACAGCGGAATCAGTACCCTGCGGCGGGTAAGTAAGGAGTTGCTCACAAATCAGCCCTCAGGTCCTGTCGGATTTTCCTTCAGCTTATTATACGGGCCACTCCCGGAACAGGTCGGCGGGGGAATCTTCCGGATTTCTGGCCCGATCAATCTTCGAGCCTCAGATCATAGCGGGGACGGCGGGAGACGGCACGCAGTTCCGACCAGCCCACGGCCCGGCCCGTCGTTGTTACCGGGCGGGCGCGCGAGAAACCTCCGCCGCGCCCGGGAGCGCGGCGGGTGGGAAGCGGGAGTTCATGGACAGGGGGTGCCGACCATACTGGGATGGGGTTGTGCTCGCCGCCCTGCAGTAAGGGCGGTGCCGAGTGCACCGACCCTGAAGGCCAGTGCCGAGCGCCCTACACTTCAGGGTGCGGGCTGCTGGTGCACGGCGCGGAGCGTTGCTGGCGTGTCCCTGCCAACCCCCACCAGGCACCACGCACACGCTCAGCGGGCGGAATGGCCCGAGAGCTTCACTTCCACCTTCTCATCGTCCTTCAGGCTGCCGTAGTAGTGGCGCAGAATCTCCAGTACCTCGGGCCGCGAGAAGTTGGCCGGCACCTCGTCACCCTCGGAGAGGGCTTTGCGCAGCTTGGTACCGGAGAGCAGCAGGCGGTGCTCGGCGTCATGCGGGCAAGTCTTCATGGAGGCCATGCCGCCGCACTTGTCGCACCAGAAGGTCCAATCGATCTTCAGCGCTTTGGTGGCCAGGGCGCCGGCCGGAATTTCATCAAAAATGTGGTGGGCGTCGAACGGACCGTAGTAGTCCCCCACGCCGGCGTGGTCGCGCCCCACGATCAGGTGCGAACAGCCATAGTTCTGGCGGAAGAGCGCATGCAGCAGCGCTTCGCGGGGACCGGCGTAGCGCATGTCCAGCGGATAGCCCGCCTGCATCACGGTGTTGTCCACAAAATAGTTTTCGATCAGGGTGGAGATCGCGTCGCTGCGCACTTCGGCGGGGATATCGCCCGGTTTGAGCTTGCCCAGCAGGGAATGGATCAGCACGCCGTCGCAGATCTCGATGGCGATCTTCGCCAGGTATTCGTGGGAACGGTGCATGGGGTTGCGGGTCTGGAAGGCCGCCACCGTGGACCAGCCGCGGCGCTCGAACTCGGCGCGGGTATCGGCCGGGGTCATGAACTGGCTGCCGTATTTTTCCGGGAAATCACCCAGCGACAGCACTTTGAGCGGTCCAGCCAGATTGACAGCGCCCTGCTCCATGACCATCTTCACACCCGGATGCTCCAGGTCGGTGGTCTTGTAGACCATCATGCACTCGTGCGCCTTGTCGATGCTGTACTTCTCGGTGACCCGCATGGTGGCAAGGATTTCACCGCGTTCGCCGTCCACCAAGGCAATATCCTGTCCCTCCTTGATGGCCTGTGCCGCGACCTCATCCGTCGATAGGGTGATGGGGATAGGCCAGAAGAGTCCGCTGGTCATCTTCATGCCGTCGCAGACGCCTTCCCAGTCGGCACGGGTCATGAACCCGTCCAGCGGAGTAAAGCCGCCGATGCCCATCATGATGATGTCGCCCGCCTCTCGGGAGCTCACGTTGACCTTGGGCAGGGTGGCCGCCCGGGCCTGCTCCGCCTGCAAGGCGTCGCCCTGCAGCAAAAGCGGTTTGAGTTCTGCACTGCCGTGCGGTGGGACCAGTCTCGACATCGTTATCGTTCTCCATCTGCCTGGCAGAGGCCGCCGGACGCAGCCCCGCCTGTATACCCGATACCAGGGTGGGCGATGGTTGACCATTCGCGGCGGAAATTCCACAAGGTATTTTCTGGGCGTCTATAAGTCCGATTTATTGTAGTGTTTTGGTAGAGTTATTCGCCGGTACCCAGGCATTCGGCGCCGATTTCAGCGCACCTTCAAAGGCCGAAAAAATGAACCGCATTACAGGCCCCTAGATTCTTGTCGAGAATCGATGTCGATTGCGGTAAGCGGTCTGCGCTCCGGCGCCAGTGTCTGCTCGGTAACGGTCGCCCACCGCCACCTATCCCCAATAGGGTAGGCTGAGACCATCCCGGAAACGGGGCTGTCCGCCACGCCACGGCGGGCACCTCAGCGGATCGCAGACAGCACACCGGGCATCGACTACGCTCAGCCTTGCACCGCAGGCAGTAGACTGACCAAAGCACGCAAACCACCGCAGACGAAGGAACATCAGATGACCAGACCCCTGGCAACCCTATTTGGCGGCACCGGATTTGTCGGACAGCACCTCAGTGGTGCGCTGATCAGGGCCGGCTATCGGGTACGCATTCCCACCCGCCACCCGCAACGCCACCGGGAGTGCGCAGTCAGTCCGCATGCCGAGGTGGTGCCCTGCCGCGAGCACACAGAGACCGCCCTGGCAGCGGTGGTGGCCGACAGTACCGTGGTGGTCAATCTGATCGGCATACTCAATGGCAGCGCGGCCGGATTCAGGGCCGTACATGTCGACCTGGCCCGGCGGATCGCCGAAGCGACCCGCGCCGCCGGCGCCCAACGGCTGCTCCACATGAGCGCCATCAATGCCGATCCGCAAGCCCGTAGCACCTACCTGAAAACCAAGGGTGAAGGGGAGAACGCGGTGCACGCCGTGGAGGGGCTGGCAGTGACCAGCTTTCGACCCTCCATCATCTTCGGGCGCGGCGACAGCTTCTTCAATCGCTTTGCCACGCTGCTGCAGATCAACCCGGGACCGCTGCCCCTCGCCTGCGCCCGTGCCAAATTTGCGCCTGTCTTTGTGGGTGATCTGGCCACGCTGATGGTTGCCACACTCGGCGACGCGCGCAGCACAGGCGAACGACTGGAGGTCTGCGGTCCCGGCCAGTTCACCCTCCAGCAACTGGTGGCGTTCACCGCCGATCAGATCGGTGTCCACCGGGGCATCATTCCGCTGGGCAACCTGCTCTCCTACTTCCAGGCGCTGGCGCTCAACTGGGCACCGGGGCGACCCTTCACCCTGGACAACTTCCGCTCCCTGCAGAGCGCCAGTGTCTGCACCCAACCGCTACCGGATTACCTGCCGGTGCCACACGCCAGCGTGGAGGCGGTTGTTCCGGGGTATCTCGGGGAACGGGAGATCAATGCGCGGTATTGCCACTACCGGATGGGTGCGCGGCGTTAGGGAAGCTCTGATTAGTCCGGCTAGTCGATAAACCCGCCGGCGTTGAAGGCGCGGGACGGGAGTCGCCCTTGCCAAACGGATTGCGGGTCGGTGCGATCAGCAAGCCGGCCCGGATCGGGTGAGCGGTATTCAATGCGGAAGCGGGCGAACTGATCCAGTGCACCCATCTCCACCGCTTCGCCTTCCCGCTCCACCCACCAGCGTGGCTGGGAGAGATCGATCACCACCCGGTATTCCTCGCCGGGCTGCAACCGTCTGACTGCTTCGGCGTCAATGGGTTGCTCCTGGCAGGGCAGGTAGTCACGGGTGAAACTTACCGATCCCCAACTGGCATCGACCAGATGGAAACCGCACGACTCGCCGGGATCGACGATGGTCAGCGGCGCATCCGATACGTTGGTCAGGGTGATGGCCACCTCCGGACTGAGCGGCCCTTCGGGTGGCGGTTGATTGCGCACGCGGCGGGCCGGGCGACGGGTCACTTCCAGCTTCATCCCCAGCGGACTCCAGCGATAGCCGAGCAACACCGCTTTACCGCTGCCACTGAGCGCCACTTCCATCTCCATGGGCACCTGCAATCCATCGCGATCACCGCGCCTTTTTTCGATGGCCAATCCAGCGCCCTGTTCGACGAAGTACTGCTCGATGCCGTAGTCGACATAGAGAAGGCCATTGCCGTTACGCCAGCGGTTGCGCAGCCGGCCGCGGATATACGGACCTTCGGCTGGCGGTTCCAGTCCTACATCAGCTGCCTCAAAGAGACCTTCCCCCATGGCACCGAGCGCGGTGTAGACCACCTGGTGGCGAACCGGGTCAGCGACCTTCAGCGCATCCCCCACCCGGTGTGGCGGCAGCGTGTTGATCTCGTAGTCAAGATGCACGTAGTCCCCCCGAAACAGGTCCCGGGGATCCAACGGCGCGGTCCGCAGATAGACGACTTGGCCGGTGGCCGCAATCCACTCCCGCTCACCGGCCATCACCGCCAGCACCAAAACCTGCAACGCAACCGCGGCGACAACCCACCCGCGCTTCACGATGCCACCTCCTGGCCCCGTCGCTGCCTGCTGTAAAAGCTGCCAACGGCAAACAGCCCTGCCCCGAGCAGCAGGAAGACTGCCGAACGCATCAGCAGACTGTGGAAGAGGTCGGCGTAGCGACCCAGAGCCACTGCGGCAAACAGCAGACAACCAGCGGTCACCAGGCGCGGACGCAACTCCGCACTGCCCTGCAAAATAAAACTGACGGCAATGCCCAGCACCACCCCGTTGAATACCAACGCGACCAGCCAACCACCGGATTGACCATTCCAGGCAAACACCTGCACGACCAGCAACCCCAGAGTGACCAGGCCCAGTTCCAGACGCTCATAACGGTTGAGATGCGCCCAGCCCGCGCGCAGCGCCAGAGCGATCCCGACCAGGCAACCGACAACGACACTCCAGACATAGGCCTGCACCCCGAGCTCTCCGGTCTGAAACTCCCCCACCAGTTCCCCCAGATCGCGAAAGGTGAGCAGGTATCCCAACCCGGCACACACCACCAGACCAATGCCACGCAGGGGCGCCGCCGCCTCCCTGAAGGAGCTGCGTCCGGCAGCCACCGCACCAATCACGCAGGTCGCACCCAGGGTGTAGAGCAAGGGGGCCACCACGTCGTCATTCACGGCCACGTTGGCAAATGCCAAGACGACCATGAGCAGCACCAGCGACCAGAAGAGCAGCAGGGTGGAACGCCGCCACCACGCGAGTGGCAGCAATCCAAGCAGCACGAGGGGCGTGGCCAGGTGGTTGGCAATCCGAAAATCAAACAGCTCGAACGCAGACCACATCCCAATCAGGAACACGGCCAGCATTCCCTGCACCAGGGAAGGCATCGCCCAGGCGAGCGTCAGTGCGCCCAGACTCCAGTAGAGAAAGGCATTGGGGTAGTGTTCGTCGATGTGATAGATCTGCGCGACCAGCCAGATGCCGGCACCGAAGAACATGGTCCCCAGGACATGCAGCCCTTCAACGGGTATCGCGCCAACCTGGTTTCTGCGCCCCAGGAAAATGGCCGCGCCGTGCGCAGCGAGCAACATGCCGAATACCAGCGCCAGCTTGGCCAACTTGGGAAGCTCCGCCCAGTTATAGGCGAAAAACAGAATCACCCCCAACCCCATCAGCACCGCGCCGATGACGGTGAAAATGATGCGGCCCAAGCCCTGACCCGGGTGGGCATAGCGCGCCAGAATCGACTGCGCCTGAGCGGTGTCCAGCAGACCGTCTGCCAGCCAGCCCTCCATCTCCTGCCGCAACCACTTCTGGTGTGTTCCCATGGAGAGAGAGTGTATCAGCAACCCATCGGAAACCGGACGATCAACAGGTACATTCGGAAACGCTGAACATCATCAGCAAATCATTCCGATTTCTTCAACCTGCAGCAGCCACTACAGTACGAACCGTGATTCGCGGCGCTACGGATGACCCGATTTGATCATCCAAAGGAAGCCGCACCGATTCACCCTCCCCTCTGAAGGTATTGCCGGCCTACCCCTGGTCGGCTTTTTTTACGCCAAAAAAAAAGCGGCGCCAAGATGGCGCCGCAACTCTCTCGCGTAGAAACCTCAGGATTCGAGATCCAGCTCGTCGGCAATGCCGTCTGCAAATTCATCGACCTTACTTGGATCATTCTTGTCCTTGACCTTGACCAGAGTGCCTTCTTCCACCATGCCGAAGAACGCACTCCTACCCAGCGGTTCGTCGTTCAGCCCTTCGTACTCGGTACCGCTGTTGATGGTGTAAGTGACACCCAGGATCCGGATACCCGTTACGTTGTCGCTCAAGTCACGGATGATCTCCTGCACCGGACCCTGCAGCAGAAAGTCGTCAGCTTCAGACTTTTTCTCTATTCGGGTGGCAATGATCACGTTCGGATCGTTGACATCCGGGCGGCCGCGCAACTCCACAAAGTCGCCAATACCGATCCCAGCGCCACTCGCATTGCTGGGATCGAGCTGGACGGTAACTGTGTTGCCGGAAAACATGTCGAAGATGATCACGCCATTGCCGATGTCGGTGACCTCGGCAGCAATACGGATCTTGCCACCGCGAATCTTGATCTCACGGGCCAGCAGTACACCGTTCACAATCGGGCCTTCCACTTCAACCTTGATCCCGTCAGCCAGATTGCCTTCGAGGCTGGCCGGTTCATAGATCACGTTGCCCGTGTAGTCGACCAGCTGCATGTCCTGACCGATAACAAAGGTGCCGACGCCGTTTACGTCGAGGTCGGTAATCCGCCCTTCGATACTGACCTTCACGCCACCGCTGTCGTCATCAAAGCCGGCACGTTCCACCTTGGTCGCTTCCATATCAGATCCTGTGACGGTGCCTTTGACCTCGACATACAGCCCGTCTTCCAGCACGCCGATGTTGTCGTCCAGGTCACTGGGATCGTAGTGGACGGTAAGGGTGCCGATCATGAAAGTCTGCAAGGTGGGATTGTGCAGATCCACGGTACCTTTCACCTCGACCAAGGTGACGCCTGCGACAAACGGTTCGGTCTTCTTTTCAACGAACGTCGCCACCAAGCGGCCCATGTCGTCATACGAGCCACTGACTTCCACGAAGTCGCCATTCGTAATAGTGTCGAATGAGATAGGCGGCGTATCGTCAAAAATGGTTTCAGTCGGGCTGATTACCACCACAGTTCCGATCAGCTCGAATGTTTTGTCGCCCGTTAGG
>JBNLBB010000023.1:0-28554 GCA_050302415.1 Gammaproteobacteria bacterium | reverse complement strand
ATCTTCCCCGCCCAGTATCCCGCCGTCGTGTACCCGGCGTTCACCTTGCCCGAACTCACCGCATCCAGAATCTCAAACGGCGCCACCAGCTTGCCCGGCTCGTAGACCTTCATCTTCACCTGGCCGTTGCTCAGCGTGTCGATGTTGTCCCCCACCCACGCAATCGGCGTGCCCAGCGCCGGCAGGTTCGTCGCAAACGCAATCGGCACCTTCAGCAGCACCGGCTTGGCATTCGCCACCACCGGACCCGCCAGCATCGCTCCCAGCGCTACTCCCAGCGCGGCTTGTTTGAAATTTTTGGTCATCTGTTCCTCCGAAATCGATTTATAAAAACGGGGTAAACCCTTGCTCCAGGTAAAAAAATGGGGGCTCCCTGTGCCCCTACCAACCAAAAAACCACCTGAGTGGTAAATTGATCTTACCAATTTTTACACTTTTTCCACGTTTTCTGTCAACAAAAAACTTCGATTTACCACCATTTTTCATATTGTTGCGTTGCAACATCCAAAAATCTGCTTGCGACTGTCGGCGTCTGACTGTATAAAACAGGAAACTGGTATTACCAATTCACATATCGGTGTAGAGAGACCATGCCCCAGTACAAACGGATCAAACAGCCACGGTTGGCGGACATTGTCGCCGACCAGATTGAACAGATGATTCTGGAAGGCACCCTGAAGCCGGGTGAACGGCTTCCCGCGGAGCGGGATCTGGCCACCCAGTTCAGTGTATCCCGCCCCTCCCTGCGCGAGGCCATCGGCAAACTGGAGGCCCGGGGGCTGCTCTACAGCCGCCAGGGCGGCGGCACCTATGTGACCGACGAACTGAACAAGACCTTTGCCGATCCGCTCAATGAGATCCTGGGGCGCCACCCCGAATCGCAGTTCGACCTGCTTGAGTTCCGTCACGCCATGGAGGGGGTGTCCGCCTATTACGCGGCTATCCGCAGCACCGAGGCCGACCGCGAAGTGATCCGGCGGCGCTTCCAGGAACTGGTGGATCTCCACGAACGCCGCGACTCGCTTGCCGAGGCGCGCGCCGATGCGGCCTTCCATCTGTCCATTGCGGAAGCAGCCCACAACGTAGTGCTGCTGCAGGTGATGCGCGGTCTTTTTTCACTCATGGAGAAGAGCATCGTCAGCTCCTTTGAAACCCTGTACACCAAGGAGCGGGTCCGCGAACGGATACCGGAACAGCACAAGGTGCTGCTGGACGCGGTGCTTGCCGGGGACGCGGAGGCGTCGCGCAACGCGGCCCACGACCATCTCGCGTTTGTGGAAGAGACACTGTTGGAAGTGGACCGCGAGAAGTCCCGCCAGGAACGGTCGTTGCGCCGCCTGCGCCAGCTGTCGGGCTGATCCTCCGGCCGGTCAGTCTGTGGTCGATTCAAACCGGTGGGCAGCCACGTTCTTGGCGGTGGTTGTCGGGTCAAACACCTTGCCGTTCATGGCGATATAGACTCCCGGAGGCAGCAGCTGCACGGCTGCCGCCGCAAAACCGATATTGAAGATGGCATCGTTGACGCGCAGCCGCGCCGGCTGCATCGACCCCACCAGCACAATCGTCTTGCCTGGGATATCAAGCAGCGCGCAGGCCGTCTGCACCATGGAATCGGTGCCGTGGGTGATCAGGATCCGGTCCGCAGAATCCGCCATGACGCGCTCCCGGATCCGCGCCCGGTCGGCATCAGTCAGGTCCAGGCTGTCTTTGCGCATCAGCGACTCTACGTGGTATTCGAACACCACGTTGGCTTCCGTCAACAGCTGTCCGATCTGCGGATCACCCACTTCGAATTCGCTTTTCGCATCGAAATAAATTTTGTCGATGGTGCCACCGGTGGTAATGATGCTGATCTTCATGGAGTCGATTCCCAATTCATCTGTCTGTTCCGACCACTGATTGTGCGGCACTTTCGCGCGACTGCACCCGTTTGCGCAAGCGGTACATGCCCAGAAACACCAGGCCGATCACCAGCGGTACCGATGCACCGGTAGCCAGTTCCACGTTCAGCGGCACGCCCATCACCTTCACTGCCTTGAGCAGGTAGGCAATCAATCCTACCCCGTAGTAACTGAGTACCACCACCGAAAGCCCCTCGACCGTCTCCTGCAGGCGCAACTGCAGAGCCGCCCGGCGGTTCATGGAGACCAGCAGATCGCGGGACTGTGCCTCCATGCTGATGTCCACCCGCGTGCGCAGCAGATTGCTCGCTCGAGATACCCGCTTGGAGAGTCCCTGAACCCGCCCGGAGACCGCGTCACAGGTCTTGACCGCCGGGACGAGTCGCCGGTCCATGAACTCGGCAATGGTCTGGATGCCGGGGATCCGGTTTTCCCGCAGCTCGGCTATGCGCCGCCGCACCAGCTCGAAGTAAGCGTTGGTGGCTGAAAACCGATACTCCGTACCTGCCGCGATCCGTTCCACCTGGGCGGCCATATCGGTCAGCTCGGCCAGCAACTCCTGCTCCTCTGCCGCATCGGTCTGCCCGGTCATCTGTTCGGTGAGCGCCAGCAGCTTGGTTTCGATTCCGCTCAGACCGGGGGTCACCTCCCGGGCCGACGGCAACCCGAGCAACGCCAGCATGCGGTAGGTTTCTATTTCGAGAATCCGCTGCACCAGGCGACCGGCCTGACGCTGGCGCAGATCCCTATCACGCACCAGGAAGCGGCTGCGGTTTGCCTCGTGGAGATGGAAATCGCTATAGACCATCGCGGCACCATCATTCACCACACTCCCGGCCACGTTGTTGCCGCCAAACAGTGGCGCGATTCCTTCAATGGTGCGCTCCGGCTGCTGATGGGATTCGAGCACCAGGTCGACCGCCACCAGCATGCGACCGGGGATGCGTGCCAGCCACTCCGGCGAAATGGCATCCATGGCACTGGACTGAAAGGGCTCGCCTTCACCAGGGGTGAAAAACGTATAGGTTGAGAATTCGGTGTGCCGTTCCCAGCGCAATCGGTGGCTGCCGAAATGGGCGCTAAAAAAGTTACCCACCTTCAGGTTCAGATCGGCATGCATCTGCTGGCAGTGTTCCCGCAGCAGTTCATGCTCCGCGCCCACGTCATCTGAAAGGAAAGCCAGGTGGGTCAGCGCCATCGGAGCCTGCAGCAACTCGTAGGGTCGCGCATGGACCTCCTGATTAAGCGTCAGGCGCAGCGGATGCTCTGCCAGTTTGTGTTCCATGCCGTGTTTGCTCTGGTTGGTGCCAACGATGCTGTGGTGCCGATCCGGAATTCCGGATCGGTCCCGGGGTCAGTACTATAACGAGATGCGGCCATCGACGCGAAGGGGCCAACCATGCACCACCATCCGTTTGTCGCCACCGTGCTGCTCTTCTGCTGCCTGATTGCCTTTGGACGGGAAATACTGGCTGACGAATCCGCCGTGGTTTCGCAACTGCGCCGCGGCGGAATGGTCGTGTTTCTCCAACCTCCGGCAAGCGCTGCCACGGCAGATCCGCAACCACCCCCGCCTCCGAAGTGCCGGACCGGCGACGGGCTCAGTCCCACGAACTGGATCGTTGCCCGAAACCTGGGCACCGGTTTCCGCAAACAGCAGATCCGCTTTGACTCGGCCCACAGCAGTTTCCTCTGTGCCGCGCGCCACACCGCCTATCTGCTGGTGGGGGCCGACAAGGTTCACCATCACCACGGCCTCGCCTCTTCCTGCGCCACCGGCAGTTCCGCGGCGGACCGGGCAATGGATGAGCTGCACCGGGTGATGCGCCTCCCCTTCCTCTATCCGGCGATGAACCGGCTGGTTGTGGGCGAGGGCTGCGCGCTGCAGACCATCGCCGACGCGGCATGGCCGGCCTGCGCGGTCAGTCCGCGTCCCGGTGATGCGGTGGTGCTGCGCTTGGCGTCCGGCCCACGGATTGAATTCGTCAGCTGCCTGACCCGCGACCAATTGCTGGCCTGGAGCGATATCCGGGAATTTTGACTCCCCCGCGCGCCGGCCGCCGCGGGCCGGCCCGGGGTTTGGATTTCAATACGCGATTCCCGTACCCTTGCCAGAAAGCAGAATCCAGGGGTGAGGGTATGCCGGTCCACAATATTGATCCCGCTCGTGTGGTCAGCGGCTTCCAGCTGCGCGGCGCCATGATGCGCTACAACCTGTTTGCCGCCCGTCTGTTCAACTGGTGCCTGGCACTGGGATTCGAGCCCGGACGAATCATGCCGTCGCGCGCCTTCTGCTCGGATGAAAACCAGGGCTTCCCGATCATCATGCTGGCCAAGCACTTTGGCGCCTTTCCATTCAACCATGGCCGGGTGGGCGGCATCGTCTCCACCGACCGCCACGCACCCCATGCCGAACATGGCCGGGATCTGGCACTGGTCCAGGCCAGCCATGTGGGCTACGACCCCGACACCCGCCGGTTTGGCAGTTACCGGCGGCTGCAGACCGAAGGTCAGTGCACGACCGCCACCTGCGGCAAGATTGACCTGGTGATCGACTGGTACCTGCAGCAATACCGGCGCGCGCAGCAGCGGATACTGGTGATTACCACCGGCGCCGAGACCACCATCGCCATCGACAACGAACTGCTTCAGGAACAGCGCAGCGAGGGACTGTTCCTGCGCTTCGACCGGCTGCTCGCCAACCTGGAGTCGCCTCCGGTAAAACGCCTCAGCACGGCCAAGGTCTATCGCTGTGCGAATGCACTGGCCACCCGCATTGCCGATGCCGACCTGCAGCCCGGAGAACCGCTGGGTGATCTACTGGTGGCGGACTTGTTCCACTTCCGGCGCACGGTGCAAGAAGAGGTGGAGGGCAAAAGCCACCTCGAGCGCAACCTGGCCGAATCGATGCCCGCAATCGTCACCTCCGAATCACCGCACCTGGTGGCCGCCATGATCAACACGGAGATTGAGTTCGACAGAACCTACCGTTCATTGGCCAGTGTTCCAGGCTATCGCGGGCGTCGTCTGCTGTTCATATCCGGTCTGAATATCGACATCTCTCCCAAAAGCCACCAGTTTTTCCCCCTGACCAAATTTGTCCCCTGGGCTGCCTATGTCCAGGAGGGAGAGCAGCGTCAGTACGTGCTGGAGCAGGCCGAGCTGATCGCCAGGCTGCGCGAGCAGCCGAACGAGAACCCCCATCAGGTGGACCTGGAATTGGCCATCGCCTCCATGGCGGCGGAGCAGGAGGTGACTGTATCGCTTCCGGCTGATCTTGAATGACGGTATGCCGAACCAACTCCGGCGGAAGACGTTTCCGCACGGTCTGCGGCGCAGTACCGGACGCGGCGACCGGGCAACTCGGGGTGGGCTATCCTTAGCCATGACTCAAATCAGTTTGTCTGAATTCCACACGCCAGGGAGGCTGAAAATTTGGTTACACTGCCAGCAGCATTGACGCGAGTACAAACCGTGTGCGCTGGTGGCATTGCCACAGGTCGGAATGCCCAACCTTCAGGCAGCACAACAGGACCCCGATAACGGAATGGCAGTACCGTCAAAATCCCATATCGAGACGCTCTACGAGATTGCGATCGCAATCGGTAACGACGCGCCGCTCGATGAACTGCTACAGCACAGCCTGAGTACCCTGCTGCACAAACTGGACTGCTCGGTGGGCGGCATCTATCTGGTCACCAGTCAGGACACCGGCTACTACCACGTGGAACTCGCCGAGGCGATTCCCGAACATCCCACCAAGGATCCGGCATTTACCGAGGGACTGCTGAAAATTCCTGGCGGCCAGGGTGTCATTGAACTGCACTCCTTTGTCGGCAGGCTGCCCATCATCGGTCAAGCCGCCAGCGGTGACCATTACCATATCTTCAACCTGCCGCCCAATGCGCTGCTGATCCTGGTAAAGAAGGGTGCCTCCATTCCCCAGGAGGTGGTCTCGGGACTGGTCCCGCTCATGGTCAAGCTTGGCGGCGCCATCAATGCCCGCCAACAGCACACCAACCTGCAGCGGACGGTATCCAGCCTGCGCATGGCCGAGCAGCAGCTGCAAAAATACCGAAACCACCTGGAAGAGCTGGTGGACCAGCGCACCCAGGAGCTGTCGAATCTGAACCGGAAACTGCGCGACGAGATTACCAAACATCAACGGACCACCGACTCCTTCCGGGAAAGCGAAGAGCGATACCGCGGGGTGCTGCAGGGGTCCCTGGATCCCATTGTGGTGTACGACAATCTCGGCTATGTGCTCTACCTCAATCCGGCGTTTACCCGCGTGTTTGGATGGTCACTCGATGAGTTGCTCGGCAGGCAGATCGACTTTGTCCCGGAATCCGAGAAATCCGAAACGGCGCGCCTGTTCGCTGCGGCCCAGTCCGGCGAGGATATCAACAACTACGAAACCGTGCGGCTCACCCGCAGCGGTGAACGGATCCAGGTGAGCCTCAACGCGGCCATCTGGCACAACCGCGCTGATGAAGTAGCCGGCATGATCGTCAACATCAAGGACATCACGGAGCAAAAACGGTTGGAAACCCAGTTGCGCCACGCCCAGAAAATGCAGGCGGTTGACACCCTGGCCGGAGGGGTGGCCCATGAGTTCAACAACATCCTGCAAAGTATTTCGGGATGCGTCCACTTCCTGAAGAACTCTCCCAATGTGGGCGACAAGGAGAGCACTTTCGTTTCGGTCATCGACAAGAGCAGCAGGCGTGCCGCAGAGTTGGTCAAGCAGCTGCTGACCGCCAGCCGGAAATACGAGAGCAGGCAGATCTCCGTTTCACTCAATGAGGAAGTCGTTCGCACCCTGGAACTCGCCCAGCAAATCGTGCCACGCATGGTGGAAATCGAGCATGTGCTTGCGCCCGATCTCACCACCGTCACCGCCGACCCCGCCCAGGTGGAACAGATCCTGTTGAACCTGATCAGCAATGCCATTGCGGCCATGCCGCAGGGCGGCACGCTGCGCTTCGAAACGCGCCGCCAATTCCTGGATGCCAATCAGGTCAAGCACATGGTCGGCATGGCTCCCGGTGATCACGTGGTGCTCTCCATAACCGATTCCGGATGCGGCATCGATCCGGCAATCATCGAGCATATATTCGAGCCGTTTTTCACCACCAAGGATATCGGTAAAGGCACCGGGCTCGGGCTGTCGACCGTCTACGGCATCATGCGCAGTCACCACGGCTTCATCAGCTGTCACAGCGAGGTGGGCGTCGGCACCACTTTTGAACTCTATTTCCCGGCGACGGATGCGGAGGCGGTGTTCGAAGAGGTGCAGTCCGGTTCGGGCTGGGACATGGGCGGCACGGAAACCGTGATGGTGGTGGACGATGAGCTTCAGGTCAGGAACATCGCCAGGCAGATGCTCGAATCGCAGGGCTACACCGTACTTGAGGCACAATCCGGCGAAGAAGCTATCGAGATTGCCAGCGCCCAGGGCAAGAACCTGGATATCGTCATTCTGGACCTGGGCATGCCGGGGATGGGTGGAGAGAAATGCCTGGAAAAACTCAAATCCATTCACCCGGAAATCCAGGTCATCGTGGCCACCGGCTACGCCACGGACGAGCAGGCGGAACGGGTTAAATCGCTGGGTGCGAGCAGTTTTCTCAATAAACCCTACCGGATGAAGAACCTGCTGTTCGAGATCCGGCGGGTGGTCTTCAACGCGAGCTAACTGCGATCCCGGCAGGGGCGGTCGTCGAAATAGAGAATCACGTCCGCAGCCGAACGGTCTATTTGACGCTTGAACTCACCCGTCAGCTTGATGTGTGCAAACTCCGGATCACCGGACCCGCTCTTCAGCAGCCAGTTGCAGGCGGCCAACACCACCCCCTGACTGAGATCGCTCAGCGTCAGGTCAAGGCGCCCCTGTTCCCAGTGCACGGCACCGCGCTTGGAGCGCACCAGCCCACTGACCGCCGCTGTCATCCGATAGCGCGGATTGCGATTGATGGACACCACACCGAAACCGCGCCCGCGGAGCACGGCTTCCACATAGGTACGCATCGGCTGTGCTCCCTCGCCCGCAGCACTGACCGCAAGATCTACCTGACCGTTGAGACTGCGCGCACGACTCTCCAGCTTGGCCAGCGCCACCGGCGGCGGCGACGCTTTGGCCGCAATGGGATCAATCACATTCAGATCCTGCCGCATCAGCTCCCGCTCATGAAACTGATCGATGGCGCGCTGTGCCTCCGCGGCATGGGCGACCGCATCCGCCACCTCGGCCAGCGAGCTGCGCCGCGCAATGATGGCGGCGTCCATGCGGGCCATCGCCGTCAACAGTTCGGCGGCAGCCGGTGCCCGTTCGAGCACAGCCAGGGCGTGATACTGGCCTTGACTGTCCTGCCAGTTCTCGGCGAGCGTCAGTCCGCTGATTTCCATTTCCGTGGTGGAGAGGCTGGCGATGAGCGACCGGTTGTCGACCGTCTCGGTACGTCCATTCTCACTGCGCTGTTCGGTCACCTGGGTTTCACGCCACAGGTCGGATCGGATTCGCACCCGAAACTGGCGCGCCACCTCGGCCCGTGCGTTCTCCCTGGCGGCATCCAGGGAGGGACCCACCCCCACACCGGTGAGAAAGCGATCCGTGGGAAAGCTCTGGCTTTGGCCGCTGGCCACCCAATCGGGCTGCGGCCGGATGGGACCGTTTGCACTCCCCCCGCAGCCCGCAAGCAGCAGACCCAGTGAGAAAAGGCAGACGGACAGCGGACGTGGGAGGCCGAATGGGTGGTTCATGGAATTCGATAATACAGCAGTTGGAATTGGTCGGGCCCGCTGTCGGGCGTCCCGGTCAGCGGAAAACTGCGCAGGGTGCCACCGGGGAGTCGGACCTCCAGGATCGGCGGCCCGCCGCCGGCCGGTAATGCCAGCAGTCCAATCCAGATGTCGCTGGGCAGGCTGCGCCAGGCCCGGGTGTCGGCCACCTCGGACAGCAGCCCCATCACGTGCACCCCAAATCCCGCCAGGGGACTCTTGTCATTGGCTTCCCGGGTCGCCTGCGCCTTCACCACCGCGCGCGCCACGGTGCGGGCCGTGATCCCGGGCATGCGCACATCCAGGGCGGCCCGTGCCACCCGATCCATATCGCTCGCCGGATTGAGCGGCCGATAGTCATCGCCACTGCGGATGCCGGCACTGCGCAATGACAGCCTGCCGTCATCATGTATTGCCGGCAGGGCGATGCGGACTGCACCTATGCCAGACCGGTTGTAGGGTGCCGGCATGGTCACTGCCTGCTCCTCCTTTACCGCGATCCACCCGGACTCCACCACCACAATGGTGGTGGGCCGCGGGCTGCTCTCGGGCTCCGCGCCGTACCGGAAACGCCAGCGCTGCATCCGCTCCTGAAGGCGCGCTGCGGAGTAGTTGTACCAGAGCGCGAGACTCAGTGCCGTCGGTACCGGCATCCGGAATACCGGGCTCTGCGCATAGCACGCTTCAGCTCGCTCCAGGGCGATGCGTGCGTTGTCCGGCTGCCGGTTGGCTTCAAAAATCAGTCCGCTATAGAGCCACGCGAACGCATCGCAGGCGTACTGATCGGACCGCTTCCCGTCGACCTGCTGGAGTTCGGCCTGAATCGCCTCCATCCGGCGCAGCGGTACCGAAGCCGATTCAAAGTCACCCTGCTGGGCAAAATTGAGTGATTCGTAAATGTGCAAAAAGATCCGCTCATGCGGATCCCCCTCATACTCCTGGACCGCGTCGTTGAGCGCCAGTGTCGAGAGGGCGCGGGTCACGCTGGTGGTGTAGCGCGCCTCAAACAGATCGAACGCGTCTTCGTAGAGTGCCGTACTCTCCGTGAATTCGTGTTGCAGGCGCAGGAGCGTTGCGCGCTCCAACAGATAGAGCAGCCGCTCGCCACGCTGTTCGAGGGCACCGTCCAGCCACTGGACCGCGGCCCGGTAGTCGCCGCGCTGCAGATTGGTCTGGTATTGACGGGTCTGATGTACGTAGCTGACGCATCCGCTCAGTACGCTGCCGCCCCCAATCACCAGGAGTGCGGCAATCAGATGCCCTAACCGGCGGCCCCAGGAAAATGGCATCTGCCGCTAAGCTGCCTAGAGTTTGAACTTCCCGCGGGTCACGGTTTTGGCGTGCTTCTGGGAATCCACCCAAACCGTAATATTGTTTTCCAGATTGATCAGCTTGAGATCGACCTGGTACTGGATGTTCTGCACATCGTCGTGGCGTTCCACGAAAGAGTTGATCGTTCCCACCATCATGTAGTCGGCGCCGATTTCGCGGCCCATCTCCTTGCGGGTCGATTCGGTGGTGTTCATCTCCTGCTGTAGACGTTCGTCGCGCAGGGCCTCCCGCTCTTCACGACCGGCGACGAAACTGACTTGGCCGCTGTTGATCAGCGCCCGCTCAATATCCGTAATGAAGGTTTCAACGCTGATCAGTTCATGACTCAGGTTGCGGATATCCCCGACGATGACCGTGGGGACCCTGCCGCCGCTGTCCCGCTTGTGGCGCACCAGCCAGGGGCCCTGCAGCAGGGCATTGATCATGGTGTCGGCCACCAGTCGAGAGTCGTTGGCATTCCAGCGCCCGCTCAATTCAGTCTGCTCCGACGCCTGGGTTCTTTCCACATCCACACCGGAGCAACCGGTCAGGACCACGGCGAACACCACGCCACTCCAAAAAAAACGCTTCATGAATCTGCCCCTTAAAACCTGGTATCTGCCATATCACGCGCAACTTCTTCAGCGCTCTTTCCCCGCCCGATGGACTGCAACGCCGTCTCATCCTGCTCCATGCTTCTGCGCAGCGCGTTGGCGGTGAACTGCTCGGCATAGGCTTCATCAAAACCGACCAGCACATAGAGCACCCCGGTCGGACTGGTCAACTGGCGGAATATGCGCGACCCAACCAGGGTTTCGCTGCTCACCTGCCGGGTACTGCTGCTCGCCAACCGGGCGACCGCTTCCTGATCTCCGATGCCATTGGCTTCGGCATACTGTTTGACTACTGTCTCCACCGTGGTCTGCATGGCGCGCGCCAGCCGGTCGCGGGCCACCGCAGCAGCCATGGTCTTCTGAAACTCGAGACCGGCGGCGGTCTTTTCCGCCGAACCCACGGCACCGATGGCGATCCCCTTGACCGGACCACCACACACCCACAAGGGTGCCTCTTCAGAGGGGCTGTCGGGGTAATTGCATTCGCTGATTTCGTCGCGCACAGGTTGCCCGCTGCAGCCGGCCAGTATCAGCGCGGCACAGGTGGCAATTGCCAACCAATGAAAAATTCGACCGCTCATCTTAAACCTCCTGTCAGGCGAAGCTAATCGCTCTCGGCGATGGAATCGCCACTGTAAAACTCGTCGCGCTGGCGCTCGAGGGTTGCAATCAAATCGCGCAGGTAGCGCGCCGCCACGGGATGATCGACGATGCGCTTCTCCCTGAGATAGAGAAATTCTAGTCCAAGGTGAAACTTCCAGGGGGGATTGGAGCGGGTGGCCCGACAGTGAACCACGACTGCCCGCAGGCTGTAGCTCTCCTCCGCGGATCGCTGAAACCAGACTGTCACGCCGGTACCCTCGACATAACTCTTCTCCGCCAGCAGCCCCAATCCCGCGGCGCTGATGTCCACCAGTCCCACGTAGTCGAAGCGGGGCATCCACTTGGACAATCTGGACTCCGCCTGGAGTTCAATTTCCAGGTCGCTGAAGAGAAATCTGGGCCACCGCCGGTTTTCCGCCATATCTTCCGAGGCACCTGTGGGCCTGTCCATTGTCAGCCTTGCATCCATTCAGTAGCCAATTCGCGTTACTTTGCGATTCATTGACGTCCCTGCCAAGGAAATATTCACCCCGAAGTCCGTCCCCTCACGCAGGCAGGCCCAGTGGATTGTCGGGATTGACTCCTTCCATGAAGGGGATGCGCCGATCGCGGTTGGTCACCTGGTAGACGGTCCCCATCCAGTTGCCGATCACGGCTTCGGCCGTATCGTGCCACACATTTTCCAGTGCTTCGGCAACCAGCTTTTCCGGAAATTCCAGTGACTCGCGGCTGCCGGCAAGCTCCAGACGGATCCGGTACTCCTCTAGAATCGCCTGCTGCTGGCAGTTGAAATAGTGTTCCGGAAAGGGGGGATAGTCGGCACGCTGTCCATTGAAATGAGCGATCACTTCCCGCTTGTACTCCTTGAGCAGCGAGACGGTGTCGTACTCCGGATGCCCCTGAAACATGACCGTGCGCAAACCGTCCGCACTGGTGGCCAGGTGCACACCCGCCTCTTCGCTCTCCACCAAAATTTTCAACCCGGCAGCCCGGAACTGGGCAGGTGACACATCGTTCCATCGCGAATGCGGGACGTAGAACCGGGTATTCACGTCATTGACCAGCGGGTGCCCCTTGTTGACCACGGCATGGGGAAACACGCCCCAGCGCTTTCGGCTCTGCGCTACCCGGGGTTGACCGTAGCGGAACTCCATGACGGCGTGGGTCGCGAGACAGGAGCAGAGGGTGGAGGTGACGTGGTCCCAGGCCCAGTTGAATACTTCAATCAGCGGTTCCCAAAACGCCTCCAGCGACAGTTTGGGCTGGGAGACGTTGGCTCCGGTGATGATGAGCGCATCCAGACCATCGTCCCGGATCTTGCTGAAGGGTTCGTAGTAGCGATCAATATAGGCCTGCGCTTCGCTGCTGCGCGGCAGTCCCTCCAGGGTAAAGGGGTGCACATGAAACTGCGCTATCGGATTGCTCTCGCCGACCAGCCGGAAGAACTGGCGCTCGGTGGCCGCCAACGCCGAATCGGGCATCATGTTCAGCAGCCCGATGTGCAGTTCGCGGATGTCCTGATGGGCCGCCCGCTCCGGCGCGAGAACGGTCAGCCCTTCCCGGCTCAAACGCGCAAACGTGGGCAACTCACTGTTGGCTACCAGGGGCATATCATTCCTCGCAAATCAGTCCGTCTGCGCAATGGCGCTTTCCAGCAAATCCAGAAAATCCTGCTCGTCCCGGACCTCTGCTATCTGGCTGGCCGTCACGGTGTATCCCAACGGTCCGGCAATCGCTTCGTAGCGCGGTACACGCGAGCGAAACAGGCGCGGGAAAATCCACCGGGTAAAGGCATCGGGATCCATCTCGGCCGCATAGGTCAACCCGTTTTCGCTAAGGTAGATTTCCAGTTGCTCGAGCAGAAACTGCGGCCGGTAGTAGAGCGGCTTGGTATTGCTTTCGGCACGCTGAATGATCAGGTCCGCCTCGGCCTCGTCCGTGACCTGGATATAGAGCAGCAGCGAGTGTTCGGCCAGCAGCCGGATCATCGGTTCATCGTCCATGTCGCAGACGCTGCCACCCACGTCGTTGACGAAGTGGCTGTAGCCGTAGATTTTCTGCGCCTTGGCGATGAACTCCGGCACGTCGCGCATGGCGGCGATCTCCGCCTCGCGGTAGAGCGCCTGACGCCGCATGAAATCGCCCAGGGGCACGCCTCCCAGTTCCGGGTTGCCCAGCTTGCCCACGAAAGAGAGCACCGGCCCCAGATCATCGACCTTGATGTTGTTGCGGATGTAGATCCAGTCGCGGCGCAACAGCTCGCGCAGAAAAGGAAGCTGCATCGCCTCGTCCTTGACCAAGTCCAGGATCTGCTCATCCAGGTATCGGGTTCCGATCCGGTAGTCCCCCGAGTAGTGAAACCAGTCGTGCCGACGCAGATGGGTTGCCACATGGGTCTTGCCCACCCCGGACATGCCGAGCAGCGTCACGCATTTGTTTTTCCAGGCACGGAATTGGTCTACCGTGAATTTCACCCAATCACCACTTTCATCTGCCGTCAGTCCTCCCGGGAGCACGCAATTGTACGGGTTTGCGCGCCAACCACCAGGGGTACCCGGCTCAGATCTCGAAGTCCGGATTGAACTTCTCCGCGACCTTCGCCATCCCGATCCGATAGAAGGAGCGAATCCCCTTCATATCCTGCACCAAATCCCCACCCGGCCAGAGTAGCGGACCCAGTACGATGGATTTGGAACTGTAGTCGAGCGCCACCGGCAATACCGGCACCCCGGCCGCCAGTGCGATGTGGTAGAAACCCATTTTCCACCGCGGTACCCATTTGCGCGTGCCTTCCGGAGTGATCCCGATCCACAGCCGTTCACTCTCGCGGAAACACTCCGCCATCTGCCCGACCACCCCATTGGGCGCACGCCGGTCGATGGCGACTCCCCCCATCCAGCGCATGAGCCAGCCATACGGGGCCCGGAACAGTGAATGCTTGCCCATCCACCCGATCCGCAGTTCCATACGGAACATGGCTGCCATGCCGTAGACGAAATCCCAGTTGGAGGTGTGCGGCGCGGCGATCACTATCAACCGTGGCAGATCCGGCAACTGGCCGCGTATTTGCCAGCCACTCGCCGACAGTACCAGCGATCCGATCGCACGCATGACGCGGTTGTGGCGACGGGGAATGTGGCTCGACTGGAACCCGGGCGCCACATCAACGGATAGGGGTTGGGCGGGGACGGACATGGCCCAATTCTAAAGGTATCCGGAAAAAAAAGCGTCGCACCGAACCGGTGGCTGTGCCGCAGGTCCAAACGCCCATGTTCCCTGCCTGGGAGACGGACCATGAAACACCCCGCGTTTCTCTCTGTGGCATTGGCCGGCCTTCTGACCGGCGGGTGCGCCACCACACCGATGCAGGCCACGCAAAACCCGCTGGCGGAAAGCAGTGAGTTCATCCTGCACCACTCCGTGGAAATTCCTGTCGGCTGGGCCCGCACCTGGTTCCAGGACGGCGCGTCGATCCCCCTGCGCAACCTCAATCACTACCGCCCGTGGTGCGAACTGGAAGTGGCCACTGTGGCCACCGGTCCAACCCCCATCCGGCCCGCCGCATTCCGTATCGTCGACACCGAGCACACCCTGGAATATGGCGGCAGACCGGCGCCCGGCGGCACCGTTCGGGTATCGTTATTTGCGGACGACGGAGGTCATCCGCTGCTCTATAGCCGGCTCGTCTATCGCCTGCAGTCGGCGGAAAATCCGGACGTACGCGCGCTGATCTGTACCAATGGCTGGCGGGACGCCACCCTCAGCCGTCCGGTACGTGGAACCGACATCGAACGTTCCCTGGGCACGCTGGCAAGTGTCGGGGATGGTGGACGCTAGCCGGCTTCACTCCGGAGCAACAGCCGGTGCGCCCAGACAAAGGGCACCACCAGCAACAGGGTCACCAGTACGCGGCCGAGCAGTATGTCGGAGAGATGCGCACCCAGCAGCCACATGAGCAGGGTGTCCTCGATCAGGCTGTGGCTCAATCCCAGCAGGGCCAGTGCCGCCACCGCATCGCGCTGTGCGACCCGCCATCAACAGGGCACCGCCACGGGAGATGCCCAGGGTGATGCCAACCACCGTGAGGGTTGCCGCCTGTCTCCCGATACCCAGCCCGGAGAGCAGCGGCTGCAGCATCCGTTGCAGCCAGTCGGTGACACCCAGCCGGTCCAGCAGCCGCAGTACAAAGAGCAGAAGAGTCACGATCAGCGCAATCAGCACCATACCGCAGAGCGCGGTCACATCGGCTACCGTCAGATCCAGGTTGGGGGCAAGCACGGCGATACCTCCGTAGACGTTGGTCACCATGGCGGTGGCCCAGATCAATCCGGCCTCACCGGGCAGCCCCAACGACTGCATCACCGGAAACAGCCATGCGGCTACCAGATCCACCAACCCGGCGAGTTCCATCAGCCGAACCACGATGACGACCGGCACAAGGATCCGGAACAGAGCGAGACAGAGCCCCAGTGCCTCGCGCAGGACAGATGCGACAAACTGCTTGGTGCTGTGCATGAGGACTGACCCGATTGCCTCCGGTTGGCCGGGGAATTAAGCTGCCAGCGCCATGCCAGACCAGCTACCCACCGCAGATCTCGATTGGGAGAACGGGGAACCGCTCTCCGCACGCTTTGGCGACAGGTACTTTAGCCGTGGATCCGGCCCCGCGGAAAGCCGGTATGTGTTTCTGCAAGGCAACGGTCTGCCCGAGCGCTGGCAAACGGCAGAGTGCTTTACCATCGGTGAGACCGGATTCGGGACCGGTCTGAACCTGCTTTGCACCTGGGCACTCTGGGAGCAGAGCCGGCGGCCCGGCCAGTCACTGCACTTCATCAGTTTCGAAGGTTATCCGCTCCACCGCGACGACCTGAAGCGTGCCGTGGGGCAATGGCCGGAGCTCACCGACCCCGGTAGACGGTTGCTTGCCGCCTATCCCCCACCCACCCCGGGCGTGCATCGCTGCCCGCTCGACAAATCCACCGAACTCACCCTGGTTTACGGCGATATCCGACAGACCGTTGAAACCATCCAAGCATCTGTGGACGCCTGGTACCTGGATGGATTCAATCCCGCCACCAATCCCGACATGTGGAGCGCGCAGGTACTGGCCGCAGTCGCCCGCCTCACCACACCGGGAGGCACCTTCGGTACGTTCACGGCCGCCGGCGCGGTGCGCCGCACCCTGCAAGAGTGCGGATTCCAGGTGACACGTCGACCCGGTTTCGGTCGCAAGCGGGAGATGCTCAGCGGGGTGCTCCCGTCGGCTTGAGATGCCCTACCGGAACTCAGATTCCTTTGGCAATAAGTCACATAACTATCTGACTTTCTTGTGCTTGTGCCGAATCACGTCTATAGGTTTAAGTACGTCTCGGCAGGCTTGCGCTGCCTTTCTTTATCGGAATTGGGCCCATGCACCCCGACGCCGTATGGCTGGCGATACTCGCGGAAACTCTTTTCTTTGCCCTGGTCGGGGTGATGATCGTGGTGCTGTTTCTGTGGCGCCGCACCCGGAACCTGCAGCAGATTGCCGCCCGTCAGGCCGAATTGCTGCAGAAACAGAAACCTGCCGAATCCGGCCAGACCAGCGAAAGCCACGCCTCACACGTGCTCAGAATGGTCCGCCATCTGCGCGCGCTTTACGACGAGCGGTTCGGACGCAGCACCCCCCTCCCCAAACAGGTGGATGATCCGGTAGCGCTCGCTCACCTGGTTCACGCCATCGCCCTCCAGGTGCTGGGCAAGGAGATGCATGCCATCTCCAACAATCTGGAGACGGAAGCCACCTGGCACGAGATTCAGGCGACGCTGCTGGCAACGCTGAAGAACCTGGAAGCGCCGGTGGCGGAGCCGCCGGAGGAAACGACCGAAGAGGAGATCCCGGAATTGGTGGACGCCGACATCGCCACCGAGAGCGACGATCTGGTGCCCTCCGTCCGCAGCATCGAAATTCTCAGCGAAGTATTGCGCAATGCGCTCATCGATCCCGAACATGAATCGGATCTGATGCGCGCGGAGACCGAATTGCGTCGGCTGCAGACAATGCTCCATCAACTGGACGACCGCGGCGCCGCGTCCGACGCCAACAATGCCAACGCCCATCCGGCACCCCACTACGAAGAGGATTTCGAGGGCGACGCCATCCGCGGTTCCCTGGTCGGACAGCTCTTCAAGAACCAGAATGAAATGAAGGAGCTTCGCAACAAACTCGCCGGACAATCCGAAATGGTCAACCGCCTCCAGTACCGCCTGGACCAGGGACACGATGAGCCGGAGCCGGAGGAACTGAAATCGGAGCTGGCCAAGGTATCGCGCATGCTCGCGGAATCGGAAATGTGCATCACCACCCTGGAGAGCGAACTCGACGATCTGCACCATCAGATCCGCAACCTGGAGAAGGAACTCTCCGAGTTGCGGGCCAAACCCTCGGATGAAGCCTACGAAAAGGAGAAGCGCGAACTGAATCTCGAGATCAAGGAGCTGCGCAACTGCATCAACACCCTTGAGGATGCCATGGAGGGTGAACGCGCCCGGATCCGGGAGCTGGAGACCGAGACCGCCAATGTGCTGGCCGAAAACGTCCGCCTGCGCGACCTGCTGGGTACCGACGATGAACTCCCGCTCATCGAGCTGAATACGGATTCAGACGATGGCGATGCACCGCTCGCCGGCGGTTCCGGAGATTCGGAGCTGCCGCCGTCATCAAACGACGAAGCGCCGCTGGACGAACCCGATTTTCCCATCGACTGGGAGGTTGAGGAGCCACCGGAAGCACCTCTAGAGAACAATGCCACGGCCACGCGGTCATGAACCGGTTGCTGCTTGCACTCCTGCTCTCCACCCTCCTGCTGCATCCGGCCCAGGCATCGTCCAGAAAATCGGGGTGCGACCTGCGGGTGCTGGTGGATGTATCAGGCAGCATGCGCCACACCGATCCCGATAATCTTCGGGCGCCGGCGGTCCGACTGTTCTCGCAACTGATGCCGCCAGAGTGTCGGGGCGGGATCTGGCTATTCTCCGGAACAACGGAACCCCTGGTCCCCCTCGGTCCGGCCAATACCTTCTGGCGCGCCAATGCAGTGGTCGGCAGCACCCAGATCCACGCCCGCGGTCAACGCACCAACATCGGTGACGCGCTGGAAAGCGCCACTGGCAACTGGCAGCACGACAACCGATCCGTCATTCTGCTGACCGACGGCAAGGTCGACGTGGAAGCGCGCAACGCTCAGGCCAATGAACGGGCCCGATCTCACATTATTGAATCCTTGCTCCCACACCTGGCGAGCCAGATGGTCCACCTTCACACCATCGGCCTCTCCGACCAGGTGGATAGGGAACTGCTCTCCCTGATCAGTGCCGGAACCGACGCCCTCTACCTGCCGGTCGCCAGTGCTGAGCAGCTGGTCCCTGCCTTCCTGCGCCTGTTTGACCAGATCGTGGGGCGCAACCAACTTCCGCTGGCGGAGGGAAAGTTCATTGTGGATGCATCGACCGAGGAGCTGCTGGCCATCATTTTCCACGGCGAGAATGCACCCGTCGCCCGATTGACCGACCAATCCGGCAAACCCATCCAGCAGTCTGACCCCAAAGCCAGGGTGGTTGTCAGGCAGGAGCCCGGATTTGATCTGGTGACCGTCCGGCAACCGGGTACGGGAACGTGGCAGCTCAGTGATGGGGGCAAGGGCGACGCCCGGATCATGATCAGCAGCCGCCTGCAGTTGGAGGTGGCCGATCTGCCTGCCAGCGCCGTCACCGGGCAACGGCTCCAATTTCAGGCTACCCTGTGGGAAGGTGACCGCCCGCTTGCCGACCCCAAGCTGCTGGATACGCTGTCAGTCAGCGTGACACCGCTGGACCGCACCGATGCCCGGCCGACGCCCCTGACGCGCTCCGGCGATCTGTTTACCGGTGAGGTTTCGGTGGGATCGGATCCCGGTCTGCTGAACTTCTCCATCGTGGCCACCGGACCTACCTTCCAGCGCGAAGTGCGCAGGAGTGTGCGGGTCATCCGGAGCCCGGTCAAAGCGCGCTTCGAATGGGCCGGCGGCGCAAGCACCAAACACCGGGTACAGTTTGTGGTCGACCAGGAGGCTGCGAACGTCGATTCGCTCCGGGTGGAGGCAAGCGTCACGCTGCCGAACCGCTCGACCGTTGAACTTCCCCTGAGCGGCACATCGGGAAGGCTTCCCGATCTGGAAATCGAAGACCGCGGCATGGGTGAGTATTCCATTCACATGACGTTGAGCGGGCGCTCACCGGATGGTCAGGTATTTCGTACCCGTCTTCCCGACATTCACGCCATGCGTTCAGCGCCACATGACGCGGTCGCTCCGCCGACGGCGCTGCCGACGCCAGCGGAGCCCCAGGGTGAATCTGCGGCGCCCAAGATGTCGCCATGGCTCTATGGGCTGGCCGGCCTGTTCAACCTGGGCTTGATCGCAGGTGCTGTGCTGCTGTATCGCCGGATGGTCCGGCGCGACACCACGCGACTGAAAGCACGCTATTTGCCACAGACATCGGAGGCATAAAAAAACCCGGCCTGGGCCGGGTTTTTTCTTCGAACGGACGGGAATCAGCCCGCGTTGGCGAACTCGATACCCTTTTTGATGTTGCCGTTCAGTTCGTCAATCATGGCATCGAACAGCTCCTGCTCGTAGGCACTGATGGCACCATAGGAGAGGATCTCCTGGATCCCGTTCTTGCCCAGACGGACCGGCTGTGCGAAGTATTCACTCTTCTGGCCTTCCACCGCCACATAGCAGCACTCGACCACTTCTTTGCCCTGCAAAGCGTTGACCAGTGAGATGGCGAAACGGGCACCGGCTTCGGCCATGGAGAGTGTGGCAGATCCGCCACCGGCCTTGGCTTCGACCACTTCGGTGCCGGCATTCTGGATTTTCGGGGTCAGCATCTTGAGTTCGTCGTCGGTGAAGCTCACGCCCTTGACCTGGGAGAGCAGCGGCAGGATGGTGTTGCCGCTGTGGCCGCCGATCACGGTCACTTCGGTGGCGACGGGATCCAGACCCTTCAGTTCTGCGACGAAGGTCTTGGAGCGGATCACGTCCAGGGTGGTCACGCCGAACACCTGCTTCTTGCCGTTGATGCCCGCCTTGTTCAGCACTTCCACCGCGATGGGCACTGTGGAATTCACCGGGTTGGTGATGATGCAGTAGTAGGCGTTGGGGCAAGCCTTGGCGCCGGTGGCCACCAGATCACGAACAATGCCGGCGTTCACGTTGAACAGGTCATCGCGGGTCATGCCCGGCTTACGCGGCACACCGGCGGGAATCACGACGACGTCGCTACCGGCCATAGCGTCTGCCAGGTCATCCTTGCCGTACCCTTTCACACTCACTGCAGTCGGGATGTGGCTCAAATCAACGGCCACGCCCGGAACCACCGGGTTGACGTCGTAGCAGGCCAATTCGGAACCGGCCGGGAGGGAGTTTTTCAGAAGCAGGGCAAGCGGCTGACCGATACCACCGGCAGCACCAAGAACAGTTACCTTCATGTCGCGATCCTCAGTTAAGGGTTGGCACAGATTGCGAAGAATCCGGGGCGAAGATTCTATGCGGAAAGCCGCAATAAAACAACATTGATTATGGGGGGTATCATTTTTATTTATGCAGGGTGAACCCTCCCGGGTGTACATCTCCGGTATTGATCCAACTCATGAATTGTTGCGCTGCAGCATTTTTTTGATTGACAAAAGCCGCTCCCTGACCCAGAATTTCTGCAACCTTGCTGCGCCGCAGCATTCCACATCACTCGAGGGTACGCACATGGCCAAAAAAGGCACCAAATCATCCGCCGAACTTTTTGATTTTTCGAAAATTTTCGAAAACATCCAAATCCCGGGCTTCGACACTTCCGCAATCATCAATGCGCAGCAGAAAAACATCGAAGCGCTGAACAACGCCCATCGCGCGGTCTGGGAAGGTTACCAGGCACTGGCTCAGCGCCAGGCCCAGATCCTGCAGAGCTCCGTGAGTGAAGCCACCGCCGCCCTGCAGCAGCTGGCCGCCGTCAAATCCCCGCAGGAGCTGTCGGTTAAGCAGTCCGAACTGATGCGTACCGCTTTTGAACAGGCGCTGGCCAACATGCGCGAGCTGGCGGAAATGGTCTCCAAGTCCAACAACGATGCATTCGCCACCATTCAGCAGCGTATCGAACAGGGCATGGCGGAACTGAACGCCATGGTCGAACAAGCCAAGGGTTAAGTGCGGGACACGGGAACTTCTGACCATGAGTGAACAGACCGCCAAACCGATCAACCTGCCGAATCCCATCGAAGTTTCGATGACGGTGGCGAACATCGCCGAAAAGAGCCGCAAGCTGGTGCTGGAGTATCTCAAGCGCCAAGGCGCCGACAGCAGCATGGGCATGTCGGACATGTCCAGCGTCGGCAACGCCTTTGTAGAGATGACCACCAAGCTGATGGCCAATCCGGCCAACATGATCGGTGCCCAGCTTGCCCTGTGGCAGGATTGCGTCGGCCTGTGGCAGAACACGGCGCTTGCCATGTTCGGCGGCGAAGCGTTGGCGCAGACCAACGATCGCCGCTTCCGTCACGAAGACTGGCAGGAGAATTTCTTTTTTGACTTCATCAAGCAGGCGTACCTGCTGACCGCGCGGTGGGTGCTGACCACGGTCCGCGAAATCGAGGGCATGGATGAAGTGACTGCCAAGAAGGTGGACTTTTTCACCCGCCAGTTCGTGGATGCCCTGTCGCCCACCAACTTTGTGCTGACCAATCCGGAAGTCCTGCGTGCAACCGTGGAAAGCGGTGGCCAGAACCTGCTCAACGGCCTGTCCAATCTGCTGGACGACCTGGAGCGCGGCAAAGGCAAGCTGCTGATCAAGATGACCGACCTGGAAGCCTTCGAGCTCGGCCGAAACATTGCGACCACTCCCGGCAAGGTGGTGTTTCAGAACGATCTGATCCAGCTGCTGCAGTACACTCCCAGCACGGAAACCGTGCGCAAACGTCCGCTGCTGATCGTGCCGCCGTGGATCAACAAGTTCTACATTCTCGACCTGCAACCGGAAAACTCCTTCATCAAATGGTGTGTCGACCAGGGCCAGACGGTCTTCGTCATCTCCTGGATCAATCCGGACGAGAAACTGGGCGATAAAAACTTCGAGGACTACATGCTCGAAGGCACGCTCGCCGCGCTGGATGCCATTGAAAAGGCCACCGGTGAAACCGATGTCAACGCCATAGGCTACTGCCTGGGCGGAACGCTGCTGATGAGCACTCTGGCCTACATGGCCGCGAAAAAGGATGACCGCATCAAGAGTGCAACCTTCTTCACCACCCTGGTCGACTTCAAGGAGCCGGGCGAGCTGGAAGTGTTCATCGACGAAGAGCAGATCCGTCTGCTGGAAGAACGGATGAACGAAAAGGGCTACCTGGACGGGTCGGCCATGGGCACCACCTTCAACATGCTGCGTGCCAACGACCTGGTCTGGTCCTTCTTCATCAACAACTATCTGATGGGCAAGGAGCCGTTCCCATTCGACCTGCTCTACTGGAACTCCGATTCCACGCGCATGCCGGCCAAGATGCACAGCTACTACCTGCGCAACATGTACCAGCGCAACCTGCTGCGCCAGGTGGGCGGTCTGACTCTGGACGGCGTGCCGATTGACCTTGCCAAGATCAAAACCCCGATCTACTTCCTGTCCGCCATTGAGGACCACATTGCACCCTGGCAGTCGACCTACTCGGGCACTTCGCTCACCAGTGGCAAAGTCCGCTTTGTGCTGGGCGGCTCCGGCCATATCGCCGGTGTCATCAACCCGCCCACCAAGAAGAAGTACGGCTACTGGACCAACGAAGAGCTGCCGGCAGAACCGGAAGCGTGGTTCGACGGCGCCGCCAAGAACGAAGGTTCCTGGTGGTTGGATTGGGACAAGTGGGTGAAGGCCTACGCTGGTGGCAAGCAGGTTCCTGCGCGTGAGCCCGGCGACGGCAAACTCAAACCGATTGAAGACGCACCTGGCGCCTATGTGAAGGTGCGTATCGCCTAGTACCCTCCTCCTCGATACTAAAACGAGGATTGACCCGCACACCCTGTGCGGGTCTTTTTTTTCCACTCAGTGCCGATTGGATCTGACACCGCCTAGGCGGTGCTGCTGGCGTCAGTGCTGAACACCCGGTCCAGAAACTGGTGGATGGCGGTGCGGGTCTGGCCGATGTTTTCGTTCAAGATGCCGTGGCGTGCAGCGGGAATGAGTACCAGCTCCTTGTCTCTGCTGCCGATTTTTTCGAGGATGAGCTGGGCGCTCTGCGGATCGACCACCGGGTCGTTGTCACCCTGAAGCACCAGCGCCGGGCTTGCGACCTGCGGTAAGTGAGCCGGATAGTCGTCGCGAAATTTCATCAGCTCATAGAGGGACCGAATGGGTATGTGCCGATAGTTGATCTCCGGATGCTCTGGTTCATTGGGCTCGAATACGCGCACCCCTTCGAGGGCGGGAACCCAACGGACGATCCGGTTTAGGCCATAGATCAGCGGTACAAACATCAGCTTTTTGTTGCGGAACACGATGGGCGCGGACACGGACACCACGCCCATCAGGCGCTCCGGAGTTTCCGCTGCCAGGCGCAGGCCGAGCGCCCCACCCGTGGAAAAGCCGACAATGGCCAACCGTTCAACAAAAGGTTTGAGTGTTTCGTAGCCACAACGCACCGATTCCAGCCACTCCTCCCAGTTGCGTTGTCGCAAATCCCAGGGTGAGGTGCCATGGCCGCGCAGACGCACGCCCACCACCGCGATGCCCCGCTGCAGCAACTCGTTGCCAAATTCACGCAACTCTGCCGGACTGGCGAGAAAACCGTGCACCAGAACCACACCACAGGTGGCGCCATGCGGTACTTCCAAATAGGGTGCCGGATCGGCCGTCGCAGTCTCGAGGTCGTTGATTTTCTTATGCCGTTCCTTGGAGAAAGCGGCTCGATCCGCACGCAAGGCAATGCGCTCGTCGTCAAAGCGCAGCAATGCGAACTCCCGGGCGGAGATGCTGTTCACGGTCTTCATGGCATGCGCCACGGCGCGCCCCACTGCCGGGACCGGCGCCCCTTCGTTGGCGTACACCTCCACCAGATTGTTGAGCCGCACATCATCGAACTCGTGTGATTCGCACAGTTTGGGTAGAAACCGGTAGTGCTCTTCACTCTGTTCGACCAATCCCATGTTTGCAATGGTTGTGAAAAACTGCTCCAGACGAATCGTCCGTTCCGTCAGCAATCCCGTATAAAAGTCGGGATTGCACAGACTTCGGTGCAGATGGATTTCGCCCTCCTCCTGCGCCTTCTTGAGCGCCAGATAGACAGTGCGGTGAAACTCGTCCTGTGAGATCAGAGTCCGTCCTTGCTCCATCAAGCCCAGAATAACCGATGAGGCCAGGTGGCTGAGGTTGATGGTGGTTTCACCATAGATCCTGTGCATGTATTCGTCACGCAATCGCGATGCTTTTCTCCGGATCAGATAGACAAAGCCCTTTTGATCCCAATGGCCCGACTGGCGACGCATGTCAAACAGCTGGTCGAAGCTGGTGATGCTCCGGTAAAACCGCCGCGCCATGAATTGATCCCACCAGCGCCAGCGGTACGCGGGATAGATCAGATTGCCAAGGCGGATATCCATGTCCGTGTGCTTGAGCAGCAAGTTCCCCTCCACCATCAACTCTTCAGAGAAATGGCGGTTCAATTTCCGGTTGAACAGGGTGACGCCCTGGCGCAGCAGATTGTCGCCAACCCGGATGGGGTAGAAGGTGATATTGGCCGGGACAATGCTCGTCGGTCTGCTGATAGCATCCAGAAACTCGGACAGAGTTTCAAACCTGAGTTGCTCGGCCCAGCGCTCCACCACGTCGAGATCGCCCTGCTCTTCGGCACGACGCATCATGATTTTGAAAAAATCGAGTACCAGGGCCAGCACCGCCGGACCGCTGTGGTGTTTGCGCCGCTGCTTTGCGGTCGGCGAATAGATGCTGTAACGCCCCCGTTGATCGAACACCCGCCGGTCCTTGACCATGCCGCCCTCGGGAAACACCACCACCTTTCTCCCATGCAGAATCTCCTCGGCCAGCAACGGCAGCAGTCGGGGATGGTTGTTGGGAACCGCGCCCACACTCCAGAGAAAGTTGGCAAACGCGTCATCCCCTTCGAAAAACTCGGCCGCGGCCACCGAGCGGCAATAGGCACCGCAGGTCTGGTGGATCAGGTACTGCGGAATAAAGGTTTCAAAGCGGGCAAAGTGGTTGAACAGGAAAATGTCACCGGCATCCACCTGACCGACTTCGTGGTGCAGTTTGATATTGATGGAGAGCAGGCGCTTGATGGTGGAAAACGCCCGCACCGACCAATCGTAGGTCGCTTTGCTCAGTTGCGGTTCCGCCAGTTGATCCATGACTACGACACCCTGCCAATCTCTTTTTCCACCCCACGGTTGCAGGAAACAACCGGGGATACGTTACAAGGATAGACCGGAGCAAACACAAAGAGTGTGCGCGCAGCAGGGTTTGGGTATTGGGTCTTAACCGGCAGACAGGCAGTCATCAGTTTGGTGGACGCCGATTTCGCCACCCGGGACAAGTTGCTCAGTGGCCGATGACGCCACATCCCTTGAGGTACTCCCCCATGGTCTGGTCAGCGCTGGAGGCGTGCTGAAAAAACCATTCCCGGAGATTGCTGACGAACTGGTCACTGTCTACGAACCAACCCTCGGCAAAATCCATCCGAAACTTCTCCAATTGCTCCAGCAGTCCCTGATGCTGCTTCTGGTGTCGCTCGTACTCGGGAAAATCATAGAGCTGCATCAGCGTCTCTTCAGTCAGGAAATGCGCTTTGGTGAACTCGTGCAGGCGATCGAGTATGTTGAGCACAGCCTCCTTGCCCAGATTCAAGTCAAAGCTGTCCGAAACCGCCTGGAGAATGCCGAACAGCATACCGTGTTCGGCATCGACACTGGCCACCCCCGTTTTCGGCGCCGAATTTGTCTGACTGATCATTTCCACTAATCCGACTTGTTATAAACCCACGGTAATTGTCTGATTAAACGACAGATCAGCACCCACTGTCCAGCCATTCATTGACCAGCGCAATCTGCGCTTCCTGCATGAACATGGGAGCGTGTCCCACCTCGGGAAGTTCCACAAGTTTCACGTGACCTGATCGCATCTCCGCCGCGGTCCGTGCGGGAAGAACATCCGAATGCTCACCGCGCAGCAGCAACACCGGACAGACCACCTGGGCAAACAGCGGACTGAGATCGATATCCTCCAGCACCTGGTTTTTCATGGGGTTCACGATGCCCGGATCGTAGGCTAACCGCAGTTTGCCCCGCTCACCCTGGCGCGCACTGTGACGCGCCAGGTGTTGCCAGTGCTCGTCACGCAATGGGTTGAATGGGGCGTGAACGCTTCGCAGATAGCGTTCCAGGGCGTCCAGGGAATCGAATTCGGGATCGGTTCCGGTATAGGCAACAATGCGTTCCAAGGCGGCTTTGGGAATAAACTGGCCGATGTCGTTGAGCAGGAGCCTGCTGATCGGTGTATTGCGCTGGGCGGCCAGCATCATGCCGATCAACCCACCCATGGAGGTACCTATCCAGGTCACGGAGTCCGCGCCGGTGTGCGCAATGAGTGCGGCCATGTCACTGACGTAGAGTGGATAGCCATAGTGCGACTTGTCCACCAGCCAGTCACTGGCGCCCCGCCCCACCACGTCCGGGCAGAGAACCCGATGGCGATCACAAATGGCGGCCGCGAGGGAATCAAAATCACGGCTGTTACGCGTCAGCCCATGACAGCAGATCACCACATTCGGGTTCTCGCGGTCTCCCCACTCCGTATAGGCGATTCGATGGAAACCCGCCGGACCCAATGCCTTGAATTCACCCTGCCGCACCTGCTGCTCCCGTCTGTACCGAGGTTACAATTTCGACTCTAACAGAGTACCAACCCGCGCCACCCGCAGGAACCCGATATGGCCTATCTACTGCTGGGAACCCTCATCATCGCCGTCCTGTTCGGTCCATCACTGTGGGCCCGCCAGGTGCTCCGGAAGTATCGTTCCGAACGGCAGGACATTCCCGGAACCGGCGCTCAGTTTGCGCAGCACCTGATCTCCCAGCTCAAACTTTCCGGCGTCACGGTTGAGGCGACCGACTCCGGTGACCACTACAACCCGGAGAGCCGTACCGTCGGGCTGACCTCCGAGGTGGCTGAGCGCAGATCACTCACCGCGATGGTCGTCGCTGCCCACGAGGTGGGCCACGCGATCCAACATGCCCAGGGGTTTGCGCCGCTGTCGTTGCGCACCCGGCTGATTGTGTTTGCCCAGTTTGTGGAGAAAGGGGGGGCGGTAGTGATTGCGGCCATGCCGCTGGTCACGGCATTGACCCGCGCACCTTCGGCAGGTGCCGCCATGCTGGCCGTCGGATTGCTGAGTCTGGGTGCCGCACTGGTGGTGCACCTGATCACCCTGCCGGTGGAGTGGGATGCCAGTTTCAACCGCGCGCTGCCCATTCTGGAGCGGGGCGGCTATTTGCAAGGTCCGGATGTGGATTGCGCCCGGAGCATTCTGCGGGCCTGTGCCCTGACTTATGTGGCCGGTTCGTTGGCCGGTCTGCTCAATATCTGGCGTTGGATTATGATCTGGCGCCGCTAGCCCGCATCACTCCGCGGTCCATTTCTGTAGCGCATTGATGATCTGAAGCGCCTGATCCTTGCTGGAGATGTTGAACTTGGACTTCTGCATGTATTGTCCATTGCGTTTCTGGTACCGGCGAATCGTGTACTTCTCCGGTCCGAAGTCCTGCTTCGAATTGTCGAAATCCTGGTAGCGGAACAGAAGGGTGGCCCAGGCTCCCTTGGATAACACCACCTTGTCCAGTTCGCGCACCAGTTCCTGCCCAGCCTCGCTGTAGGCGACAGTCAGTTGTTCTACCGTTTCGGCCATAGCTCTATCTCCAAGGATGCTCTTCGTCTCACAGCAAGCGCGGAATGTACCCGATCGGTGCCAGATTGCAACTGGTCACCCAGGATCACACACCGGCCAATGTGCCTGCCCAACGGTCAAAATGGCCAGAGCGAGCGGTTGCTCTCCAGCTCTTCCCGGCATTTGGCCAACTGTGCACCGTACTGTCGTGCCCGCTGATCCACCTTCCTGGCGACTGCCAGCAGCCACGATTTGCTTTTGTAGGAACCCGACCGGAAGCCGCCATGGCCCTCATGGTAGGCAAGATACTGCTTGTACGGATCCCACTTCGAGATGCCCAATTTACGCTGGCTCATGTTGGCGTACCAGGAGACGAAATCGACCGAGTCGCCAAAATCAT
>JBNLBB010000022.1:15323-28629 GCA_050302415.1 Gammaproteobacteria bacterium | reverse complement strand
ACTCCTGCAACGGTACCTGCGGAAATTTCTTCTGGTACATGGTGCGAAAATCACGCAGGTCGCTTTCCGGGCTGGCCAGCACCACGCCACCGGCCAGCGCCAGGGCCATTCCTGAAATCATCAATACTCGTTTCATCGTTTCTCTCCTGGGAGTTTCGCGCTCTGAGCGGCGAACGCTCCCCGCTGAAGCCGTTACAGTGACCAGATGTACTCGACAATCAGATCAATTTCCTTGTCGGTCAGGATTTTGTGCTTGCCGAACGGTGGCATCACCGTGGTGGGATTGAGCGACGTGGCATCCCAGATGCGGGCGCGCAGTGCCGATTTGCTGGCAAACCGGTTGGCGATACTCACCAGCGGAGGACCAAAGTTGCCGGGCGATTCCCCGTTTTCAATCGCGTGACAGGAGAGGCAGTTGCCTTTCCGCCGGTTGAACGCGATGGATTTGCCTTCCTTGACGGCATCGGTCATGTGGGCAGCCGCATCCACGGATTGCGGTTGCGTAATCCCCACTACCCACAACAGGGGAAGTGCCAGTATCAAGGCGATTCGCCGCATGTTTTACCCTCCAGTGATGAGTCCAAGACTCGTTGATTTCGTTATTGAGACTCGGGGGATTTGCCCTCCGGCTCCGGTTTCACTTCCAGCTATACTTTAGCAGCATTGACTACCGCAACGCCTGGCATGGAATCTCCTGATTCGGGTCAGGTTTACTTGCTATGGGCATGTTGTATTACAGCCGACGGCAAAAGGGAATTGGGGAGTACCGGTGTCTTGTTAGGGTAAATACCTAGTACACGGAATTGGGCGTTTCGTTGAGATGCACCGCCATGCGCACCAGTTCCGACAACGAGTCGGCCTGCATTTTTTCCATCACCTTGGCGCGATGCGCTTCCACGGTCTTCTGGCTGACCCGCAGGTGCTCGGCAATCTGGCGGTTGGAATGACCATCCACCACCAGGCCCATCACCTCCCGCTCCCGCGGAGTCAGGGTTTCGTGGCGCGCCTGCAGCTGCACCAGGTTGCCCAGTTTGTTGCGGGAATCATGATCCCGGCGCAACGCCTGTTGCACGCAGTCGAGCAGTGTCTGATCACCAAACGGTTTTTCCAGAAAATCGAAGGCGCCCGCCTTTAGGGCCCGCACCGCCATGCTCACGTCCCCATGTCCGGTGATGAAGATGAGGGGCAGCGTATAACCTCGCTGGGTCATGCGTTCCTGCAACTCCAGGCCACTGAGACCGGGCATCCGGATATCGAGCACCAGGCAGCCCGGGGCTTCCGGTGAGCAGTGCTGCAGAAACTCATCGGCCGAAGCGAAGCAGGTGGTCTGCAGTCCGACGGATTCGATGAGCCACTTGAGCGAATCGCGCACCGCCTCGTCGTCGTCCACCACATAGACACGTGGTTCAGATGGCTTGCTCAACGACATCCTCCGCTACCGGTAACTCGATGACAAACTCCGCCCCGCCGGATGGGCGGTTGGCGGCACGCAACTCGCCGCCGTGCGAATAGATGATCCCGTGACTGATCGACAGACCCAGCCCCATGCCGGTCCCCTTGGTGGTGAAAAAGGGTTCGAACAGCCGCCCCATCACCTGAGAAGGTATGCCCGGGCCGGTGTCACTCACCTGCACCGCCACCATCCCATAGTCCGGCTGCGCGGTGACGATGGTGAGATTGCGCTCCCACCCGGGCTGATCCGTCATCGATTCGATGGCGTTGCGTGCCAGATTGAGAATCACCTGTTCGATCTGGATACCATAGACGCTGACCGGTGGCAGCGTATCGTCCAGATGCAGATCCAGCCGCACATCGGCCCGCCGCACTTCGGGCTGCAGCAGCACGGCCACCGAGCGCACCAGTTGGTTCAGGTCGAGCGTCTCGCGCTTGGGCTCCTCCTTGCGAATGAAATGGCGCAGCTCGCGAATGATCCGGCCCGCCCGTTGCGCCTGCCCGGAAGCTGACTCCATGGCGGCCAGCAGCTGCTCGTCTCGCCACTTGCCCGAGCGCAGCAGGCGGATGCAGCCGCTGGTGAAATTGCTGATGGCCGCCAGCGGCTGGTTGAGTTCGTGGGCGATCCCCGAAGCCAGCTCGCCCATGGTGGAAAGACGCGCCACATGGGCCAGTTCCGAGCGGTGCTGGTGCGCCTCTTCCTCTGCCCGCTTGCGTTCCGTGAGATTGCGGAACACCACCACCGCGCCGGTCACCTGGCCGGCCAGATCCTGTACGGGCGAGCTGAGATACTCCACGGGAAACGCGCTGCCGTCGCGCTTCCAGAACAGATCCTCCTCCACAAACTGCGGCTGGTTTTCGCGAAAGGTGGTGTAGACCGGGCACTGTTCGGCGGGGTGGGGAGTACCGTCGCCGCGGGTGTGATGCAGCACTTCGTGCAGATTGCGGCCGATCAGCTGGTCGGCCTCCCAGCCCACCAGTTTTTCCGCTGCCGGATTCATGAACGTGGCGTTACCGCTGGTATCGACCCCGATGATCGCATCCCCAACCGATTTCAGGATCAGTTCGTGCTGCTGCTCCAGACCACGTTTCGCCTGTTGCAGCGTTCTGTTGAACCGCCAGACCAGCAACAGGAGTGTTGTCAGCGACAGCAGCAGAGCGACGGCCAGCAGGATGACCACCCGATATTCGCGTACCGTATCCGCCAGCGTCACCCGCCCGAGTTCGCGGTAGGGGCCGATCTTCAACTCCTTGAACAGTTCGTGTACCGGCTGATAGTCCAGTGGCACAGTCCACCCCGCATATTGACCAGCGAGCGCAGCGGAATGATTGGCCGGCATCTGCAGCAACGCCACGGCCACGGCATGGGCCAATGAGGTGGCGGTATGCGCCGCTTTGGCAAAGGGCCACTCCGGATAGACCCGGGTGCTGTGCACAAAGGGGAACTCCTGGCTGGGAATCGGGTTGATGATCTTGAAATCCGTATGCTCGATGTCACCTGAGGCCTGCATGCGTTCCAGAATATCGGTGCGAACGGTACCCACATCGACCTGTCCGCGGCGGACCGCCATCACCACTGCGTCGTGAGTGCCGGCAAATTCCAGCCCGCCCAGATCACGATAGGGATTAATGCCCACTTGGTGCATTTCGCGCCATGCCATCTGGAATCCCCCCAGCGACGTCTCATCGACAGCCAGCAGGGTCCGGCCGCGGAGATCCTCCAGGGTATTGAGATCTGCCCGGTCGGCGCGGGTAAACAGCACCCCGCCGAAGATGTTGTAGGGCACATCCCGGCGACGGTTGTTGAGGGTGGCGATGCGCGCCACGCCGTAGGCCACCTCCAGGTTGACGTAGATGCCGGGATTGACCAGGACAAAATCGATACCCCCCGACGCGACAGCGGGATTGACCGCCTCAAAATCGAGTGGACGCACGGTAAAGCGGTGACCCGGAATCTGGCTGCTCAGATAGTCAGCCGTGGGTGCCCACATCCGCAACGTGGTGGCGTCGCCGCGGTGGCTGAGTACGCCGATGGTCACTTCGGTATCCGCCGCCCATCCCTGCCCACAGAGACTGCCGAGCAGTAGAGGCAACCACCAGAATGCCCGGCACGACACCTAGTGCCCCTCCTTGGGCCGTTCCGGTTTGGGCAGGCGCGCGGCCTCCTCACGCAGCTGGTCCCTCAGGGCGGTGAGCAGGGCGGATTCGTAGCTGCTGGCCCCATCCAGTTTGAGGCCGTTCTCGACCTGGCGCAGCGCTTCGCTGCGGTTGCCGAGGGCATACTGTTGCTGGGCCAGATAGTAGTGGGCCAGTCGCTCCTCACCGAGCTTGCTGACTGCCGTGGCCAGCAACTGAAACGCGATCGGGTCGTCGCCCCGTTGCCGGACAAGATCCAACAGCACCTTGCGTGCCGTGGAGGGATCTCCGCCCTGGATCCGCAGCTCGCTCTCCAGCAGCCGCAACGGCCGGTGGGCCGGATAGAGATCGAGCATTCCCGACAGCGCCTCGAGCGCACCTTTGACCTCTCCCGCGCCCCGCCGCGCCTCCGCCAGTGCCATGCAGAAGAGTACGGTTTCCGGCCGTTGCCGGACCAGGGCCCGGGCCTCGATCAGCGCCTCGTTCCAGTGGGCGGCCCGCAGATGGGCGACGGTCAGGCCATAGCGCAGAGGCAGTGATTCGGGGGTCTCTTGCAGGGCCTTGGTGAATTGGGCCACTGCGGTCCCCGGATCGTCCGCCATCAGGACCTGAATCCGCTCTCGCACCAGTTCGAAGGTGTCGCTGTCCAACCGTCGGGAGGTGGCGTAACGGGTCGCCCGGTCGCGTGCCTCGGCAATCCGGTCGGTGGTGATGGGATGGGTCTGCAGAAATTCGTAGACCTCGCCGCCGTAGAGGCTGGAGGCGCGCTGCAGTTTTTCGAAAAAGGCCGCCATCCCCGCCGGATCGTAGCCGGCTTCGGCCAACAGTTGCATGCCGAGCCGGTCGGCCTCCCGCTCGTTGGAGCGGGTGAAGTTGATCTGTGCCTGTTGGGTGCCGGCGATCGCCGTCGCCAGGGCGGCCTCGGTAACATCCACGCTTCCGCCCAGGAATATGGCGGCCAGCACTGCCGCCGCCAGCGGAATCTGCATGCCCGAAGCCGCTTCGGTCGCCCGTTCGAGGTGGCGCTGTTTGACGTGGGCGATTTCGTGGGCGATGACACTGGCCAACTCGCTTTCGGTGCGCGCGGCACGGATCAGCCCGGCATTCACTCCCACGTAGCCACCGGGCGCAGCAAAGGCATTGATGGAGCCGTCGTTCATCACGAAGAACGTGTAGTCACGCTCCACGTCTCCGGTAAATGACGCGAGATTCTGACCCAGGGATTCGATGTACTGCGCCACCACCTGATCGTTCAGCAGCAGCTGCCGGGACCGCAACTGGCGCATTATTTCGGCACCGATCCGGTTGGCCTGGGCGGTCGAGAGCGCGCCGGCGGATGAATCCCCCATGTCGGGCAGGGCCACGGACTGCGCCTGGACCAGGCAGGGCAGCGCCACGAGCAGCACGCCCAGCGCCCATCTGCGACGCCGTGGCACGCCGCCTATTGCCAACCTGAAGGCACTACCGCACCAATTCATTGAACCCTTCCCCACACCATGGTCGTTTGACGCTTGATTGGTCCTGCGACTCCCTGCCGCATTGTAACGAGTTGTTTCCATTCGCACCCCAACGGTGCATCAATACCCGGTCGCAGCCCATATACCCATCTTGGGATATACGCATATCTATTTGTTTTTTATTTATATTTACCACACCCCCCCGCGGAGCGCACGGCCAGGGTTGTCTCGCTGTAAGGATTATCATATAAGAGTTGTCTTGTATTCTAATATCCTGAGTTAGCAATCGAGGAGTACGCCATGTCCGCTTACGATCAAGAGCTGGATGCATCCGGCCTGAACTGCCCTCTGCCAATTCTGCGCGCGAAAAAGACCCTGGCCGGAATGGCCGCCGGTCAGATTTTGCGCATCGTTGCCACCGATCCGGGTTCGGTCAAGGATTTTGATGCCTTCGCCAAACAGACCGGAAACCCGCTGCTTGAGTCGGGTGAAGAGGACGGCAAATTCGTCTTCATGATCAAGAAGAGCTGATTAGAACGTCATCTGAAAACTTTGGAGGGTCCGCCCATGTCGGACAAAAAACTGGCCATTATCGCAACCAAGGGGAGTCTGGACTGGGCCTATCCGCCCTTTATCCTCGCCTCCACGGCTGCCGCGCTGGGTTACGAATCGCAGATCTTCTTCACCTTCTACGGTCTCCAACTGCTGCGCAAAAAACTGGATTTGAAGGTCACCTCGCTCGGCAATCCGGGCATGCCGATGCCCATGCCGATGCCGGTAATGCTCCAGGCCCTACCGGGCATGCAGGGCATGATGACCACCATGATGAAGGCAAAGATGAAAAAGAAGGGGGTCGCGTCCGTTGAGGAACTGCGCGATCTGTGCCTGGAAGCCGAAGTCAAAATGATCGCCTGTCAGATGACCGTAGATCTGTTTGACTACCAGAATTCGGACTTTATCGACGGGATCGAGTACGGTGGCGCAGCCACGTTCTTCGAATTTGCCGGCCAGTCGGATATCTGCCTGTTCGTCTGATCAGGCCAACACAAAATCCCGAACCCCGGTCGCAACACCGGGGTTTTTTTATGCCTTGCCGATGACGTCTGCGAGCGCGGACAGAAACTGCAGATTCTCTTCCGCCGTGCCCACGGTGGTGCGCAGACAGTTGTCCAGCAGCGGCGACGCCCCGTGCATGCTTTTGATCAGCACACCGCGTTCCCTGAGTCCCTGAACCACCTCCGGCGCTCCGGGCTTCTGTACCCGGAACAGCACGAAATTGGCTTCACTTGGGTAAACGGTGACTCCCGGCTGCTGTTCCAGTGCCGCAATCACGCGGGCTCGCTCCTCGCAGATCAGTGCTGTCTGGCGCCGGAATTCATCCATATGCTCCAGGGCGAAGCGGGCGGTGGCCTGGGTCAGGACGTTGATGTTGTAAGGCAGGCGCAGTTTGTCGAATTCGTCGACCCAGGGTTGCGGACCGGCCAGAAAACCGAGCCGCAATCCGGCCAAACCCAGCTTCGACACCGTGCCCATCACCACCAGGTTCGGCCACTCTCCGACACGTCCCAGGAAGCTCGAATGGGTGAACGGGCCATAGGCTTCGTCGATGACCACCAGCCCAGGCGCCGTCGCTGCGATCTCTTCGATAAGACCGGGATCGACCAGATTACCGGTCGGATTGTTGGGGTGGGCAATAAAAACAATGGCCGGCTGTTCTCGCAGAATGGCCTGCAGCATGATATCGGCATCCAGGGAAAAATCCCGGGCATCCAGCGGCACACCGACAAACCGGTACCCGGCAAATTTGGCGATCATGCGATACATGACGAAGCTGGGATCGGGCGCAAGGATGGTGCGGCCTTCCCCCAGCATGGCCAGCGCCATGATTTGGATCAGTTCGTCCGAGCCATTGCCCAACAGCACACCGACCTGGTCGGGAACACCCAGTTGCTCGCGCATGACCGCAGTCAATTCCCGGGCGGAGGGATCGGGATAGCGGTTGACCGCTACGCTGCGCAGCGTCTCAAGCCAACGCTCCTGCATCGCCGCCGGCCAGCGGTAGGGGTTCTCCATGGCATCCAGCTTGACCAGATCGCCGGGGTTCGGCACGTGATAGGCGCTGAGCTCCCGGATCTCCTGACGCACCCAGTGCGCCACCTGCGCTGCGGCTGCTTTCTGCCGCTGATCACCCATGCACCGATTCCTCAGGTCCTGACCCGATAGCCCGCCGAGCGGGCATGCGCGGTCAAACCTTCACCGCGGGCCAGACGGTCGGCGTGGCGGCCCAAAGCATCCGCCCCCTCGGGCGAACACATGATGAGGCTGCTGCGCTTCTGAAAATCGTAGACCCCGAGCGGTGAGGAGAAGCGCGCGGTACCCGAGGTCGGCAGCACGTGATTCGGTCCGGCACAATAATCACCCAGGGCTTCCGCCGTGTAGCGTCCCATGAATATGGCGCCGGCGTGGCGAATCTCCGGAAGCATGGCCTGCGGATCGGCAACCGACAGTTCCAGATGCTCGGGTGCCACAAAATTGGCCACCGCCGCGGCCTCAGCCAGATCCGCCACCTGGATCAGCGCACCACGTCCGCTCAGTGACTGGCGGATGATTTCGCTGCGCTCCATGTCGGGTAGCAGGCGCGCCACCGACGCCGCAACGGCATCCAGGAACACGCCATCCGGACTGACCAGAATGCTCTGCGCATCTTCGTCATGCTCGGCCTGGGAGAAGAGGTCCATGGCAATCCAGTCGGGATCGGTCCGCCCGTCGCAGATCACCAGGATCTCCGATGGCCCGGCGATCATATCGATCCCCACCGCGCCGAAAACCATCCGCTTGGCGGCAGCCACATAGATGTTGCCCGGTCCGACGATCTTATCGACCCGGGGGACGCTCTCCGTGCCATACGCCAATGCCGCCACGGCCTGGGCCCCGCCGATGGTGAAGACCCGGCTGACACCCGCCACGTGGGCCGCGGCCAGCACCAACGGATTCACCTCACCGCGCGGCGTGGGGACCACCATCACGATGTCGGGCACCCCGGCGACATGGGCCGGGATGGCGTTCATCAGCACCGAGGAGGGATAGGCGGCCTTGCCACCGGGCACGTAGAGTCCCACCCGGTCGAGCGGGGTCACCTGCTGGCCCAGCAGGGTGCCGTCGGCCTCGGTGTAGTGCCACGATTCCTGTACCTGGCGCTGGTGGTAGGCGCGCACACGGCTGGCTGCCACATCCAGGGACTCACGCAATGCGGGATCCAGCGCCTCGTAGGCGGCAGAGAGACGGCTGCGCTCCAGGGTCAGTTCGGAAAACTGCTTTACATCCAGGTGATCGAAGCGCCCGGTGTATTCGATGACTGCGGCATCGCCGCGGCTTTTGACCGCATGCAGGATTTCGTGAACGGCGCCGATCACCTCGCCGTCGGCCACCGACTCCCACGCCAGCAGATCGCGCAGCTTGTCCCAGAATCCGGCATCCGCCGCATTCAGCCGTTGCATCGTCGCACTCATGTTGTTTGCTCCGTGCCCGAATCCCGTACCGCGTGCGCCAAGGTCTCGAGCAGCTGCCGGACCCGCGCGTGTTTCATCTTCATGGACGCCTTGTTGACCACCAGGCGCGAACTGATGTCGCACACCAGCTGCAGCGGCACCAGACCATTGGCCTTGAGTGTACTGCCTGTCTCCACCAGGTCGACAATGCAGTCCGCCAACCCGACCAGCGGGGCCAGTTCCATGCTGCCGTAGAGCTTGATGATCTCCACCTGTCTGCCCTGGGCAGCAAAGTAGGCGCGGGCACTGGCCACATACTTGGTGGCCACCTTGAGGCGTCCCTCACGTTCCAGGGAACCTGGTTTTCCGGCCACCATCAGGCGACAGCGGGAAATGTTCAGATCCAGCGGTTCGTACAGTCCCTCCCCCCCGTGCTCCAGCAGGACATCCTTGCCGGTGACCCCCAGATCGGCGGCACCATACTGCACATAGGTCGGCACGTCGGTGGCACGGATGATCACCAGTTTGACGGTCGGATCGGTGGTATCCAGGATCAGCTTGCGCGAGGTATCGGGATCATCGACCGGACGGATGCCGGCCTGCTCAAGCAGCGGCAGGGTCTGTTTGAAAATGCGTCCCTTGGAGAGGGCTATGGTGAGCGTATCCGACATGATCAGGCCAGCGCATCCCGTCAGCGCGGCACCCGGTGAATCCGAGCACCCAGCTGGGCGAGCTTCTCCTCGATACACTCGTAGCCGCGGTCGATGTGATAGATACGGTCCACCACCGTTTCCCCATCGGCCACCAGGCCTGCCAGCACCAGACTGGCTGAGGCCCGCAGGTCCGTGGCCATGACAGGTGCACCTTTCAGACGCTGGACACCGCTGCTCACGGCCATGTTGCCCTCGAGCTGGATTTTTGCGCCCATGCGCTGCATCTCGGGGACATGCATGAAGCGGTTTTCGAAGACCGTCTCGACAATGGTGCCGGACCCCTCAGCCACGGCGTTGAGCGCCGTGAACTGCGCCTGCATGTCGGTGGGGAATGCCGGATAGGGTGCGGTCCGCAGATTCACCGCTTTGGGTCGCTGGCCGTGCATGTCCAGGGCAATCCAATCCTCACCTGTCGTGATGTCTGCCCCGGCTTCGATCAGTTTCTGCAGCACGGCATCCAGAATGTCGGGCTGCGTGTTCTTAAGCTTGACCCGACCTCCGGTCATCGCGGCAGCCACCAGGAAGGTACCCGTCTCGATGCGGTCAGGCAGCACGCTGTAGGTGGTGCCCTTCAGCGTGTCGACGCCTTCGATCGTGATCTTGTCGGTGCCGGCCCCGTGGATTTTAGCCCCCATGCTGATCAGGCAGTTGGCCGTATCGGTGACTTCGGGCTCCCGCGCCGCGTTTTCAATGACCGTGGTCCCTTCGGCAAGGGTGGCCGCCATCATCAGGTTCTCGGTACCGGTGACGGTCACCATATCCATCACCAGGCGCGCCCCCTTGAGGCGTTTGGCCCGGGCCCGGATATAGCCACCCTCCACTTCGATGTCGGCGCCCATTTTCTTGAGCCCCTCGATATGCAGATTGACCGGCCGGGTACCGATGGCGCAGCCCCCTGGCAGAGAGACGTCCGCCCGTCCGAAGCGGGCGAGCATGGGCCCCAGCACCAGGATGGAGGCACGCATGGTTTTGACCAGCTCATAGGGTGCGTAGAGATCGGTCACCGTGCCCGAGTCCACCTCGATATTGAGCTTCTCGTCGATGATCAGCCCCACCCCCATCTGGCCCAGCAGTTCCATGGTGGTGGTGATGTCATGCAGGTGCGGAATGTTGCAGACGGTCATATTGCCGTCGGCCAGCAGGGTGGCTGCCAGAATGGGCAGGGCGGCGTTTTTGGCGCCGGAAATACGGACTTCGCCATCCAGCGGCCCACTGCCCTGAATTATCAGTTTATCCATCAATGTGCTGTCCGGCCGGTCGGGGCGGACTTTCGGTCCGCGAAAAAAAGGGGGCGAATTGTAGCACTATTGGCCGGAGACCCGGAACTTGCTCTCTTCGGCCTTCTCCCCAGGGGTCAGGGTGCGCATGCTGAGGGCGTGGATCTCCCCCTGCATGCGGTCGCCCAGGGTGGCGTAGACCAGACGCTGGCGCTGGACCAATCCCTTGCCCTCGAAGGCGGCACTCACGATTTCCGCTTCAAAATGGTCGCCTTCCCCGCGTACCGTAACCTGTGCACCAGTCAGTCCGGATTCGATCAGCTGTTTCAACTCTTCGGGTTGCATGACGGTTGCAGACCTTTCTAAACCTCTTTGCTCTCGGAAACCTGCAGTACATGATCAACTGCAGACAGGTGGGCTATGGCCAGCAACTGTTCCGGAATATTGCTGAAACGAACCCGCGCGCCATGCTGTTTTGCCTGGCCGGCCCAATCAACGAGCATGGCCAGCGCCGAGCTGTCACTGTGCACCACACCGGCCAGATCGACCTCGGCCTGCGCCTGGCCGGCCAGCAGTTCACTGCCCTGCGCCCAGGCAGCCGGTACGGTATCCATCACCAGATCCCCGCTGACCCGCAGGATCGATCCCTCGGCCACGACCCGGGCACTGCTCACTCCTGGGCCTCCTGGTTGCGCTTGGCCAGTCCATCGATCATCGACTTGATATCCGTGCGGCTGATTTCGTTACCAAAGGTGGTCCGGTAGTTGGCGACCAGGCTGATGCTGTCGATCTTCACGTCGTAGACTTTCCACGCGCCGTCCTTGAGATAGACATCGTAGTCGACGGGGATCGGGAACGAACCCGGCTGTTCCACTTCGGAACGCACGGTCACTTCGGTGTCGCCGACGCGCTGGCGGATCGGCAGGTAGTTGATCTTGTAGTCCGTATATTCCAGCAACGCCTTGCCGTAGGTGCGCACCAGCAGGGTGCGGAACTCGTCGACGAAACGCTTCTGCTCATCGGTGGAGGCCCTGCGCCAGTACTTGCCCAACACCCATCGCGAAATCCGTTCAAAGTCGAAATGCGGTATCACCAACTGGTTGATGAGGTCATACATCTTGGCCGGATTCTGCGCCAGATCCTCTTTGTCCTTGCGCAGCACATCGAGGACCTGGTTCGAAGTGGATTCGATCAACTCCTGCGGCGGCGTGACGGATGCCGATACCTGTACGGAAATGGCCAGCAGCGCGGTAGCCAGAATTGTGGTCAGTTTCATTCGTAGTCCCCCGTTACTTCCGACAGTTTGACCACCTGAAGGTTGTATTCGTTTACTCCCTGCAGATAATCCGTGTGCGCCTCGACGTAGGCCGCAAATGCCTCCACCGCCTTGCTCGCCTCTTCGAAACCGGCTTCGAAATCGGCGAAACTGGCAATCATCCAGCGGCGCGAAGCGCGACTCCCCTGTTCCAGCTGTTCCACCATGTCCCGCTGAGCATGGGCGGAGTGATAGGCCTCAGCCACCTGAAACGGTATGCCCTGGCGGGCAAATGAGGCCTTGGCGATCAACGCATCCAACTCGGCCTGCGCACCGGCCACCCGTGCCGAAGTGACATCGCCGTTGAACTCCCAACGCAATCCGATAACCGGTGTCACCCCGGCATGGTTGAAGGGGTCATATACATAGGGATTGTCCACTTCATAGCGGCCGGGGGAGTCGGCAATCGAGCCGGCAATCGCCGCATATACGTTGGGTTTCCCGTCCGCCCGCTTGGCCTCGACCAATGCCCGCCGCGCCCGCAGCCCGGCCTCCAGCTGTGACATCTCCGGCCGCTTTTCCAGGGCACGGGCAATCAACTCGTCCAGACCCGTATCCGGCAGATCGATCGGCCGCAGGAAGCGGTCCGCCACCTCCAGTTCATTCGTCAGCCCGATACCGGTGAGCACTTTGAGACCATCCAGGGCGATCCGCTCCAGCGACTGCGCCTGGATCAGGAAGCGCCGCACCTTGGCGATCCCGGCCTGCAAAGCAAACAGATCGGACTGCTTGACGTTGCCGGTCCCCTCGTCAAGCCAGCCGACCACCAGTTGCTCCGCGCCCGCCAGCCGTTTTTCCACATCCGTCAGCAACCGCACCACATCCCGTGCGGTGAGGTAGCCGAAATAGGCCAGCGCCACATCCGCCCGCGTCTTTGCCCGCTGCAACCGCACTTCGCCGCGCTGGACATCAATGTTGCCCTGGGCGGCAACCGAGTAGTTTTCGATCTTGCCGAAGGTTCCCAGGGGTTTGATGATGGCAAACTCAAGATTTGCCCAGGGGGTCACTCCGCTGAACTCCAGCGAATCGTTGCGCAACTTGCAGTCGTCACCGGCAGTGCACTTGTCGCTGCCGTTGGTGAAGAACCCGTCGTCATAGGTGGGGGCCAGCGCAACGAAGGTATTCACGTCGATGATCAGTCCCTTGTTGCCCTGCGCCTCCTGCAACAGGGAACGGGCCGCTTCAACCAGTTGCCGGCGCTCTTCAATTCGCGGGTCCGCCTGCAGCGCAAGCTCCGTGGCCCGTTCCAAAGAAAGGGGTTCGGCGTGAATCGGGCTGGATATGGCCAGGCCCACCAACAGACTGAATGCCACCCTGTTCATCATTTGCTCTCGGCGGCCTTACTGAACAGGAACTGACCGACAATTTTTTCCAGCACCAGGGCCGACTGGGTCAGTTTGATCTCACCACCCTGCGTCAGAAACTTCTCGTCACCGCCAGGTTCCAGCCCGATGTACTGCTCACCCAGCAAACCGGAAGTGAGGATGCTGGCGCTGGTATCCATGGGCAGTTGATCGTAGACCGGCTC
>JBNLBB010000022.1:0-15226 GCA_050302415.1 Gammaproteobacteria bacterium | reverse complement strand
CTCAGCGTACTCAGATTACTCACCTTCATCGCGAGCATGAAGAGCGCAGCCAAACCGGCGGCGATGAACAGTCCCACCATGATTTCCGTTGAGCGTGATTGGTGCATGTCACTCGTCCCCAAACATCAGAGCCGTCAAAACAAAATCGAGACCCAGTACCGCCAGCGCGGAGTGGACCACCGTGCGCGTGGTGGCACGACTGACCCCCTCCGAGGTGGGCGTGGCGTCGTAACCCTCGAACACAGCGATCCAGCCGGCCACCCAGCCGAACACCACACTTTTGATGACGCCGTTCATGACGTCGTCGTGCAGATCAACTTTGGCCTGCATCTGCGACCAGAATGCGCCTTCGTCCACCCCCAGCAATCCGACGCCGACAAAGTAACCGCCGACCACGCCGACGGCGCTGAAGATGGCGGCAAGCAGTGGCATGGAGAGCAGACTGGCGACAAAGCGGGGAGCGATCACCCGCCGGATGGGGTCGACGGCCATCATCTCCATGCCCGAGAGCTGCTCGGTGGCCTTCATCAAGCCGATCTCCGCCGTCAGCGCCGATCCGGCACGCCCCGCAAACAGCAGGGCGGTGACCACGGGTCCAAGTTCGCGTACCAGGGAGAGGGAGACCACGACACCGAGGGACTCCTCCGCCCCAAAATCCACCAGAGTGTTGTAACCCTGCAGCCCCAGGACCATGCCGACAAACAGCCCGGAGACCAATACGATGACTACGGAGAGCACACCGACCGAAAAGAGTTGGGCCACCACCAGCCGCCAGCGTATGACCAGCTGCGGCAGACCCAGCAGCACCTGTGCAAGAAATAGATGGCCGCGTCCCAGCCTCTCAAAGAAACCGAGGCCACTGGCCCCGAGCCTGCGGATCATCTCTATCATGACTGTGGCGCCATCAGGTCGTCGGTATAGTCGGGGGCCGGGTAGTGGAACGGAACAGGACCATCCGGCAGGCCATCCATGAACTGGCGCACCCACTCGGAACTGCTCCGCCCCAGAGCCTCCGGCGTACCATGCTCCACCACCTTGCCGTTGGAGAGCACATATATATAGTCCGCGATTGCCGCCGTTTCCGCGACGTCATGGGAGACAACAATCGAGGTCAGCCCCAGCGCATCGTTGAGGCGGCGTATCAGGTTCACCAGCACGCCCATGGAGATGGGATCCTGCCCGGTGAACGGTTCGTCATACATGATCATCATCGGGTCCAGCGCTATGGCCCGCGCCATGGCGACCCGGCGCGCCATGCCCCCGGAAAGCTCGCTGGGCATCAGGGTGCGGGCGCCGCGCAATCCCACCGCCTCCAGCTTCATCAGCACCAGCTGGCGGATCAGCGCCTCGGGTAAACGGGTATGTTCCCGCAGCGGGAAGGCGACATTTTCAAAGACGTTGATGTCGGTCAGCAGGGCGCCGCTCTGGAACAGCATGCCCATGCGCCGCCTGAGGGCATAGAGCCGCGAATGGGAGAGCCGGTGGACATCTTCCCCATCCACCCGGACGGTTCCGGTGGAGGGCCGCAGCTGTCCGCCGATCAATTTGAGCAGGGTGGTCTTGCCCGTGCCGCTCGGACCCATGATGGCGGTGACTTTGCCCCGATGGATATCAATATCCACTCCATCAAAGATGGGCCGATTGCCCCGCGCAAATCGCAAGTCACGAATCTCCACCAGCGGCGCTGTGTCGCCGCCACCCATGGGGGCCCCGGTCTCCGTCTCTTCGCTGTTCAACTCTTGCTGCATGGCGGCTCAGTATATCCCGAAAAAAACACCCTGATGGGTGCCCCGCGCGGGTGCCGGTCTGCCTGCGTCTTTACCCGGCGCGCGGCAACCGGCAAACTGCCGGCTTTTGGCAACCACGGTCGGCATTGTAACCATGTTTCTCCATATCGCAGCCACCCTTGTCGGTTTTGCACTCCTGGTCTGGGGTGCGGACCGGTTTGTCGCCGGCTCTGCGTCCATGGCAAGAAACCTGGGCGTGCCGCCGCTGGTGATCGGGATGACGATTGTGGGACTCGGCACTTCGTCACCCGAAATCCTGGTGGCCATCATGGCCACCCTGCAGGGCAATTCCGGTTTGGCTGTCGGCAACGCCGTGGGTTCCAATATTGCGAATATTGCCCTGATCCTGGGTGTCACCGCGCTGCTCAGTCCGCTCAATGTGTCGTCCGATACCCTGAAGCGAGAGTTTCCGATCCTGCTTGCCATCATGCTTTTTGTGCAGGTGTTGATCATGGACCATCAGTTGAGCCGCCTCGACGGCCTGCTGCTGGTAAGTGGCCTTGGCGTGATGACCTATTGGTTGATCAGCCTCGCCATGCGCAGCCGCCGCTCCGACCCCATTGGCGCCGAATACGAGGCGGAGATTCCCTCCTCCATGCCCATGCGCACGGCTGCCGTATGGCTGCTGGTGGGATTCGTGGTCCTGATTCTCAGTTCGCGGATGCTGGTGTGGGGCGCCACCCATATCGCCCTGGCGCTCGGGGTCAGTGATCTGGTGATCGGCCTGACCATCGTCGCCATTGGCACCAGCCTGCCCGAGCTTGCTGCCTCCGTGATCAGTGCCCTCAAGCGGGAGCACGACATCGCCATAGGCAACATCCTCGGATCCAACATGTACAACCTGCTGGCGGTTCTGGGCATCCCGAGCCTGCTCTCGCCACTGGCCATTGATGACCTGGTCCTGACGCGGGACTACCCGGTGATGACCGTGCTCACCATTGCCCTGTTTGCTATGGCCTATGGATTCAAGGGCCCGGGGCGCATCAACCGCTACGAGGGTGGGGTGCTGCTGCTTGCCTTTGCCGGCTACCAGGGCCTACTGTATTTCTCAAACTCACCTGTGTAGCCGCTGGAGTTCCTCGCGCAATCCAATGACCATCGACGATCCCAACCACCCGGCAAAACTGATCCTGCTCGCTAAGGCGGTGATCGAAACGGAAACAGCTGCAGTAAACCAGCTGCTGACCCGCATCGATGACTCCTTTGTGCGCGCCTGCGATATCTGCCTTGCCTGTCAGGGGAGACTGGTGGTGATGGGCATGGGCAAATCCGGCCATATCGCCGGCAAGATTGCCGCCACCCTGGCGAGTACCGGCAGCCCCGCATTTTTCGTGCATCCAGGCGAGGCGAGTCACGGCGACCTGGGGATGATCACGCGCAACGACGTGGTCATCGCCATATCCAACAGCGGCGAGACCGGTGAGCTGCTGACGATTCTGCCCATCATCAAGCGACTCGGCGTGCCGATGATCGCCATGACCGGCAATCCGGCTTCCAGCCTGTCCCGGAACGCCAGTGTGCACCTGGATGTGAGCGTAGGGCGTGAGGCGTGCCCGCTGGGACTCGCGCCCACCTCCAGCACCACAGCCACGCTGGTGATGGGAGATGCCCTGGCCGTGGCCCTGCTCGAAGCCCGGGGATTTACCGCCGACGACTTCGCCCGCTCACATCCCGCAGGCGCGCTGGGCCGGCGCCTGCTGCTGCTGATTGATGACCTGATGCACACCGGTGACGCCATTCCCAAGGTGCGGCAGACCGCCTCACTCAGCGACGCCCTGCTCGAGATGACCCGCAAGGGGTTGGGCATGACCCTGGTGGTGGACGCCGCGAACCGGCTGGCAGGCATCTACACCGATGGCGACCTGCGCCGCACCCTGGACCGGGGAATTGACCTGCGCAGCGCGTCCATCAGTGAATTGATGGTCACCGGCTGCCGCAGCGTATCCACCGGAATGTTGGCCGCCGAAGCGCTGCAGATCATGCAGGAGCTCAAAATCAATGCACTTCCGGTCGTGGACTCCGCGGGCACGGTGGTCGGCGCGTTCAACATGCACGATCTATTACGGGCCGGAGTGGTGTAGATGACGGACTCCTCTTCTTGCAAAGACCTGACAGCCGCAGCCGCTGCCGTGCGCCTGGTGGTGTTCGATGTCGATGGTGTATTGACCAACGGCCAGCTGCTGTTTGACGAAAAGGGCCAAGAACTGAAGGGATTTCACGTGCGCGACGGCCTCGGCATCAAACTGCTCCAGGCTTGCGGCATCCGCACGGCGGTGATCACCGGACGCAAGTCCCAGGTGGTGGTGCACCGGATGCAGAGTCTGGGCATGGACGACGTGATGATCGGCCGCCCCGACAAGCTCCCGGCGTTGGAGGAACTCTGTGACCATTGCGCACTGAGCTTTGCGCAGGTTGCCTACATTGGTGATGACATCGTCGACCTCCCCGCCATGCAGGTCGCCGGTTTCTCCGCAACGGTTGCCGACGCCCATCCACGGGTGCTGGCCGGTGCGGATTGGGTGTCGAGCAAGCCCGGGGGCAATGGAGCGGTCCGTGAATTGGCCGAGCTGATTCTTGCATCGCAGAACAAGCTGGACCTGGCGCTGGACAAATATCTGGAGCGTGAGCTGACCTGATGAATGCCCGGTTGCTGCTGCTGGTCCTGCTGTTCGCCGCCACACTCGCCCTCACCGCCCGCTGGTGGCAGGAGCCGGCAGGCGAGCCCGTCAGCCAGCGCCTCCCCACCCGCTATGTGGATGCACTGATGGTCGAGCCACGCACCCGCCAGTACGCAGCCGATGGCACCACTTCCTACGATTTGAGCGGATCCGAAATGCGCCACTATCGGGACGAATCGGTGTCCGAAATCGACATGGTGATTGCACGCCAGCATGGCGCATCGCAGCCACCATGGATTGTGTCAGCCCCGGCCGCGGTCCTCCGGGATGATGGCAGCCGCGTGGAGATGCCGGGGCCGGTGACCTTGGAGCGTGAAGCCACGCCATTGGCAGCGGCCTGGCATATTGCCACCCGCGATCTGGTCATCCTGCCGCCGGAGCAGCTCGCCGCCACTACCCAGCCGGCCACCATCCGCAACGGCGCGAACCTGACTGAGGCAGTAGGCATGGAGGTGCATTTCGCAGACGCCGGAAAACTGCGTCTGCTCAACCAGGTACGGGGGACCTATGTCACGCCTTAGCGGATTGTTAGCAGGGACCATGCTGCTGGTGCAAGCGGCCGGGGCAGCGCCGCAGGACGCCGAAGGCCCGGTGCAGGTTGAGGCCAACCGGGCGGACCTCGACCAGAATACCGGTGAGAGCATCTACTACGGCGAGGTCGTCGTGACTCAAGGGCGACTGCGCCTCGACGCCGAGAAAGTGATCATCCTCACGCCCAAGGCCGGGCCCCAATCAATCACCAGCACCGGCGCACCCGCCCGTTTTGTACAGCAACCCGCGGCCGGTGAAGATCTGGTTACCGGAGAGGCCGCCCGCATGGACTACGACATGGATCGACGGTACCTCATTCTGCAGGGAGATGCCGTACTCCATCGGGGTGAGGATCTGTTTCGCAGCGAACACATTGAGTACGATCTCAATGCCAGACTCATCCAGGCCGGCGACCCCCATTCGGATCGGGCCCGGGTACGGATGACGATCCAGCCACGCAACACGGCAAAGCCGGGCGAATGACCGACCTGCGTGCCGAAAAGCTCGTCAAACGGTACAAAAACCGGACCGTGGTCAATGGTGTCTCCCTGGCGGTCCGGCCCGGCGAGGCGGTGGGGCTGCTCGGACCCAACGGGGCCGGCAAGACCACCAGCTTCTATCTGATGGTCGGCCTGGTGGCCCCCACGTCCGGAGGGGTGTTCATCGGTGACCAGGACATCACCGGCGCCCCGATGCACCTGCGCGCTCGTGCGGGGATCGGCTACCTGCCCCAGGAAGCGTCGGTTTTTCGCAAGCTGACCGTTGAACAGAACGTGCTGGCGATTCTGCAGACGCGTCGGGAACTGGACACCTCCGCGCAGCGGGCGCAACTGGATGGGCTGCTCGCTGAATTCAATCTGGATCATCTCCGCCAGAGCCTGGGCGCCAGCCTCTCAGGCGGCGAACGGCGACGCCTGGAAATTGCCAGGTCATTGGCCGCCCAACCCAAGTACATACTGCTCGATGAACCCTTTGCCGGCGTTGATCCGATCTCGGTGGTGGACATCCAGCACATTGTCAGCCAGCTCTGCGAGCGGGGCATTGGTATTCTGATCACGGACCACAACGTGAGAGAAACCCTGAATATCTGTCACCGAGCGTATATTCTGAATAGTGGAGAGGTCATTGCGCAGGGCAAACCGGACGAAATCCTGGAAAACAGTGAGGTTAGACAGGTTTATCTCGGGGAAAAATTCAAGCTATAACAGTAAATTATGTTAACTTGTTGCATGTTTCCCAGTGCTGTGTACACTCCCCACGCTTTGTCGAAATTGGTTAATATCAGAATAATGATGCGCGTCGGCACCCAGGCTGAGCCAATCGCAGGAAGTTGCCGGACTTCGTAATGAAGCAATCCATCCAGCTGCGACTCGGTCAGCACCTGACAATGACCCCACAGCTCCAGCAGGCAATCCGTCTGCTGCAGCTCTCCACGCTGGAATTGCAGACCGAGATACAGGAGGCCCTGGACTCCAACCTGATGCTCGAACTCGCCGATGGCCCGGGTGACGACGAACACGAAAGCCCCGTCTCTCTGGAAAAAAATGGCCAATCTGCCCTTGAGACGGGCACCCCGACCGTATCAGAGGAACGTCCCACGGAGAGTGATATCGATCGGGAGGTGGAATCCAACCGCCAGGAGATTCCCGAAGACCTTCCGGTGGACACCGCCTGGGACGACATCTACGACGCCGGCCCCGGCTACACAGCCGGCAGCGGGTCGGATGACGATCGGGATTTCCTGTTCCGGAACACGGCACCGGATACCAATATCCGCAACCACCTCGAGTGGCAGCTTGAGCTCTCCCATATAGAAGGGACCGACCTGCCGATCGCCATGGCGATCGTGGACGCCATCGACGAGGATGGCTACCTGCGCGCATCTCTGGAGGAGATTCGTGACTCTCTTCTGAATGGTGACGCGCCGCTTCCCCTCGAGGAGGTGGAGGCCGTGTTGCACCAGATCCAAAATTTTGATCCGCCGGGGGTGGGTGCGCGGGACCTGTCGGAATGTCTCGCCATCCAGTTGCGTCAGCTGCCGGCGGCCACACCCCTGCGCAACAAGGCCATCGAACTGGTCCGAGACAGCATCGAACTGCTTGCGGGCAACAACGAAAAGGCCCTGTTGAGAAAGCTGCGCATCAACAGTGATGAACTGCGCGATATCGTCTGTCTGATCCGTACGCTGAACCCGCGACCGGGTTCCGCAATCGCCTCGGGGCAAACGGAATACGTCATTCCGGACATCGTGGTGACCAAGACAGAAGGCGTTTGGCGCGTTGAACTGAATCCGGAGGCGGCACCCAAGGTTCGAATCAACTCAGGCTACGCAGGGCTGATCCGTCGGGCCGACTCCAGTTCGGACAACACGACGCTGAAAAATCACCTGCAGGAGGCCCGTTGGTTCATCAAGAGCCTGCAGAGTCGCCACGAGACGCTGCTCAAGGTGGCAACCTCCATCGTCGAACGCCAGCGTGAATTTTTCGAATATGGCGAAGAGGCCATGAAACCAATGGTGCTGCGTGATATCGCCGAAGCGGTGGAGATGCACGAATCCACCATTTCACGTGTCACCACCCAGAAATACATGCACACGCCGCGCGGAATTTTCGAATTCAAGTACTTTTTTTCCAGCCACGTGGGCACCTCCGACGGAGGAGAGTGTTCCGCCACGGCCATTCGCGCATTGATCAAGAAACTGGTGGCCGGGGAAAACACCGCCAAACCGCTGAGCGACAGCCGGATTGCAACGATTTTGAAGAACCAGGGCATCGAGGTCGCCAGACGCACAGTCGCCAAGTACCGCGAGGCGATGTCGATTCCACCATCCAACGAACGTAGACGACTTACTTGAACATTGATCACAATGTCATCCTGAAAATGGAAGGAGAATAGAATGCAGATCAACCTGACCGGACACCACATAGACATTACCCCAGCCCTGCGGGAGTACGTCGGCAACAAATTTGAGCGTCTCGAACGCCATTTTGACCACGTCATCAATGTCCATGTGGTGCTCAGCGTTGAGAAGCTGGAGCAGAAGGCCGAGGCCACCATTCAGGTTAGCGGTGCCGCCGTTCACGCCGATGCCATTCACGAAGATATGTATGCCGCCATTGACAGCCTGACGGACAAGCTGGACAGGCAGGTGCTCAAGTACAAGGAAAAGGTCACGGGACGTGCCCGCACCAATGGTGGGATCAAGGGACGATAGTTCGCCCGCGGTTGCCAGCCACCATTACCCTGACATCATGCATATCGGAGATCTGTTGATCGTTGATCGGGTCGATGCTGCACTTGCTGCCGGTAGCCGTAAACGTGCACTTGAACTGATCAGCGACATCGCCGCTGCGCACAATGACCAGAATCTTGCCCAGGCGGATATATTCACCAGCCTGATTGGCCGCGAACGTCTGGGCAGCACCGGCGTTGGACACGGCGTCGCCCTCCCCCACGCGCGAGTTCCGGGCACCGAGCGCGCACTGGGCATATTCGTCCGGCTGGAGCAGGCGATCGACTTTGACGCCATTGACGGAAAGCCCGTCGACATGATGTTCGCACTGGTCGTGCCTGAAGATTCCGCTGACGAACACCTCTCCATATTGGCGCAGCTGGCGCAGATGTTCAGCAACAAGGAGTTCTGCAACCGGCTACGCGCCGCCTCTGACGCAGGCGAACTGCTGTCACTCATTCGGGGCTGGAGTCCCGACTAGCGCCGGTCCGCAACATGCCAAATCTGACGGCCCAATCCCTGCTGGATGCGTTTCAGGATGTCCTTGAACTGAAATACCTGGGTGGTGATCTGGAGCGCCGGCAGGGTGATAGCGCGGACATCGCTGGCGAAGCCCAAGCCTACACCATTGGCTATCTCAACCTGATCCGCAACAACCTGATCCAGGTGCTGGAGGAGCAGGAACTCAACTTCATCCGTTCCCTGGAACAGCAGCAACGGGAAGAAGCTCTGCAGCGCCTGTTTGCCGCCCCCACGCTGATGGTCATTCTGGCTGGGGACATGGCGGCTCCCAAGCAATTTGTCCGGCTGTCGGAGCAGTCCGGAACGCCACTGCTCAGTTCCCCGGTTTCCGGCCAGGCACTCATCAACCTGATCGCGGCCTATGTCAACGAGCGGCTGATGGAACGGATCAGCCGTCACGGCGTCAGTCTGGAGGTCTTGGGTACGGGCATCCTGATTACCGGCGACCCGGGCATGGGCAAAAGCGAACTGGCCCTGGAATTGATCAATCGCGGTCACCGCCTGATTGCCGACGACGTCACCGACCTGACGCGAATGTCGGCCGATACCATCGTCCTGAGTTGTCCTGAAGGGTTGCGTGATCACCTGGAGGTGCGGGGCCTGGGCATCATCAATGTGCGTTCCATGTATGGCGACAACGTCGTCTGTAATCGTCGCCGCTTGCGGATGATCATTCGCCTGGTGCCGCTGGACGAGCAGCTGGAAACCTCTATCGACCGGCTGCATGGCAGCCGTGAATTTGAGATTTTGAGTGGGGTGAAAATCCCGAAAATGCTGCTCCCGGTTGCGCCGGGCCGAAACCTTGCGGTGATGGTCGAAGCCGCGGTGCGGAATCTCGCGCTGCGCCAGCGAGGGGAGGATGCGGTCGCCACCTTCATTGCCCAGCAGCAGGCCATCATGAACCGGGGGGACTGATTGAGATTCGTGATCGTTACCGGCCTCTCCGGCTCTGGCAAGAGTGTCGCCCTGCACACCCTCGAAGACCTGGGGTTCTACGCCATCGACAATCTGCCGATTGCCCTGCTGCCGGCATTTATCGAATTCTCCCTGGGCCCGCGGGGCGAGGGATTTCAGAAAATGGCGGTCGGCATCGACGCGCGCAGCGCACCCAACGATGCCGGAAGCATTCGCGCCATTCGCCAAACGCTGTCAGAGGCCAAGGTGGACCACCAGGTGATCTATCTCCAGTCGGATGACAGTGCGCTGATCAAACGCTACAGCGAGACCCGGCGCAAGCATCCGCTGGCCAGCAGCGGACGCTCGCTGGAGGATGCCATCAGGGCCGAGCGGGAACTGCTGGAACCCCTGGCCTCCAGGGCCGATCTTTTCATTGACACCACCTACACCAACGTACACGAACTGCGGGAATTGATCCGGCTTCGGCTGCTGCCGGAAAACCGCGCGCAATTGTCGATCCTGTTCAAATCCTTCGGCTTCAAACGGGGCGTGCCCACGGATGTCGATTTTTTGTTCGACATGCGCTGCCTGCCAAATCCCCATTGGGAGCCGCGCCTGAGACCCCTAACCGGACTGGACCCGGATGTCGTAGAATTCCTCGAATCCCAGGCAGAGGTAATTGAGATGCTGAGCGACATCAGCAATTTCCTGGACCATTGGATTCCTGCATTTCAACGGGACAACCGGCCCTACCTCTCCGTGGGCATCGGCTGTACCGGTGGACAGCATCGGTCCGTCTACATGGCCAGCGCACTGGCCACGAAATTTTCCAAATCCGGCATGAATGTCATTGTCCGGCATCGGGAGCTCACATGAGCGTCGGCCTGCTCCTGGTAACCCACGGGCATATTGGTGACGAGATGCTCGAGGTGGCGCGCAAGGTGTTCACGAATACCCCCATGCGCACCGCCACTCTGGGCATCAATGACTTTCCGAATCCGGAAGCGCTGCTGGCGCAGGCGCAGAGCCTCGCCGGAGAGCTGGACGAGGGCGACGGCGTCCTGGTACTGAGTGATGCGTTTGGTGCCACCCCATGCAATGTCGCGACTCGCCTGACCCGGCAGGGCCGGGTGGAGGTAATCGCAGGGCTCAACCTGCCGATGCTGATGCGGGTGTTGAACTACGCCACGCTGTCACTTGCGGAGCTTTCTGAAAAAGCCCTGGACGGAGGGCGTATTGGCGTCGTTCGGTGCCAGATCTCACAATAACATTGATCTACTTCGAGGGGCGGTCACAGTGCTGCAGTCAAACATCACCATCATCAATAAGCTCGGTTTGCACGCGCGGGCAGCGGCAAAAATGGTTCAGACCGCCTCGCGGTTTTCAGCCGATGTCAAACTGATTCGCGACCATCGCGAAGTCAATGCCAAAAGTATCATGGGTGTCATGATGCTGGCCGCAGCCAAGGGCACCGAACTGACGTTGCGGGTTGAAGGATCGGATGAAAATGAAGCACTGCAGGCGGTCCAGGATTTGGTCGCCGATCGGTTTGGCGAAGACGAGTGAGAAACTCAACAGCACCACCCGGCATCCTGCTCCGCCGAACCGGTAGGATCGCCACGCTATGAGTATGGCGCTGTGCGGTATCGGCGTCTCACGCGGATACGCCATCGGTCGCTGCCATATCCTGCAGCGAAACCAGCTTGAGATCCTGGAATACGCCATCCCCAAAATTCACCTCGATGAAGAGGTTGCACGCTTCGAGGCCGCAGTAGAGCAGACACGGCATTACCTGCGCGGGGTGAGGAAAAAAATACCCAGCGCCACCGCACAGGACATTGCAGCCTTCATCGACACCCATCTGTTGATGCTTGATGACGCGGCGTTGGCGACGGTTCCCATCGAGCTAATCCGTCAGCGCCAGTGCAACGCTGAGTGGGCACTCAAGCTGCAGCGCGACAGCCTGGTCGCGGTGTTCGAGGAGATGGAAGACGCCTATCTACGCACCCGACGGGACGATATAGATCATGTGGTCACCCGCATCCAGCGATTCCTTCTGGAACAGGGCGGACCGACCCAAGCGCTTCCCGACAAACGGCTACGCGGCTATATCATTCTGGCCGACGACCTTACACCCTCCGATACCCTGACCATGCAGGACCAGGGAATTGCCGGGTTTGTCACTGAACATGGCGGCCCGATGTCCCACACGGCAATTCTCGCCAGAAGCTTGGGCATTCCCGCGGTGGTGGGAGTCCACAATGTCCAGCGCTATCTGAATGATGAAGAGAATCTGGTCATCGACGGTCGCAATGGAATTGTCATCGCTGCCCCCGACGAAAGTACGCTCAAACACTATCGCAACAAACAACGGCAAGAGCGACGCTATCGATCCGAGCTGGGCAAGCTCAAGGACAAGGCGGCCACCACTGAAGATGGCACCACGGTATCGTTGCAGGCCAATATCGAGCTGGCCGAGGATATCCGTTCCGCCAGGCGGGTGAATGCCGCCGGGGTGGGACTTTACCGAACGGAATTCCTCTACATGAACCGGGAGGATGCCCCGGGCGAAGAGGAGCAGTTCAGGATCTACCGCAAAGTGATGAGCCAGCTCCCCGGAGTGCCGATATCGATCAGGACGCTGGATCTGGGCGCCGACAAGCAGATTGGCGGCAGCAGTGTTGTGGGCAACAAACCGGCCAACCCGGCGCTGGGCCTGCGCGCTATCAGACTCTGCCTGAAGGATGCGAGCCTTTTCCGTCCGCAGCTGCGCGCCATTCTTCGCGCTTCCGCCTATGGACCTATGCGCATGATGGTGCCCATGGTGTCAAATATTCAGGAGCTGATGCAGGTACGCCAATACCTTCATGAGGTGAAGCTCGAACTGACCCGCGAGCGCAAGCGTTTCAATCCGGATATACCCATAGGCATGATTATCGAAGTGCCTGCCAGTGCGTTGGCCGCCCATATTTTCGCCAAACACGTCGACTTTTTTTCCATCGGTACCAACGACCTGATTCAGTACACCCTGGCAATCGACCGCATCGACGATGAGGTCAACTATCTGTACGACCCGCTCCACCCTTCTGTGCTCCGTCTGATCCAGATGACCATCAATGCAGGGCGTAGGGCCAATGTGCCGGTGGCCATGTGTGGGGAAATGGCCGGTGACACCCGGTATACCCGCCTGCTCCTGGGCATGGGTCTGACGGAACTGAGCATGCACCCAACGGCAGTGCTGGAGGTCAAGCGGGCTGTCACCCGGGCACACATCGGCAACATTGTGCGTCTGACCCATCGTCTACTACGCAGCGAGCACCCGATCAAAACTCAGGAACTGCTGGAAAAAATCAATCAGGCCTGACCACCGCGCTTGAGTCGGCGGCAACAGTAGCGACATACTAGGCCACCGACGAACTCTGGATTTTTGGATCGTGTAATCGCCGTGGCCGAGCCTTCCCGCAACACCTCACTTGAGATTATCTCGCAGGCGCTGCAGAGCGGCCGGCTCATGCCTGTGCGCATGATGCTCAACGATCTTCATCCATCGGAAATCGCACTGTTACTCGAGGCTGTTCCGCCTAAAGAACGCCTGGTGGTTTGGGAGCTGATCGATTCCGAGCAGGAAGGTGACGTACTGGTCTACCTCAATGATGAGGTGCGAACCGGACTCATCAATACCATGGACACGGAAGACCTGGTTGCAGCCACCGGCACTCTGGATACGGACGATTTGGCCGACATCCTGCAGGATCTTCCGGACGCGGTGATTCGGGAAGTTCTGCAGTCTATGGACAAGCAGAACCGTCACCTGCTGGAACAGGTCCTCTCCTACCCGGAGGACAGTGCTGGTGGTCTGATGAACATGGATGCGGTGACCGTCCGTGCGGATGTGACCCTCGATGTCGTATTGCGCTATCTGCGTTTGCGGGGTCAGATTCCAGACCTGACCGACTCACTGATCGTGGTCAATCGATTTGATCGCTACCTGGGAACCCTGCCACTCACCACGCTGCTGACCGCAGACCCGGAAGTGACCGTCGGGGATGTGATGCTCCAGGCCACCGATGCCATCCCCGCCACCACCAGCGCACAGGAGGTCGCGACCCGATTCGAGCGCCTTGATCTGGTCTCCGCCCCGGTGGTCGATGACGAGGGCCGCCTGCTGGGCCGAATCACCATCGACGACGTGGTGGACGTCATTCGCGAAGAGGCCGAGCACTCCATTCTTGGGCGCGCAGGCCTCGACGATGAAGCTGACATGTACGCTCCGGTATGGAAGAGCACCCGCCGCAGAGCCGTCTGGCTCGGCATCAACCTGGTCACCGCCTTCATCGCTTCCTGGGTCATTGGACGGTTTGAGGAAACCATTGAGCAAGTAGTTGCGCTGGCTGTGCTGATGCCGATCGTCGCCAGTATGGGCGGTGTTGCCGGCACCCAGACCCTGACCCTCACGGTAAGGGGTATGGCTCTCGGACAGGTCAGCGAAGGCAATGCCCGGTGGCTGCTGATGAAGGAGCTGGCCGTGGGGCTGTTTAATGGGATCGTCTGGGCCGTGATTGTGGGAATTGTGGCGTTCATCTGGTTCAACGACGTGCAGCTCGGCGCGGTCATCGGAATAGCCATCATCATCAACCTCGGCTGTGCCGCGATTGCGGGCCTGACCCTGCCACTGGCCATGAAACGCCTTGGCATAGATCCCGCCATTGCCGGTGCGGTGGCCCTGACCACGGTAACCGACGTGGTGGGCTTTATGGCCTTTTTGGGGCTTGCCACAATGCTGTTGATTTGAATGGCACTTTTGACAGACTGGCCACCTCCGACTCTTCATGCCATTTCGAGAACTGCCTCACTAACCCTTTGGCGAACAGTCTGTTATGATCTAAGATCACTGAGTGAACCTGCCATCTGAGGCAGGGCCAGGAACCGACTGCGACATGGCTACAACCACTCCTACAAACAATCTCAGTGGACTGGCAAGGCATCTGGTCCTGCGTGGCCTGATCAGCGAAAACGACGCTGCAAAGGCCGTGGAGCAGTCCGCCAAGCAGAAGACCCCCCTTGTCACCTATATGGTGGAAAACAAGGTGTTGGGGAGCAGTGATATCGCTGCTGCTGCCAGCGAAGAGTTTGGCGTCCCCCTCTTCGACATCACCTCCATGGACATGGAGCAGGCCCCGATTAAGCTGGTGTCTGAACGCCTGATTCGTGAAGACCACGCACTTCCGCTGTTCAAGCGCGGGAACCGGCTCTATGTGGGTATCGCCGATCCCACCAATTTCCGTGCGCTGGACAATTTCAAATTCCACACCGGGATATTGACCGAAGCCGTTCTCGTCGAAGAGGACAAGCTTTCCAAGGCAATCGACGGTGCACTCGATGCGCATGACAACGTCATGTCAAACATGCTGGATGACGATCTGGATAATCTGGAAATATCCGATGGTGAAACCAAGCGCGATGACGACCAGGATGACAATATCGATGATGCACCGGTAGTTCGATTTGTGAACAAAATACTGCTGGATGCGGTCAAAAAAGGGTCTTCAGATATCCATTTTGAGCCCTACGAGAAATTT
>JBNLBB010000021.1:0-28959 GCA_050302415.1 Gammaproteobacteria bacterium | reverse complement strand
TTACACGTCCGACCTTGCATAGAGTCTGACTCGATGCACAGCGCCGTTTAGATCAGATATCTGGCAGAAGCACTTGGTGGTCTTTACTGTAGATGTAGTCGTTGAATACGTGCTCGGCACTCAACTCGGCGAAGGTGCCATCCGCCAGTTTTCTGGTTGTGTCTTTCAGACGGTAAACGTATTGGCCACAGGTCCAGCAGTTGAATTTACGCATCTGCGTGCAGAGGCAGGTTTTCTCCATCACGGAGATCTTTTCCGGCTTGGTTTCCACCACCCGGTTGTAGGCATCGATATAGGCACAGTGGCCATTACGATCCAGAAGATAGCCAAACTGTTCGCAGTTGGGTCGAATACCGGATCCGATGGCAGGGCACTGTTTGAGCATGCGCATGGGATATCCGGTGGGCGAAATCATGTTGACTTCGACATCCTCTTCGTTGGCCTTGTAGTACTCCTGCTTGACGTCGGGTGGCAGACCGCATTCCGTGGTCACCGTAAAACGGGTCGCCACCTGTACAGCCGCGGCACCCATCTCCATAAATTCGACCGCGTCGCTGCCGGTGAACACACCACCCGCGGGGATGACGGGTATAGTCAGCCCGTTTTCCTTGAGGAAGGCGATCACTTCTCGGGTGATGGTTGCCAGATCGTACTCGGCCCAGTCCAAACCAAAACCCAGATGGCCGCCCGCCAGAGGACCTTCCACCACCACGAAATCCGGCAGCCGGTCCAGTGCCGCCGACTTGCGCAAAAAAAGATTGAGCGCCCGCACCGAGGAGACAATGATTCCGAGCTGGGCATGACGAAACCGGGGATGGTCCTTGATCAGGGCAAAGGAACCCAGATGGAGCCCGGCGCTCAGGGTAATGCCGTCTATGCCGGCATTCAACGCCGACTCGAGACGTACTTTCAGGGTGGCACTGGGATTGTTCATGCCCAGCTTTTCCATGACGTTGATGAACACCATGCCGGAGCCCTGCTTGCGCTCCATGGTCCCCTGCACATGCAGCCGGGTGGCTTCCGCCAATTCACCCAGATCAAACTGCACCACCGACTTGTTATCGTTGCCCACGTTGAATTTGTATTTCGCCAACTTGTCGGCAACAAACCGCGTCTTGTAGCGGCGATCGGATATGGTCGGCACCATGGCATCGGATATATGCCCGACTCCGCCCAGCCGTGCCACTTCAAGGGCCAGGTCGGCCGTGGAGATATCCACTCCCATGCCGCCGATCATGAGGGGTACCACCTGCTGGCCGCCAAGTGTCAAACGGAAATCGTCAAGACATTTCATCTAATAATCATCATTAAAAGGCCCGGAGTGTCCGCAGCCCCCGATACACAGGGCAACGACAGACCAGGCGGTAACCGGAGTCGAGCACGTCACTAACATATACCATGCGCTGAGCAGTCTTCACAAAGTCCGGAATCAAGTGGGGCAATTGCGCCACTGTTTGCGGTTCCCACATTGCTGATACGCTATACGCGTTTCCTGGTCCGAATCTGTGGCTGGCAGGCGAGCAATCCACGGTTTCTCGGGTGAAGCATAAAACAATTCATTCACTCCCAACATGACACAACGCAGACCCGGGATTTTTTCCCCCCGTGAACTCGAACAGAAGGTCGGCCACCTGATGGCTCTGGCGCGGATGCTCGGCTATCAGGTGCGCACCTGGTCGGTCGCCCACAACCTGCGAGGATGCGCCGCCGGACAGGCCCGCCTCGCGTCGGGATTGATCCGCTTCAACGCGCAGCTGGCCGAGGAAAATTGGCCGGACTTCCTGGCCACCGTGGTGCCACACGAAGTCGCCCACCTGATCGCGTTCTGGTCCAGCGGCTGTCGCGATCATGGAGCTGTCTGGCGCGCAGTGATGCGTGACCTGGGGGCAGAGCCACACCGTTGCCATCGATTCGATACCAGTCGCAGCCGCGTCAGCCGGCAACGACTCTGGCCCTATGCCTGCGGTTGCAGCAGAACTCACCAACTCTCCACGACCCGCCACAACCGGGTCCTCCGGCAGCGCGCGCAATACCACTGTCGCGGGTGCGGGGAGCCGGTCCGGTATATGGGGAACCCCACAACCTGACCTGGGGCAATCTGCGGGTTTACCCCACTTGAACCCATGCGTTGTGCCTTCCATTATTGGTTGAAGCCCGATTGTCAAAGCGACTCGACGCATGCGCCCTGCCCAAATTCTGGCCATTTTGAACCGCGAGTTTGCCCATGCGGCATCCGGTGAACACACACCTGTGATGCTGTGGGGTCCGCCGGGGGTGGGCAAATCGGACCTGGTGCGCCAGGCCGCTGCCAAACACGGCGGCAGGGTCATCGATCTGCGGCTCTCGCAGCTCGAACCCTCTGATCTGCGCGGTATCCCGTTTCGGGTGGACAACTCGGTGCAGTGGGCTGTTCCCAACATGCTCCCGGACCCCATCCGACACGGCCCTTCCGGCGTCCTCTTTCTTGACGAGATCAACGCCGCTCCGCCCTCGGTATCCGCGGCAGCCTACCAGCTTATTCTGGACCGCCGCCTGGGCGATTATATGGTGCCGGAGCAGTGGGCGATCGTCGCCGCCGGAAACCGTCAGGGAGATCGCGGCGTCAGCTACAGCATGCCGACACCGCTCGCCAACCGCTTCTCGCACTACGAAGTGGAACCCAACCTGGAGGACTGGACGGACTGGGCCTTTCTTCAGGGCATCGACGAGCGCCTGATCGCCTTTCTCCGGTTCCGTCCGGACCTGCTGTTTGATTTCGATCCGGCCCACTCGTCGGCCGCATTTCCGTCGCCACGCACTTGGGAGTTTGCCCATCGGGCACTCCACAAGTTTGCCGATCGGACCGACCTGCTGGGCGCGGCACTGGCCGCCTGTGTCGGCAGCGCTGCCGGAGTGGAGTGCATGGCCTATATCGAAAATCTGACTAACATGCCCGACCTCGATGGGGTGCTGGCCGGTGCGGAGGTAACAGTTCCCGCGTCGATCGATATCCAATATGCCGTGGCCACCGCCCTGGTGCGCCGCCTGGAGCGCATCCCCACGGGACAGATGGATGCCTGCAACCATGCCCTGGCGTTTGCGCGGCGTATGCCCATGCGGGAAATTGCGGTGATGCTGGTGGTGGACATGGTCCGCCGGATTGGCAGCGACGTGTGCAGTCTGCCCCAATTCAGGGAGTGGTCCGGGGAAGTGGCCGAACTGCTGCTGGATGAGCCGTAGTGGCGCCAGCCATCCCCCAGAAACTGCAGGCTGCGCGGGCGCGCCTGGTAATGGATCACCCCTTTCTGGGCGCCCTGGTGTTGCGACTTCAAATACAACCGGGAAATCCCCCTTGGTGCCGCACCACGGCCACCGACGCCAGAACTTTCTTTTTCAACCCCGAGTACATCGAATCGCTCACACTCGCCGAGACCCAGTTTGCCCTGGCGCACGAAGCGCTGCACTGTGCGCTGGCCCATTTTTACCGGCGCCGACACCGTGACCCGCACCGCTGGGATCTCGCCTGTGATTTTGCCATCAATCCGACGCTGGTCGCGGAAGGACTCCGTGCGCCCCCGGGGGTGTTGGCGCTGGAGATGTTCAGCGGCATGACCGCTGAGGAAATCTACCCGCTGCTGGACGATTTTGAAAATGAGGAGCCCCACGATCAGCACCTCTACGATCATTCGGACCAAACTGCCGATCAACCAGGCACGGTCAACGCAGCGCAACCGGAAGAGAGCAATCCGATTGAACCGCATGACATCCCGTTGAATCCGCTGAACCACGCGGAGCTGGAGCAACTCGCCCAGGAGTGGCAGCGGCATGCGGCGGCAGCGGCGCAACATGCCCGGGAGAGCGGCAGATTGGGTGGCCATCTGCAGCGTCTGTTCAAAAGTATCCACCGCCCGACTCTACCCTGGCGCATGTTGCTGGCGCGCTACCTGGTATCCAGTGGCCGGGAAGATTACCGCTACACACGGGCCTCCCGGCGCGAAGGCGCCGCCATCCTGCCCGGCCGCCAGAGCCACCAACTGGATCTGTTTGTGGCCATCGATACCAGCGGCTCCATATCCGACGAGGAGCTGCGGAGTTTTGCCGACGAACTCAATGCGCTGAAAGCCCAGGTCAGCGCGCGGGTCACGCTGGTCGGATGCGACTCGGAACTCAACCTGCGACCAACCACCTGCGAAACTTGGGAGCCACTGGAGATTCCAGCTGTGCTGACCGGCGGCGGCGGTACCTCCTTTGTGCCGGTCTTCGCCTGGGCAGACGGCATCGATATCCGACCCGATCTATTGCTCTATTTCACTGACGGCCTGGGTGAATTTCCCGACGCTGCGCCCGAGTATCCGGTCACCTGGCTGATCAAGGGCAATGCCTCTGTTCCCTGGGGCGAACGAATCCAGCTCAACTGATGCCATGCGCCACCAAAAACCGTCCATTCTGAGTGCTGAAGACCAGCTTCGTCTGCGCGTGTTGCTGGAGCAATCGCAGGCCATTCGCATCGACGAATCACGACTGCGGGTGGAGGGATATGGCGCGGATGGAGTCCGAAGTATCGGACTGCGTACCGATGCCGGTGCGGACGCCCTGTTGCGGGCTGCCCGGCAGTTTCTTGCCGATTCGGTACTTGGGCAGTCGGATGGCTTTCCGGTCTACATCCGCCGCTGGACCCGCGGGGGATTCATCTCCACCGGTCAGGCACGCAAACTGCTGTTGCTGGCCGAACCGGAGGCAATCCACGCGGTGGCTGCCCTGCGGCACCTCGATGCGCAGACCGCCGCGCTCACCTGGTGGTCCAACCCGCATCCCGGCGTGGCTCGCCTGCTGCTGTCCAACCCTGCAGTCGCCGGATCGCCACTGGGTATCGAACTGGCCGAACAGTTGCTGGAACTGCTGCCGTTCGAGCCCGATTTTACACTGCGCCTGAGCGCGGTCCGGCTGATCCTCGGGGTCCGGGCGTTGCCGGTTTCTGTGGTTCAGACCATTTGGGACAGAGGGCAGCACCACCCGGAATACCGCGCCGGCTATCTGCTCGCCCGGCCGGACAATCTGCCAGACCCGCTGCCCGATCACCGCCATCTGCCCACCTGGGACCGCGATCTGTTACTTGAGTCTGCGCGCGGCAACCGCCCGGCAGTAAGCCTGCGCAAGCTGCTGTCTGCCTCCGGGCAGACCTTTTTGCGGGAAATTCACCAGTTGGTCGCGACACCGGAAAACGGGGACTCCTTTGTCCTCTATTTGAATCTGGCGACGGAATACATTGGACTGCCGCCCTATTCGGCGGACTGCGACACGCTTGAGCAGTGGCATCGCGAAGCGGGAGAACAACCGTCAGAGGTTCGCGCGCTGGTCCGGATCCTGCCCGCAACTGCCGATCTCTTGGCACCGCTCATTTTCCTGGGAGGAATCCGGGAACATCTGTTCCACCGGTTCTTCGCACGCACGACAGCCACCGGCTCTCTGCTGCGTTCCAAATTGAGCGCGGAGATTCAGCAGTTTCAGCAGGCGTGTCGTGCCTTGTGTCCCGCCATTGTGGCAACCGACACCAGAGTGACCTCCGGCCGCGGGCGTCGAGAACGCCCGGCGGTTCAATGAATGGTGGTTTCGAGAGCGGATGCGAAGGCGAGCGCCTTTTGTTTGGTGGCGGCATCGACCACCGGGTCGAACCGTTTCAGTAGCTCAAGAGACTGGTTGTCTCCATAGCGGACTGCCACCAGCAGCCAGGCATACCCCGGCACCAACACCTTGTTTCCCATATACAGCATGCCAAGCCGGCGCATGGCGGTGGGTGATTCGTGGACAGCCGCCTTGAACAGCCAGGCGGCTCCCGCCTGAGGATCATGTTTTACATGACGCCCCACGACATACCACAGCCCCAGCTCCTCCTGGGCTCTCACATTCCCAGCGTCAGCATATTCCTGCACGCAGGCAACCAGGGAGGCGTGCGACTGCTCAGCGCGGCAATGTTCCACAAACTCCATGGAATAGGAGACGCCATCGGCCAACGCCGAGGCACAGACGAAACAGGCAGCAGGGAGCAACCTCAATGAACGCAAAAACGGATGGCCAACATAGCGAATCATAAGATTTAAAGTAGCCGGAAAACCTCTGGCTCTCAACGCGGGACCGGTCCGCTAACGCGCAGCCACCAGCCGCTGCCCCACCCCGTACTTTACCTTCGCCTGTTGGTAGACTCTCCGCGCCTCGGGCAGCCAGGCCTGCAGATTCCCCTTCCGGCGTTCATGGCTGGGATGGGTGGAGAGAAATTCCGGCGTTCCGCCCCCGCCCGATGCGGCGCCCATGCGGTCCCAGACCCGGATCGCCTCCGCCGGGTCATATCCGGCGGTTGCCATATAGATCTGCCCGATCTTGTCCGCTTCGGTCTCGTCATCACGACTGAACTTGCGCTGGAAAAAGGTGACACCCAATGCACCCGCAGCACCACCAATCATGGTGAGCCTGCGACACGACTCGGTTTCGCACAATGTTTCACCGGCTATTACCGCCGCAGCACCGATGATCAGCACCGCAAACTGGCTCTCGATGGCCTGGGCGTAGCCCTTTTGCCCATGCTTTAGCGTGGCATGCGCCACTTCGTGCCCCATGACCGCGGCCAGGGCTGCCTCCGTCTCCAGCACCGGAAGAATGCCCGAGTAGACCGCCATTTTCCCACCCGGCATGCACCAGGCATTCAGCTGGTCTGCATCAATCAGGTTGACTTCCCACTCGTAGGGTTCACCGGAGGCCCTGGCCACCCGCAGGCTGATCTCGCGGACCCGCTCAGTGAGTGCCCGGTTGGCGGACAGCGGTCCGGTTTTGATCACTTCGTCGTAGGCCCGCCCGGCCTCCAGATTGATCTGTTCATCGCTCACCAGGCCGGGGGCGAGCCGCTGCACAATGCTTCCCGAACAGGCAGTGACCGCGCCGACAATCAGGCCGATGGCGGCCATCCGCTGTAAGATATTCCAGTCCACAAGCTATCTCCATCTATCCACATACCGTGACCCGCCTGGTCCCCCTCCCTCTACTAAACGCCCCCAGGCGACTCAACTCGATGAATTACAAAGTATTTTCGTGGTTCCAATTCACTGCGATTACGCTACACTAGGAGAACTATGCCGCACCCCGGGACTACGAACAAATCCAGCCGCTCCAGAGCATCCGCATTTGGAGAGCGGCTGCTTGGCGCAAGCGTCAGCGTCCGCACGCGGATTATCGTATTCGCCCTGCTTGCCACCTTGATCCCGTCAGCCGGTTTTGGCCTCATCACTTTCAACAACAACCAGAGGCTGCTGACCGACAGCACCAGCAAGGAGCTGAGCGGCATTGCCAATCACATCAGCCGCGAACTGGATCTCTGGTTCCGCGAGCGGGTCTACGACATCCGTGTGTTTTCAAGCTCCTACGTCGTGCAGGAGAATCTGGAAACCTACATCCGGACCCTGGACCACTCGAAGTCGCCCGACACCCTGGGCCTGCACCGCGATGCTGCCAGCCAGCTAACCAACTACCTGACGCTCATCAACGCCAAGTTTCCCTTCTACAGTCGGCTCTCGGTCCTGGATCCGAGCGAACGGATCGTCGCCGAATCCCGGGCCGACATCCAAGAGTTGAAGCTGCCCGCCAATTGGCTGCGCCTCGCCGCGGAGCACCAGACGGTCTGGGGCCTGCTCCGCAAAAACCCGGCAAACAACCATTTGATTCTGCCCGTGGCCGTTCCCGTCCAGTCGGCAATTGGCGCTTTTCTCGGTGTGATGGTGGGTGAGATCGATCTGCAGCAGATGCACGAGCACCTGCTGGGCATCGCCTCTGAACTGGAGGGTGATCTCTACGTGGTCGACCGGGATGGACTGATTGTCAGCCACCGCTCTGCCGAGGATCAGACGGTGCCCGAGGCAATACCCGGTTTTACGGCAACTGCCCTGTTCGCCAATCCGGACACCCTGCGCGACTATGAGGGGATCGGCAAAAAGCAGGTGGTCGGCGTACTCAAACCCATGCAGTCGGTCAATTGGGGATTCGTCATCGAACGTCCGAAGGCAGAGGTCTTCGCCAGCGTGAAGCGGCTGCGCGACATCACGTTGCTGGTGGTTTGCGCGCTGTTGCTGGTCATTGGCATGATCGGCTATCTGCTGGGACAGGGTATCGTGAAACCGCTCGACCGCCTGGTGCGCGGCGCCGACCGGATATCCAGTGGAGACCTGGATGTCAATCTCCCGGTCTACGTCAACGATGAACTGGGCAACACCACGGAAGTGTTCAACGACATGGTGAAACGGCTGCGCCAGAACCGGGCCCAGCTCGCCGCGACCAACGAAGCGCTGCAGCGCAAAAATGAAGAGCTGGAGCATGCCAGCATTACCGATGCGCTCACCGGCATTTTCAATCGCCGCTACATGATGGAACTGATTCACCGCCACATCAGCCTGTTCCATCGGGGCAAGCGCGCCTTTGCCGTACTGCTCATCGATATCGACCATTTCAAGGCCATCAATGACACCTACGGCCATGTCGCGGGCGACCGCGTTCTGGCCAAAATTGCCGCAGTCATTCGCGAGTCGCTGCGCGCCATCGACTACGCAGGCCGCTACGGTGGTGAGGAGTTCGTTGTGATCCTGGTCGACACCTCCAGCGAGGACGCCGAGCGGACCGCCGAACGAATTCGTTCCGCCGTCGCCAAGCAGCAGCACCTATTTGACAACCAGACAATCGAAGCCACCATCAGCGTAGGGGTGGCCAGTTACGACAATGACCGGGAATCGGTTGAAGGGCTAATCAAGCGCGCGGATGAGGCGCTTTATCACTCCAAGCACGAGGGGCGGGATCGGGTCACCGTCGCCAAACGCACACGGATCATTGCCGTCGGTTAGCGCGGCAGCACCAATTCGTAAAAAATCCAGCCAGCCGGCTGCCCTTCCGCCTCGACATGCACCCAGGTTTCAAAATACCCAACTCCCACTACCCGGGTGCCTGGCTCCAGCAGATAAAGGATATCGGCCTTCAGTGACGGCGCACTTCGCACATTGCTTCGTTCGATCACCTCGAAGGGAATCGGACTGGCGAAGCGGTTTTCGCCACCATTGTCTTCCGCGCGCGCACTGTTGGTCACCGCCGCGGCTTTGACCGCATCCAGCAGCAGTCGGGCTTCCTGGGTCAGATAGACCGAGCCACTGAAGTTGCCGTCGGCGAACTCGGCGCTGCTCATCCGCACCAGCTCCGACGCCCGCTTCAATCGCCGGCCATCCTCCCCGTCCCCCAGTTGTAGGGCTGACTTCAGGGCCACCTCGGCCTCGGCCAGACTGGCAGCGGCCTCGGCCCGCGAATTCAGACTTCTCAGCTTGCCTTTGGTGCGGGCCAACTCCAGGACGGTTTCATTGAGCTGGCGTTGCACTCCCTCAGCAAACTGCGTGGCGCGCTGTAGTTCAGCCTCCTTCGCCAGCAACCGGATCTGCACGGCAGCAACCTGTCTGCGCAGCTGTTCAGCTCGGTCGCGCTGCGCGGCAACTTCCTGATTGAGTTGCCGGTTGCTGGCCTCCAGGTCAGCCACACGCTGTTGGTCTGCAGGTACCAACTCCTGGTCGCTCCCCGGCCGTACCTGTTGCTGGTGCATACATCCTGTGGTCAGCAGGCCCGCAACGAGCGCAAACAGGGCCATCCGGTACCACTCTTTCCGATTCGCCCCGGTGGGCTGACTAAGCTGCTGACTCATGGAAACCTGCCTGCGTGGTTTTTCTCATGGAAATCATAGTCGCGAAGGCCCCTTGTAGCACCCCCTCGCCAAGCCGGTCAAACGGGGGCCCGTCCGTATCAGCCTTTCATCGCCAGCTCCAGCACAGCTTCAAATTCAACTGGTGAGCCGATATGGAACCCCTGGCCCAGAGCAATTCCCAGACTCTCCACCAGCTCTGCAGTGGAGGCATCCTCGATCTGTTTGGCGATGCTGGTGATCTTGAAATCGCTCACGATCTGGTTGAGATGTTCGACCATCACCCGATTCTGCTCATCAATAGCGAGATTGCGCATGAAGCTGCCCTCGATCTTGACGTAGTCCACGTGCAGATACTTGAGATTGAGAAAGGAAGAGAATCCACTGCCGAAATCATCCAGTGCAACTCCGATGCCGCTGCCGGACAGCTCGGCGGTAAGGATGCGCAGCATGCCAATGTGCGGCAGCGCCTCGCGCTCATTCATTTCAATGACGAGATCTCCGCTGCGCAGGTTGTTTTCTCTGACCCGCTCCATCATGAAGCGCAGGCGACTCTGATTGGTCAGGGTGCGTCCACTGAGGTTGATGAAGATGGGAATACCCCGCAGCGCACTGTGTTTCTTGTGTTTCAGAATCGAATTGAATACGTTGAGATCCACCTCTTCGATGAGGCCCACCTGATCTGCCACATGGATGAACTGTGCCGCGTCGACCAGGGCTCGGCCGTGTCGCACGCGGGCCAGCGCTTCCAGTCCGGCCAGCCGTCCGGTGGCCAGATTCCGTATGGGCTGGTAAACCACTTCGATGCGGTCCTCGATCAGCGAGCGCCTGATCTCCTCGCTCTGCCGGTAGACCTCCCGCAACCCCTCCTTGTCGTCCGGGTGAAAGGCAACCACCCGATTCTTCCCTGCGCGTTTCGCCTGGTACATGGCCAGGTCCATTCCCGCAAACAGATCTTCAATGGTTTGACCTCCGTCAGGACAACTGACCAGCCCGAAACTCGCCAATATGCGGGTTGGTCCGGTCGGCAGTTCAATGTCTGTCGCCCCCAGCATCTGCCTCCAACGTTCAACCAGCTGGGCGGCCAGATTCGGAGAGGTGTCGGGCAGCAGCAGCGCGAACTCGTCGCCACCCAGCCGTGCCAAGAGATCCCCTGGCCGCAGATGATTGGTCAATACTTCGGCCACCCGCGCCAATACCAGGTCGCCGATGGGGTGTCCGTGGGTGTCGTTGAGTTGTTTGAAGTTGTCCAGGTCCAACAGCACCAGACAGCAACTGCTGTCGGATTTGAGGGTCTGCTCCACCGCGCTCCCGGCGTAGCGTAGAAAGGATTCCCGGTTGAGCAGACCGGTCAGCACATCCTGATCGGTAAGTTTTTCCAGTTGATGGTTATGCTCCTGCAACCGGGCAAGCAGGTGGTTGAACTGCTCGGTGAGACGGACCACCTCTTCAATTTTCGCATCCACCTCCAACCGCCGATCTAAATCACCGGACGTGCTGATATCCCGAATCCCGTGCACCAGTTTCATCAGCGGATTGACCACCAGGTACCGGAGCTTGACGAGCAGCACGAGAAGCAGTACCAGCACCAGCAGCACGAAGTAGCCGATGACCACATTCATGACGAAGTCCAGCGACACTTTCAGATCGCGTACCGGAAATTCGATATCCACTGCGCCATTGACGTCGCCCACCTGCGCCAGTGCGTGACAGCGCAGGCATTCACGCTCAACGATTACCGGGAAGATAAACCGGATGTTCTCACCACTGTTGGTCAGCAGCTCGCCACCATCCTGCAGGATGCGCCGCAGGTCGGCATCCCGCTCGATTGCTTCCCGCTCCCCGGGTACCTCGCCGAACTGGCGAATGACCGGCGCTCCGCGGTAGACCTGGATTTTCATGTCGGGAAGCATCAGATTGAGGCGCCCGATGATTTCGGTGATCTCGTCCTTGGTCCACCCTTTGCGCATGGCCGAATAGAGTGATTCAAAAACCAGCTGGGAAGTCTGCCGCGCATCCTCGCGCGCCAGGTCACGAACCGCCTTGTCCTTGATCAGGGAAGTGAAGAGAATCAGGGCCAGTACCGCCATCACCGCGAATCCGCCGGAAACCAGCAATACAACGCCTCCAAGCGGCATTGGCCTGCGCTGTTTCTGGTGGGAACTGCTCATACCACCCCTGTTGAACCCAAACGGCGATTCGATCTGAATATTTATACTGTTTCCGCCAGGTGCCTGCTGACAACCGGCGGAATGCTCTGCCTGACGCGGGGATCTGCTGGTCGGCCCTCAGGCCCGGGGCAGGGTCACCCCGGTCTGCCCCTGATATTTTCCGCCACGGTCCCGATAGGAGGTGCTGCACACTTCGTCAGATTCCAGGAATAGTACCTGTGCCACACCTTCGTTTGCATAAATTTTGGCTGGAAGTGGCGTGGTATTTGAAAACTCCAGGGTCACATGTCCCTCCCACTCCGGTTCCAGCGGTGTCACATTGACGATGATCCCGCACCGCGCGTAGGTGGACTTGCCCAGGCAGATGGTCAACACACTACGAGGGATGCGGAAATACTCCACGGTCCTGGCCAGTGCGAATGAGTTGGGTGGAATTATGCAGACATCCGATTTCACATTGACGAAGCTGGTGTCGCTGAAGTTTTTGGGATCCACCACCGCCGAATTGATATTGGTGAAAATCTTGAACTCGTCGGCACAGCGGATATCGTAGCCGTAGCTCGATGTTCCGTACGAAATGACTTTGCCCGCTGCGCCGGTACGCACCTGCGCCGGCTCGAAGGGTTCAATCATGCCATGTTCCGCCGCCATGCGACGGATCCAGTTATCCGATTTGATGGTCATGGTATGGAGTCAGGGCTTAGGCGTTGTCGATCATGATTTTCGGGAACTTGGCCGCGTAATTCTTGGCCTGCAGTGAGAGCTTCGCTGCCACGCGGCGCGCGATGTCTCGGTAGGATTTCGCCACCGCTCCGTCCGGCTCGGCGACCACCGTCGGCCGTCCTTCGTCGGCCTGTAATCGGATTTTGATATCCAGGGGCAGAGACCCGAGGAACTTCACAGCGTAGTCCTCAGCCATGCGCATTCCGCCACCGGAACCGAATATATGCTCTTCGTGTCCGCACTGGCTGCAGATATGGGTGCTCATGTTCTCCACCACACCCAGCACTGGGACCTCCACCTTTTCAAACATCTTCAAACCCTTGCGCGCATCCAGCAGGGCAATATCCTGCGGCGTGGTGACAATCACCGCGCCACTCACCGGGACCCGCTGGGCCAGCGTAAGCTGGATATCACCGGTACCGGGTGGCAGATCGATGACCAGGTAGTCCACGTCGTGCCAGTTGGTTTCATTGAGCAGTTGCTGTAGCGCCTGGGTCACCATGGGGCCACGCCAGATCATGGGCTGTTCGTCGTCGACCAGGAACCCGATGGACATCGCCTGCACGTCGTAGCCGACCAGCGGCTCCATGCTGCGCCCGTCCTTGGACTCCGGCTGGCCCTGGATTCCCAGCATGCGGGGTTGGCTCGGACCATAGATATCGGCATCCAACATACCCACCGTGGCGCCTTCCGCCGACAGCGCCAGCGCCAGATTGACGGCGAGGGTCGATTTGCCGACTCCGCCTTTGCCGGAGGCCACGGCGATGACATTCTTGACACCGCGAACCGGATCCACCCCCTGCTGCACGGCATGGGCGCTGATCTTCCACCCCACATTGACCGTGGCCTTCGCCACCCCGTCGATCGCCTCGACCGTTTCTGCCAGCATGCCGGCGAGTTGGTCTTTGAACCCGGCCGCCGGGTAACCGAGTTCGACATCCACCTCGACCTGGTCACCATGAATACGGATATCCTTGATCAGCTTGGCGCTGACCAGATCTTTCTCCAGATTGGGGTCGATCACATTCTTCAGTGCGGTCTCGACTTGTAGCTGACTTACGTCCGCCATTAAAGCCTCCTGTATGCAGGGAAATCGCCACGGATCGGTCGGGTGGCGGAAAATAGCGGCACATTATACACAACCAACGGGATCGGGAATCTAACCCTTTTGGGATTCATGCCGCCCCCACCAAGAGCCGATTCCGGGCAGCATGGCACAGCGGCGACCTCCTCCCGGCGCACGGATGGTAGCGGCTGCATGTGTTACCTGCTAACGTATGCAGCCCGATTCGCGCCGTCTCGGCAACACACTGTACTCACTCAATTTTCCGGCTTTTGAAGATGACAGGCACCCCACGAAATATACTCGTCACCAGCGCACTGCCCTACGCCAACGGGCCGATCCATATCGGACATCTCGTTGAATACCTGCAGACGGACATCTGGGTGCGGTTCCAGAAAATGCGTGGCCATCACTGCATCTATGTCTGTGCTGACGATGCACACGGCACGCCCATCATGCTCCGCGCCAAACAGGAAGGTATCGAGCCCCGCGAGTTGATCGAGCGAATCGGCCGGGAGCATCTGGCCGACTTCACCGATTTCCTGATTGAGTTCGACAACTATCACTCCACCCACTCCGACGAGAATCGTCACTACGCCGAACTCATCTATACGCGACTGCGTGACGCCGGGCACATCTGTCGGCGGACCATTCGCCAGGCCTATGACGAAGAGGCGCAGATGTTCCTGCCAGACCGCTTCATCAAGGGCACCTGTCCGCGCTGCAAATCGGCGGACCAGTACGGCGACTCCTGCGAAGTGTGCGGCGCCACCTACACCCCCGGCGATCTGCTGGATCCGGTGTCCGCCATCTCAGGCTCGCGTCCGGTCGAACGGGAGTCGGAGCACTACTTCTTCAAGCTGGGCGATTTTCAGGAGATGCTGCGCGAATGGACCGGTCGCGACGAGATGCAGCCGGCCATCCGCAACAAGCTCAACGAGTGGTTTGAGGCAGGGCTCCAGGATTGGGACATCTCCCGCGATGCGCCCTACTGGGGTTTCGAGATTCCGGATGCGCCCGGCAAATACTTTTATGTATGGCTGGATGCGCCGATCGGCTACATGGCCAGCTTCCGGCACCTGTGCGACCGCACCCGCATGAGCTTTGAGGAGTTCTGGTCGCCCGAGAGCAGCGCCGAGGTCTACCACTTCATCGGCAAGGACATCGCCTATTTCCACACTCTGTTCTGGCCGGCCATGCTCCACGGCGCCGGATTCCGCACACCCACCGCGGTCTACTGCCACGGATTCCTTACGGTGAACGGGGAAAAGATGTCCAAGTCGCGCGGCACGTTCGTCAAAGCCCGCACCTTTCTCGATCACCTCGACCCGGAGTACCTGCGCTACTACTTTGCCGCCAAGCTCGGAGACAGCGTCGACGACATCGATCTCAATCTGGAGGACTTCGTTGCGCGGGTCAACAGTGACCTGGTGGGCAAAGTGGTGAACATCGCCAGCCGTTGTGCCGGATTCATCAATAAAAGGTTCGAAAACCGGCTGGCGGGCGTACTGGCCGACGAAACGCTCTACCGCTCCTTCGCCGACGCGGGCGAGCGGATTGCCGCGCTCTATGAAAACCGGGACTACGGGCGTGCCATGCGTGAAATCATGGCCCTGGCCGACCGGGCGAACCAGTACATTGACGAAGCCAAGCCCTGGGTGCTGGCCAAAGATCCCGCGCAAGCGGGCGAGGTGCAGCTTATCTGTACCCAGGGACTGAATCTGTTCCGGGTGCTCGCCACCTATCTCAAGCCGGTACTTCCCCAACTGGCAGGCAAGGTGGAGCAGTTCTTTGCGGCCGGCACGCTCGACTGGAACTCGGCAGCGCAACCGTTGCTCGGGGTGACGGTAGAACTGTTCTCGCCTCTGCTGACCCGTGTTGAACCCGACAAGGTCAATGCCATGATCGACGCCTCCAAATCAGACAGTGCCGCCCCGCCCGCCAAGGACAACCCCATGGAACCGATTGCCGACACCATTTCCATTGATGATTTTTCAAAGATTGACCTGCGGGTGGTACGCATCGCTGCCGCGGAACAGGTCGAGGGCGCGGACAAACTGCTGCGCCTGACCCTGGAACTGGGCGGCGAAACCCGACAGGTGTTTGCCGGCATCAAGTCGGCTTACGACCCAGAACAGCTGGTGGGACGGATGACCGTCATGGTCGCCAATCTTGCGCCCCGCAAGATGCGTTTTGGGATGTCGGAAGGGATGGTGCTGGCGGCAAGTGGCGAGTCCGGACTGTTCATTCTTTCACCGGATGCGGGTGCCGAAAGTGGCATGCGCGTCAGATAAATTAGGATTATCGGCGCACTGAGCCATAATCTGTGTAATGAGCCCATAAATCATAGTTATTGTTATAACATTCTGTTTTTTATGGGTTATTATTTTTTTTGCGTTGCAATATTTTCGATGATAGTATCCAAATGAAGGGGAGAAAATTTCCTAATACAGGCACTATTTACCAATAGTAAAACGAACCATGACAGAATACGCACTTATACTGCTGGGCACCGTGTTGGTGAACAACTTTGTGCTGGTCAAGTTCCTCGGCCTGTGCCCCTTCATGGGCGTCTCCCGCAAACTCGAAACCGCCGTCGGCATGGGCATGGCGACCACCTTCGTGCTCACCCTCGCCTCCGTTCTGAGTTACCTGGTCAACGAATATGTCCTGGTGACGCTGGACATTGAATTTCTCCGCACCATCAGCTTCATCCTGGTGATTGCCGTGGTGGTGCAGTTCACGGAAATGGTGGTACACAAAACCAGCCCCGTGCTCTATCAGCTCCTGGGCATTTTTCTGCCACTGATCACCACCAACTGCGCAGTGCTTGGGGTGGCGCTGCTCAACGTCCAGGAGCAGCACGACTTTCTGCAGTCAGCCGTGTACGGCTTCGGGGCCGCGGCCGGATTCTCTCTGGTGCTGGTACTGTTTGCCGCCATGCGCGAAAGAATTGCGGTCGGTGACGTACCAGCGCCCTTTCAGGGTGCGGCCATCGCCATGGTGACCGCCGGGCTGATGTCGCTCGCCTTCATGGGTTTCGCCGGACTGGTGAAGGGTTGAAGCCATGCTGATATCCATCCTCGCGCTCAGCGCACTGGCCCTGGTATTCGGACTCCTGCTCGGATACGCCGACATCCGGTTCAAGGTGGAAGGCGATCCGATCATTGAACAGGTGGAAGCGCTACTGCCCCAGACCCAGTGTGGCCAGTGCGGATTCGCCGGTTGCCGCCCCTACGCCGAAGCCCTGGCCGGCGGCGATGCCGAGATCAATCTGTGCCCTCCCGGCGGGGAGCTGGTCATGCTGGCGCTGGCGGAGGTATTGGGCCGGGATCCGACCCCCATGGACGAGGCGCCCGCCAGCAATGAAAAGGGTATCGCCCTGATCGAAGAGCAGGAGTGCATCGGCTGCACCAAATGCATCCAGATGTGCCCGGTCGATGCCATCATCGGTGGTCCCAAGGCAATCCACACCGTCCTGCGCGTTGAGTGCACCGGCTGCGGCAAGTGCGTGGAGCCCTGCCCGGTCAGTTGCATCACCATGGTGCCCCAGAGCGTCACGGTTCGGGAATGGAAATGGCCGTTTCCCGCTGCTGAGGCAGCAGCATGATGCTCGACAGACTGTGGCGGTTTGCCGGGGGTATCCACCCACCGGGACGCAAGGAACTCTCCCGGCACGCGGCGATTACCGATTGCGCGTTGGCCGAACGCCTATACCTGCCACTGCACCAACACATCGGTGAACCCGCCACCCCCCAGGTCAAGATCGGCGCCCGCGTACTGAAGGGGCAGTTGATTGCATCAGCCGCCGGACCGGTCAGTGCGCCGATTCATGCCCCCACTTCCGGCCATATTGTCGAAATTGCCGAATTCAGTATTCCCCATCCCTCGGGGCTGTCCGCACCCTGCCTGGTCCTGGAGCCGGACGGGGCGGAAGAGTGGGCGCCACTTTTGGATCCGCTTCCCGACTACGCCGCCCACGATCCCCAAGAGGTGCGTACGCGGGTCCGCGAGGCCGGCATCGTCGGCCTGGGGGGCGCCGCATTTCCCACCTTCATCAAGCTCAATCCCGGAGACAAGCAGGTCGTCGAGTACCTGATCATCAATGGCGCCGAATGCGAGCCATACATCACTTCCGACGAGCGGCTCATGCTGGAACGGGCGGCTGCCGTGATCCAGGGCGCGCTGGTCATGCGCCACGCGGTACAGGCCCGCCAGTGCGTGATCGGGATCGAGGACAACAAACCGGAAGCGATCGCCGCCATGCAGGCGGCCGCTACCGCCCACGGCGGCGACGTACGCGTGGTACCGATACCCACCGTCTATCCCACCGGCGGCGAAAAACAGCTGATCCGGGTGTTGACCGGGAAAAAGGTCCCGAGTCGGGGCCTGCCGCTCCACGTGGGGGTGGTCTGCCACAACATCGCCACCGCGCACGCCGTCAAGCAGGCGGTTATCGACGGTCGGCCGCTGATTTCCCGGGTGGTCACCGTCACCGGCACGGGCATCAGGCAACCCACGAATCTGGAGACCCCATTGGGCACTCCCATCCATTTCCTGATCGGGCAGGCGGGTGGCTACAGCGATGCCTTCCACCGGCTCGTCATGGGTGGCCCGATGATGGGATTCGCCCTCAAAGACGACCGTTCGCCGGTGGTGAAAGCCACCAACTGTGTACTGGCGTCCGGCTCCGGTGACCTCGCGGACGACCGCCCGGCCCTGCCCTGCATCCGCTGTGGCCAGTGCACCGGGGTATGCCCCATGCGACTGCTGCCTCAGCAGCTCTACTGGTACTCGCGCTCCAAGGAGTTTGACCGGGTCCAGGACTACAACCTGTTTGACTGCATCGAGTGCGGCTGCTGCACCTATGTCTGTCCGGCCCACATTCCCCTGGTCCATTATTTCCGGTTCTCCAAGAATGAAATCTGGGCCCAGGAGCGGGAACGCTCCGCGGCGGACCGCGCCAAACTCCGGTTCGAAGCGCGCGAGGCGCGGGTTGCCCGTGACAAGGCGGAACGTGAAGAGAAGATGCGCGCCATGAAAGAGGCGATGGCCGCCAAGAAGGCCGCCGACGAAAAGAAGAAAGCCTCAGTCACGACGGAAGCCGATACCCCTGTCGCCGCATCCAAGCCGGTACGCAGGGCTGCGGAAAACATCAGGCCCCATCACACCGAAGGACTCACTCCGGAACAGTTGCGCCGCGAGGAAGAGCTGGAGCGCCGCCGCCAGCGTATCCGCGACGCGCTGGAGTCGGCCCTGGGAGGAGAGGAGTAGTGGCTGCCGTCATCTCGTCCCCCCACCTCCATTCCCCCAATTCGGTAACCCGGATTATGGGCACCGTGCTGCTGGCCCTGGTTCCGGGGATCGCGGCGGCCACCTGGGCCTTCGGCTGGGCGATTCCGGTCAAATTGCTGCTGGCGGTTGGCTTTGCGTTGCTGTTCGAAACCGCCATTCTGCTGTTGCGGCGCAAACCGTTGAAACTGTTCCTCACCGATCTCAGCGCGGTGCTCACCGCCGTCCTGCTCGCCATGGCCATGCCGCAGCTCTCCCCCTGGTGGCTGATCGCCGTCGGCGTCTTTTTCGCCATCGTGGTGGCCAAACATCTTTACGGCGGCCTCGGCTACAACCCGTTCAACCCGGCGATGGTGGGGTTTGTAGTCCTGCTGATCTCATTTCCCGTCGACATGACGAGCTGGATACCACCGACCACCCTGGCGCACTATCCGCTCGATCTGGGTGCAACCCTCCAGGCCGTCTTTCTGGAGCACTACCCCGACAATCTGACCCTCGATGCGCTGACCATGGCGACGCCGTTGGACACCATGAAAACCCAGCTGAGCCTCAGCAAGACGGTCAGTGAAATCGTGCTGGAACCCATCTTCGGCATTGTCGGCGGCGTCGGCTGGGAGTGGATGTACTTCGCCTACCTGTGCGGCGGGCTGTTTCTTGTCTGGCGCGGCATCATCGGCTGGCAGATCCCCACCGGGATCATCGGCGCCATCACCCTGCTCTCCCTGATCTGGTATCTCTACGATCCGAGCAACTACCCGTCGCCTTGGTTTCACCTGTTTAACGGCGCCACCATGCTGGGCGCATTCTTCATCGCCACCGATCCGGTAACCGCCAGCACCACGCCGCGCGGCCGGCTGGTGTTCGGGATCGGGATCGGCACGCTCACCTTCGTCATCCGTACCTGGGGCGGATTTCCGGACGGCATTGCCTTCGCCGTGCTGCTGATGAATCTCACCGCGCCCACCATCGACTACTACACCCAGCCCCGGGTCTTTGGACAGGACAGCAAGCCGTCATGATCGTTCGTCACATGGCAGGCTCGGCCGTGGTGCTGACGCTGTTCGCGGTAGTGGGCACCGCCATGGTCTCCTTCACCTTCGACGGCACCCGGGAACAGATCGCGGAGAACGAACGCCAGGCCCTGCTCCAGAGCCTCTATACGCTGGTCCCGGCCGACGCCATGGACAACGACATTTTCAACGACACCATCCAGGTCAGCGACGCAGTACTCCTGGGCACCCCCGAGCCAATCACCATCTATCGCGCCCGCAAAGCCGGCGAACCGGTGGCCGTGGTCCTCTCGCCCATCGCACCCGACGGCTACAGCGGCGCCCTGAAACTGCTGGTCGGCATCAGATTGAACGGCGAGCTGGCCGGCGTCCGCGTGGTCGCCCACAAAGAGACTCCCGGACTGGGCGATGCCGTCGAAGAGAAAAAATCACCGTGGATCCTCGGCTTTGCCGGCCGATCGCTGGACAACCCAACCACCGACCAGTGGCGGGTCAAAAAAGACGGTGGTGTTTTCGACCAGTTCACCGGCGCGACCATCACCCCGCGGGCGGTGGTCAAGGCCGTGTTCAACAGCCTGCAGTTCTACCAGAAAAACCGCGACAAGCTCTTTGCCGTCGCGCGCCCGAAGGAGAAGGCCAGTGGCTGAACCCAACTACGGCGGAATTGTCCGCGACGGTTTGTGGCACAACAATCCGGCCATTGTGCAGATGCTCGGTCTCTGTCCGCTGCTGGCGGTCACCGGTTCCGTGGTCAATGGATTGGGGTTGGGCATCGCCACGGCACTGACCCTGATTGCCTCCAACGTGACCATCTCCCTCATTCGCAACGTTGTCCGTCCTGAAGTCCGCATCCCAGTCTTTGTGCTGGTGATCGCCTCCTTCGTGACTGCCATCGAACTGGCGATGAACGCCTATTTCTATGATCTGTTCAAGGTGCTGGGCATCTTCATTCCGCTGATTGTCACCAACTGCGTGATCATCGGCCGCGCCGAAGCATTCGCCTCAAGAAATTCCGTCATGCCGTCGTTGATGGACGGGATCAGCATGGGACTCGGATTCACCCTTATCCTGGTGCTGCTCGGCGGTATGCGCGAGTTGCTGGGACAGGGTACCCTGCTGGCCCAGGCCAACGTCATGTTTGGTGAAGCCGCCAGCGTGCTGACCGTGGTGGTTTTCGAGGAGTATCGCGGATTTCTTCTGGCCATCCTGCCACCCGGTGCGTTCATCGGCATGGGGTTCCTCATGGCCGGCAAAAATCTGCTCGACAGCCGCCGCAAGCGGCGGGCCGAACAGGCCAGACTGGCGGCGGCTGCCGCCGGCTGATCCGCGTGAACCCCGCCAAACGCACCGAGATTTTCAGTCGGCTGCAACAGGCCAACCCGAGCCCCACTTCCGAACTGGTGTTCCACTCGCCGTTCGAACTGCTGGTGGCGGTCACCCTCTCCGCCCAGGCCACCGACGTATCGGTCAACAAGGCCACGGCTCCTCTGTTTGCCATTGCCAACACGCCGCAGGCGATCCTCGAACTGGGGGAAGCTGGACTGAAGCGTTACATCAAGACCATCGGTCTCTACAACAGCAAAGCAAAGAACGTGATCGCCGCCTGCCGCATCCTGGTCGACCAGTACGCCGGCGAAGTCCCCCGCTCCCGCGAAGCGCTGGAATCCCTGCCCGGCGTGGGCCGCAAAACGGCGAACGTGATTCTGAACACTGCGTTTGGCGAACCGACCATCGCCGTCGACACCCATGTCTTCCGGGTCTCCAACCGCACCGGCATTGCCCCGGGGAAAACCGTGCTGGAGGTGGAAAAACGGCTACTGCGGTTGGTGCCCCAACCCTTCCGGCAACACGCCCACCACTGGTTGATTCTGCTGGGCCGCTATACGTGTGTGGCGAGAAAGCCCCGCTGCCCACAGTGCGCCATTGCGGACCTGTGCGAGTATCGGCCCAAAACGCAATCCGTATAATGACCGGAATCTCCCGGCCCAAGGAACCGAACCGTGCTATTCGGAAACGATCGCGATGCGCTGCGCCGCTTTTATGTCACCAGTTGGAAAAAGCGACAGAACGATGAACCCCTGGAACCGCTGGAGCACCTGGTTGCCGCGGTGATTGCGCAGCATCCCGAATACCAGCCCGTCATCGAAAACGAAAACCGGGCACTCGGCGGCGAATATTTTCCCGAAGAGGGGCGCACCAATCCCTTCCTGCATATGGGCATGCACATCGCCATTCAGGAGCAGCTCAAGGCGGGACAGCCACCCGGCATCATCGACGCCTATCGGAGTCTGACTCAGCGCACCGGTGACCCGCATGACGCCGAACACCTGATGATGGAGTGCATGGCCGAAGCCTTGTGGCAGGGACAGCGCGACGGCAAAGAACCCGACGTCCAGGCCTACCTGGCCTGTGTCCGCAAACACGCCGGTGACGCATCGTGATCCGCTGTTTGACGGCGGCCCTGGTGGCGGGACTGCTCGGCAGTGCAAACCTGGCTGCCGAAACCCTGGACCAGGCCAGGCAGGCCATTGAGCGGAGAGAGTACCTCCAGGCGGTTGCGTGGTTGCGCGCCCTTTCGGATTCCGGAAGCGGCGAGGCCAGTTACCTGCTCGGCACCCTCTATGCCGACGGTGCCGGAGTCCCGCAAAGCGATGCAGAAACCCTGGTTTGGCTGGAACGCGCGGTCCAACAGCGCTCACGCGATGCCGCGTTGATGCTGGCCAAAATGCACATCAGCGGGTTCGGCGTGCCCCTCGACAGCAACCGTGGGCTGCACTACCTGGAATTGGCCGAGCAGTTGCGGCAGCCAGAAGAGCCGCCGGACGATTGCCTCTAGATGTTTCTTCGACACTAACGACACGAGCTACAGGAATCTGACTGATGAACCGGGTTGAAGCCATACGCCAGCGATTGACCGACGAGTTCACACCGAGTGTGTTGGAGATTGTGGACGAGAGCCACAAACACGCCGGGCACGCCAGTGCCGGGGGCGCGGGTCACTTTGCCGTGCGGATTGTCGCACCCGCGTTCGCCGACAAAAGCCTGATTCAGCGCCATCGCATGGTCTACGCGGCGCTCTCCGACCTGATGAATACCGAGATCCACGCCCTGAGCATTGACGCAACCGCCGGGTAGCCGTCACGGCGCCCACCGACAGCGCCGTTTTCAGTGGAGGCGATCCCGGCTCCGGCTGGATTTGCTCTTGCGCCCACCGACGGCACGATCTCCGTATCGGCGCACCACTTCGGCAATGGTCTCGGGTGTCTGCGCCCCCTCCATGTGAATGGAGTTGTTGATCCGGAAACAGGGCACAGCGCCGATTTCCAGTGCCTGAACCCGCTGCAAACCCGCGGCCACCTCGTTGGCAAAGGCATTGCTGTCCAGAATTCGCGATGTTTCTGTCACGTCCAGACCACCGCTGTGCGCCACATCCAGGAGAATGTCGCGACTGCCGATATCCCGCGCCTTGACCAGGTAGGCATCGAACAGCAGCTCCATGATGTCGTTGCCTTTCCCCTGCCAGTGGGCATATTCCACCAGCCGATGACTGTCGAAGGTGTTGGGCTGGATGGTGATCTCGTCAAACGCGAAGACGATGCCATCCTCCAGTCCCTCTTTGGCAATATGATCGAACATCTCCGCGGTCCGGTCCCCGAACCGTTTCTGCAAGTAGGGATGGCGGGGTACTCCCTCCTTGGGCACATCCGGGTAGAGCATATAGGGGCGCCAGATGATCTCCACGCCGCTGGTGCCCAGCAGCTCCAATGCCGACTCGAATCGGCGTTTGCCGATGTAGCACCAGGAACAGACGGTGTCGGAGAAAACTTCAACCAGCATGGCGGACTATCCTTCGGTATTTGCCACCAAGATACACCGAATCCGATGGCGACGGTAACGGGCTGGATCAATAGATACCCGCTTCGAGCCCGGCCGCCATGGTCATGGCCAACTCCTCGACATCGGCAGTAAATTTCGGTTGCCAGGGACCCCGGCAGACCAGCGGCGGCTGGACCAGCTGCCAGCGCAAACCGGTGACAATTTTCCGGATGCTGGCGCTGGCACCGCTCCCGTCGTTGCCGGCCCGAATGAACAGGCCATACGGCCGACCCTGGGTCTGCTCCAGGCAGGGATAATAGATGCGGTCAAAAAAATCCTTCAGCGCGCCGCTCATGTAGCCGAAGTTCTCGGTGGTGCCCAACAGCAGGGCTGACGCACCCAGCACATCATCGGGACCGGCCTCCAGCGGCTGAACCCAGCGCACCGGGATGTTGGCAATATCGTGGTGACGCGCCCCCCGCAATGCCGCGTCCACTAGCAGCCGGGTATTGGGCGATGGCGCATGGGCAACAATCAGCAGATTCGACCCGCTCACGCCACCACCACTCCTGCGTTGATCTCTTCGAGGGAAAATGCCCTGGTCAGTACATTACTTGACGCATTGACCAAGCGCACCTTGGCTGCGCGATCCAGCGCCTTGATCTCGATTTCACGCCTGCTGGCGGTCACGCGGTCGTGACCACACTCCAGGTAGATCAGCAGCACCGGGGCCCGCCCGCGAAAATACTTGGCGCCCCGTCCACCCGCATGCTGTTGCATCCGGCGCTGCACATCGGTGGTGATCCCTGTGTATACAGAGCGGTCGGAACATTCGATCATGTAGACTTGCCAGATCATCACGCCTCCAGTGTAACGCCACACCCACCTGGCGTGCGCAAACCGGGAGCTGTTTCATGAGTGCCGCCGCCAACAAACAACTGGTTCAACGTTACATCCAGCGGGTGCTGAACGAGGGAGAGATCAATCTCCTGGACAGCCTGGTAACACCCGGTTACTGCCGCCATGCCGCGCCCCAGGCACTGACGCTGGATGAACAGAAGCAGAGACTTGCCGCCGTGCGCGCGGCCTTTCCCGATATCCATTTTTCCGTCGATGACCTGATTGCCGAAGGGGACCGGGTGGTGTTCCGGACGACGTTGCGCGGCACGCACAGTGGCCCGTTCCTCGGCGTGCCGCCCAGAGGACGCACGGTGGCAGTGGAAGACATTGGTATCCTGCGCCTGGAAAACGGGCTGATTGCAGAACATTGGGGCGGTCCCAATCTGCATCACCTGCGGCTGCAGATCGAAGCCTAGTTACGACCGGAGGCAAACTCCGAAGGCTCAGCCCTCTTCCAGAACTTCCCACCGGCCATAGGCTTTTTCCAGTTCGCGGGTGACCTGATCGAGTTCCGAGCTGAGCTGAGCCACGCCGTCCGGATTGGACTGATAGAGCTGCGGATCCGCCATCTGCGCAGTCAACGCGGCCTGTCGCTGTTCCAGTCCCTCAATCAGCGCGGGCAGCGACTCCAGTTCCCGCTGATCCTTGTAGCTGAGTTTCTTTTTGCCTGGCGTTTTGGGCGCGTCGCCTGGCAGCTCGGGTTTCGCTTTCCTCTCCGCCGCAGATACCGAGGTGGCCGCGAGATTTTGCCGCAACCAGTCCGCGTACCCACCGACGTAGTCGCCCACCCGACCGTCCCCCTCAAATACCAGGGTACTGGTGACCACATTGTCGAGAAACGCACGGTCATGGCTCACCAACAACAGGGTTCCCGCGAAATCCTCGAGTACCTCTTCCAGCAGTTCCAGGGTTTCGACGTCCAGATCATTGGTCGGTTCGTCCATAACCAGGAGGTTGGCAGGGCGCAGAAAGAGCCGTGCCAGCAGCAGCCGGTTGCGCTCACCGCCCGAGAGCGAACGCACGGGGCTGCGCGCGCGATCCGGCGCAAACAGAAAGTCCTGCAGGTAGCTGATCACATGCCGGGGTTTGCCGTTGACGGTCAACTGTTCGCGGCCATCGGCCACTGCGTCAACCACGGTCGCCTCCGGATCGAGCTGCTCCCGGAGCTGGTCGAAATAGGCGACTTCCAGATTGGTTCCCAGGCGGATGCTGCCGGATTGGGGCTGCAGGTCGCCGAGCAGGAGACGCAGCAGGGTTGACTTGCCGCAACCGTTGGGACCGATGATCCCGACCCGGTCGCCCCGCAGGATGGTGGTGCTGAAATCGCGGACGATGGGCTTGTCCTGCCAGGCGTAGGCGATCTGGTCGGCTTCGAGCACCAGTTTGCCGGAGGGTATCGCATCGCTCACCTGCAGGCTGGCATTGCCCTGCCGGCTGCGGCGCTGGCGCCGGTCCTCCCGCATCTTTTTGAGCGCGCGCACCCGACCCTCGTTGCGCGTGCGGCGGGCCTTAATCCCCTGGCGGATCCACACCTCCTCCTGGGCCAGACGCTTGTCGAACAGCGCGTTCTGTCGCTCCTCGGCTTCCAGGGCCTCGGCCTTGCGCCGCAGGAAATTGTCGAAATCTCCGGGCCAGCTGGTCAGCACCCCACGGTCCAGTTCGACGATGCGGGTGGCCAGGCGGCGCAGAAAACTGCGGTCATGGGTGATGAACAGCAGCGTGGCCGGGTAGCCCAGGAGGAACTCTTCAAGCCATTCAATGGAGGGGACATCCAGGTGGTTGGTCGGTTCGTCGAGCAGCAGCACGTCAGGCGCCTGAACCAGGGCGCGGGCGAGCATCACCCGGCGCTTCATACCGCCGGAGAGCGCGGAAAACTTGAGCCCACCGTCCAGCGACAGCCGCGACAGCACGGTCTCCACCCGCTGCTCCACCTCCCAGCCGCCGGTATCCTCCAGCTTCTGTTGAAGGCGCGCCATCCGGTCGATGGCCGCCGTCGCGCCGTCCGCCACCTCCACGCTGGCGGCGTGGTACTGGCGGATCAGTTCTCCGGCGTCGCCCAGGCCATCGGCCACCACATCAAACACATCGCCATCCAGCCCGTCCGGCACCTCCTGCATCAGCTGCGCGACCCGCAGCCCCTGCCGGCGGATGATCTGCCCGTCATCGGGCGCCAGATCCCCGGCCAGCAGCTTGAGCAGGGTCGACTTGCCACAGCCGTTGCGCCCGACCAGGCAGACCCGTTCGCCGACATCAATGGTGAGGTCGACGCCGTCGAGCAGCGGTTTGCCGCCAAAGGCATGGGAGAGATTGCGCAGGGTGATGAGCATAGATCGATGTTTGTGGGGTGTCGGGCGCATAGTCTAAAGAACCCGGCGCCGGGGTGAAACGCACCGGAATAAATATTCTGATTGGCGCTCAATGGATTGCATGCCAACGCCAAGGGGTTTACGATTCGCGCCCTGCCCGACACCCTTGTCATTCTCGAGACGCTTGCCCCGAACCGCCGTGGGCCATCGCCTCACCACCAGGTACGCAGCGATGTCCACAAAATCCAGCGGCTTTGCCGATCTTCAACTGCCCGAACCCCTGTTGCGGGCACTGGAAGAGGTCGGTTATGAGCAGCCCTCGCCCATCCAGGCACAGACCATTCCCCCGCTGCTGGCGGGTCACGACCTGCTGGGTACCGCCCAGACCGGTACCGGCAAAACCGCCGCCTTCGCGCTCCCGCTGCTGGCCGGGATCGATCTGAAGCGACGCGCGCCACAGGTGCTGGTGCTGACCCCGACCCGGGAACTGGCCATCCAGGTGGCCGAGGCTTTCCACCGCTACGCAGCCAAGATGCCGGGCTTCCAGGTGGCGCCCATCTATGGTGGTCAGGACATGCGCCTGCAGATCCGCCAGCTTGAACGGGGCGCGCACGTGGTGGTCGGTACCCCGGGCCGGGTGATGGACCATCTGCGCCGCAAGACATTGCGGCTGGAAACCGTGCGTGGCGTGGTACTGGATGAAGCCGACGAGATGCTGCGCATGGGATTCATCGACGACGTGACCGAAATCCTCGATCACGCGCCCGAAGAGCGCCAGGTGGCCCTCTTTTCCGCCACCATGCCCCGCCCCATTCGCCAGGTCGCCGAACGCTACCTGCGCAAGCCGGTGGAGATTCATGTGGAAGCGGCCACCCGGACCGTGGAGCGGATCGAACAGGTCTACTGGCTGGTGAGCGGCCTCAACAAACTGGACGCACTCACCCGCATGCTCGAAGTGGAGAGCTTCGACGCCCTGCTCATCTTCGTGCGCACCAAAACCGCCACCGTGGAACTGGCTGAAAAGCTGGAAGCCCGCGGCTTTGCCGCAGCCGCGCTCAATGGCGACATGAAACAGGCCATGCGCGAACGCACCGTCGAGCAGCTCAAAAAAGGCAAGCTCGATGTCATCGTCGCCACCGACGTGGCCGCCCGCGGCATTGACGTGGCACGCATCAGCCACGTCGTCAACTACGATATCCCTTACGACACCGAATCCTACATCCACCGCATCGGCCGCACTGGCCGGGCCGGACGCGAGGGCAAGGCGATCCTGTTCGTGGCCCCGCGTGAGCGGCGCATGCTCTCCTACATCGAACGCGCCACCCGTCAGCCCATTGCACAGATGAGGCTGCCCACGCTCAAGGAGGTGGCCAACCGGCGCGCAGCCAATTTCATGGACCGGATCAATGCGGTCATGAACGGCGAGAACCTCGAGTATTTTGAACAGCTGGTGGACGAGATCGGGACGGCGCTCAATACGCGCCCGCAGCGCGTGGCCGCGGCGCTCGCGTATCTGGCGCAGCAGGACAATCCGATCCGGATCGATCCCGAACTGCTCCAGGACGAACCCAGAGAGCGGGTCCGGCACGAACACAAAGAGGCCAGGCCCCAGCCCCAGCGTGCGCCCAGGGAGGCGGCAGAACAGCCGCGTCCAGAGCGCAAACCGGCTGAGCGCAAACAAACCGCCCCTCCCCGCAAATCGGATCCCGCCATCAGCGAGCGTCCACCGCGGGAACCGGAAAAGAAGCGGGAACGGACACCGATACGTGATGAGTCCGCCGCACCCCAGGAGCGGCCAGCCAAGCCCAATCGCAAGGAAAAACAGGCTGTGGATATGGATACCTACCGTATCGAGGTCGGTACCGAGCATGGTGTCCGGGCCGGTGATATCGTCGGCGCCATTGCCAATGAGGCTGATCTGGATCCCGCCTACATCGGGGAGATCAAGCTGTTCGACGACCACTCCCTGGTACAACTGCCCAGCGGC
>JBNLBB010000020.1:0-29235 GCA_050302415.1 Gammaproteobacteria bacterium | reverse complement strand
GCTTTTTTGTTTGAGGCATCGGAATGGCGTCAACCTGCGGACCGAATTGGCAATCGAGTTGCATTGACGATGAGCCGGGGCAGAGGGGGCACGCTGCAGTTGCCCGACGAGCCAGAGGAATTTTTTGCCATTGGTGAAAAGGGCGCGATGGATTGACTCTAGGTGACTCCGCGCGCCTACTCGACCGTCTCCCGGGACGACTCCTGGATTCGTGCCACCTCGTCCGCGTTGCTCACCAGCGCATCGACACATCGCGGATCGAGCTTCTTGCCAGCCATGCCAAGCAGCATGGAGAGGGCTTGCTGGTCGGGGTAGGGCTCCTTGTAGACCCGGCGGCTGGTTAGGGCGTCAAATACGTCGCTGACGGCGACAATCCGGGCCTCCAGTGGAATTTCCGCGCCCCGCAGTCCCCGCGGGTAGCCCCTGCCGTCCCAGTTTTCGTGGTGCAGTTCAACGATGTTGCGCAGGATGTCGATGTGGTCCAGTGACTCCAGGGCATGATTCCTGATGAGTGCATCGATCAGTGCCCGACCGCGCACGGTGTGGTTTTTCATCACCTCGAATTCCGAGCTGTCCAGCTTTCCCGGTTTCAGCAGCACGGCATCCGGGATGCTGATCTTTCCGATGTCGTGCAGCGACGAAAAGAGCACCAGGTGCTCGATGTATTCATCGGTGAGGTCAAGTTCGGCAGCCAGATGCGTTGCGATCAGCCGGCAGTAGGCGGCCATCCGCCGCAGGTGTTCGCCGGTTTCGGGGTTGCGGATGTGGGTTACTTCCAGCGCCGATTTCATGGTCGCCCGCAGGGTGTTGATGGTGGCTCGCTCATGCACCACCAACAGGGAGATGGCGTAAGCCGTGGTCTCCAGTTGCGGCAGAATGTACTCGCTGAAGGCGTTCACCTCCCGGGAGTTGAAAAAGACAAACCCCAGCAGGCGGTTGCCGCAACAGATCGGGACCGTATAGCTGGTCTGGAATTCCGCCTGCAACAGTGCCCGGGTATGAGCGCTGGTGCTGGCGGCAAAGACCGCCATGTCCGGGACCAGTCGCGGCGTGCCCCGGTCGGCCACTTCCCTGAGTGACGGGACTTCAGAGAGCGGCAACCCATAATGGATGAGCGGACTGTCGGTTTCGCTGCTGAAGGTGAAGGTGGCGAGCGTCTCCGTCACTTCGTCCACCAGGGCCACCGCAATGCGGTCCAGATTGGGTTGAACCGTCCGCAACGAATCGTGCAGCAGATGTAGCCGCTTGTTGAATTCACTGCCGAAAGAGGGGGGGTCCATGCGTGGCCTGACTCCCGAAGGTGGTGCGTCTTGATATTGGCTCTCGCATCAAGGATGGCACAGGAATCAACGGGCTGCTGTGTGCAGAATGCGCCGTAAGGGGAAGTCGGGACCGCGAACGATGCGGTCGTAATAGGAGCTATGGGCGTCACTGCCTGGCGGCCAGACAGAGAGGAATCGATCTGTCCAGGCCTGTTGGTCGAAGTGAATGGGCAGGGCGTCGATGTAGGTGTCGGCGATCCGGCAGCCATAGAGCGCGGTTCCGACCCTGGGCGGTGCGGTGGCGATCCGCGTGATCAGCCCGAATTGGGTGGCCGAAAAATTGGGCATGCCGCTGGAGCCGTTGTTGACCAGCCAGCCCTGTCGCTTGGCGGACAGATCGAACTGCTCCAGTACCGGCAGGCAGGTGTGAGTACTTGCAAACACGGAGACCTCGGCCAGTTCAAACCAGTTCTGGATAAGCGTCCGCTGCGCTCCAACATGAACTGTTTCCGCCGCGAATCCCCAGCCGGCGAGCGAGACGGCATCACCGTGCACGATGCCCACCCGTTGCCCACCGACCCGTGCGGTGAGGAACATGGGCAGATGGGCGAGCGACTCCGGTGGCGCCGCCGATTGTTGGGCCGCTTTCTTCAGGTGCGACAGAATCCGATTGGAACGGGTGACCACCTCGCTGTCCACGAACTCGGGATAGGCGCAACCGCATCCGGCCTTCGCACTGGGGGCTGCAAGCTCAGTCTCCACATTGCCGCGAATGGCGGTGTGACCCGCCACCCGTCTGGCGATCTCCCCGTACCATTCGGGCTCGGCGTCAAACCAGTGGAAATCGCCGTTGAAAATCAGACGGGGCCGTGTGTTCTCCCCGCTTGCCAGTGCCTCGATGGCATCCAGGGCGAACAGGTTGCCGTAGAGACCGCCGATGATGTAGAGGCAGTCCGCTTCCAGCGGCGTGGTATTCGCCAGCGCCCGGGCGCCATAGTGGTAGGCCACCGGGCAGGTGCGTCCTGGTTCGGTCATGACGTTGGGTCGGGCTCCGGTTTGGGTTGTATCCAGATATACCAGACCTGGAGCAGGAACATCATCAAACCGGCGGAGACGAAAAGTGCTCCTGACAATGCGTGCCATGGCAGGGTGAGACCGCCGGCCCAGAAAAGCCCGGTCCGCAGGAGGCCGTAGCGCGCCAGGAGGCGCTGTCCCTGTTTGCGGATATCGGGCTGTAGCGGCCACCGCCACAGCGGGAGCAGGTGGCCTGCGGCACCGGTCACCAGCGGCAGAAGAAATCCGCCGATCAGCCAGGCCGCGGTGGTCGTCGGTTGAATCAGGTCGAGGGCATGGAGCAGCCCGGACAACAGCAGCACCCCGAATCCCCAGCCTGCCAGGTAGAGCGCGGTCCCCTCGCGGTGCTCGGTCAGCAGGAGACGTCTGAAGGGCCAGAGCGCGGTTTGCCAACGGACCCAGGCCCAGAGCCACAGGCCACCTCCGGCGAGGCTGAACGGGTCCCAGAGAGCGGCGCCGAAACCGATACCGCCCGTTCCAACCGCCGCCAGCCAGAAATCGAACCGCAGGCGTCGGGCGGCTCCCGGGTCCGAGATGGAGGCGGCGGTGGGGAGGAGCACCTGCAGCGTGCTGAACGCAGTCAGGCCGACAAACCCCATCAGATTGGTGTGCAGATGAAACTGCTTGAATGCCATCCAGTGTCCCGTCCAGTGGGTTGCCGCAAGCATGGCCAGCAGTCCGGCCCACAGGAACAGGAGTGCAGTCAGGTACCACCGCGCACCCGGGTGTGGGGTGCCCAACGCTGATTCCATTCGGCGCAGAATCCAGTAGGCCAGGGCGGTGACCGACAGCAGGGCCAGAAACAAGGGCAGGGCGACCCGCGTCAGGTCGTGCGAGACCGCGTAACCGCCCCAAGCTCCGGCCAGCAGAGCAGCCACCGGAACCAGCAGCATGCGCCGTGGTGCCGCCCCGGAACGGGTCAGTACCGGTGTGAAGTAGAGCATGGCGGTCAGGATGAGCGGCATCACCCCGATGGCAAGTCCCAGGTGAAGTGCGCCGGCCCGATCGGCTGAAGGGAGCAGCCAGGTGGCACCTGCCAGGGTCATTGGCGCGGCAATCACAAGGCCCAGGAGCAGGGCATTCAGCGGGTGAGGGTGTGGGTGCATGTGCACAGTCTCCAGTCTCCTCGCGGCAAATCCCTTGATACGGGTCAAACCCGAGACAAAGGTGGGCAGGGGAGACATCCGCTGCTGGCTATGCGACACTCGCGCGCAAAAACCCCGCGCCGACAATCGACCATGACGCAAGCACTGCCCCGGTTCAACGAAGTACCCGAAGCACTGAAGGCTCCGGCTGAATCCCTGTGGCAGGACTATTTGCAGCGCTGTGACGAGGGGGGGAATGAACCCGTATCTGATCCTCAGGTGCTGGCTACTGTGCCCCTGGTGTTCACCTCCAGTGAGTTCGCGGCCCGGGTCTGCGTCCGGCAGCCACACCTGCTCGGCAGCTGGGTCGAAGAGGGATCGCTTCTCCACTCAATTCAGGGACAGATGGGCGAGCGGACAAGTGCCGCGGTGGCATCGTGTGCCTCCGAAGCAGAGTTCACCGCTACCCTGCGCCGGTTCCGTCAGGCGGAAATGGCGCGCCTTGCCTGGCGGGATATTGCCGGGTGGGCGCCGGTGGAGGAGACCCTGGCGGAGGTGTCGGCGCTGGCTGACGCCTGTATCGGTGTCGCCCTGGAGTACGCGCAATCCATCGAGCAGGCCGCCTATGGTATCCCCGCCGGCGAGACCGGAGAGACGCAGTCCCTGGTCGTGATCGGCATGGGGAAACTGGGAGGTAGGGAACTCAACTTCTCCTCGGACATCGATCTGATTTTTGCCTATCCCGAGCCGGGGGAGACCCGGGGCGGACCGCGCAGTACGACCAATGAGCAATACTTTTTACGGCTCTGCCGGCGCCTGATCCGGCTGCTGGATGAGGCGACCGCCGACGGGTTTGTCTTCCGGGTGGACGCCCGGTTGCGTCCCTACGGGGATAGTGGGCCCCTGGCGATGAGCTTCGAAGCCATGGAGGAGTACTACCAGTCCCAGGGCCGGGAGTGGGAGCGCTATGCCTGGATCAAGGCGCGGGTGGTGGCCGGTGCCTCCCTGCGCGGCGAGGAGTTGCTGCTGGCGTTGCGGCCTTTTGTCTATCGCCGATACCTGGATTTCGGAGCCTTCGAATCGTTGCGCGAAATGAAGATGCTCATTCGCCGCGAGTTGGAGCGCAAGGGCATCGCCGGTAACGTCAAACTGGGGGCCGGGGGCATACGCGAGGTGGAGTTTATCGGCCAGGCCTTTCAGCTGATTCGCGGCGGCCGCGTGGCTGAATTGCGTGAGCGTGGCATTCTCAGGGTTCTGGCGCTGCTCGCCGAGTTCGATTATCTGCCCCGCTACGTGGCGAGCCAGCTGCAGGATGCCTATCTCTTTCTGCGTCGTACCGAAAACCGGCTGCAGCAGTTCCGCGATCAGCAAACCCATCTGTTGCCCAAGGATGCAGAAGGGCGGTTGCGGCTGGCCTTCAGTCTGGGGTTTGAATCCTGGGAAGCATTATTGCGCGAACTGGATAACCATCGGGACGCTGTCCACTCCTATTTCGACCAGGTATTTGCAGCGCCCCAGTCCGATCATGCCGAGAGTGAGGAGGAGGAGTTGGCGCTGGTGTGGCACGGTACCGTGGAGCGTACCGCGGCACTCAAACTGGTGCGGCAGCGCGGACTCGAAGAGGCGGACAGGGTGCTCGAACTGCTGGAAGAGCTGCGCCAGTCGCGCGCCTGTCGGGCCATGTCGGCGCGCGCCAGAACCCGGCTGGATCGCCTCATGCCGCTCCTGCTGGGTGCGGTTGCGGCCAACCGTGCCGGGGTTGCCGCCCTGGAACGCGTGATTCCGCTGCTGGAGTGTATTGCCCTGCGCTCCGCCTATATTGCGCTGCTGGTTGAGAATCCCATGGCGCTCTCCCAGCTGGTCCGACTCACCAGTGCCAGCAGTTGGATCGCCCGGCAATTGATGCGCTTTCCCCTGCTGCTGGACGAGTTGCTCGATCCGCGCACCCTGTACGCTCCACCTGACAAAAAACGGTTGCGGGAAGAGTTGGGCGGACGCCTGGCCGCGATCGAAAGTGATGATCTGGAGCAGCATATGGATGCGCTTCGGGTATTCAAGCTGGCCAACGTGCTGCGGGTGGCGGCGGCGGATGTGAGTGGTGCCGTGCCGTTGATGAGGGTCAGCGATCATCTCACCTGGATCGCCGAGGTGGTGCTGGAGGCGGCGCTTGGTGTGGCCCGGAACTACATGCGCCACCGGCATGGCAGGATTGTTTGTGGCGCTCCCGGTGAGGAGCGTGAAGCGGGATTCGTCATTGTCGCCTATGGCAAATTTGGGGGTATTGAACTGGGCTACGGCTCGGACCTCGATCTGGTCTTTATCCATGAGCCCGTCGCCGGGGACGCGGAGTCGGATGGTGACAAACCGATTGCCAGTGGCGTCTACTTTGCGCGGTTGGCACAACGGTTGATCCATATTCTGACTGCGTCAACCGCCGCCGGTCCTCTCTACGAAGTGGACATGCGTCTCCGCCCCAGCGGTAATTCGGGATTGCTGGTCACGGCGCTGGACGGTTTTGAGCGCTACCAGTGCGAGGAGGCCTGGACCTGGGAGCACCAGGCCCTGGTTCGGGCCCGGGTGGTGGCTGGGGATGACGGGTTGGCCGCAGCATTCGAAGCGGTGCGCGGCAGGCTGCTGGCCACCCAGCGGAACGCGGAATTGCTGCGTGCGGAGGTCAGGGAGATGCGCGCCAAAATGCGCGCCCAGCTCGACAAATCCTCGCCTGAGCTGTTTGACCTGAAGCAGGGAGTGGGCGGTATCACTGACATCGAATTTATGGTGCAATATGGCGTTTTGAACTGGGCGCACCACCATCCGTCCCTGGTGACCTATAGCGACAATATCCGCCAGCTGGAGGCATTGTCGGAGACCGGTCTGATTGCGCAGCCGGATGCGGATTTCCTGGCTGAAGCTTTTCGCACCTACCGTCGTCGGGTACATCGGCTGGCATTGGAGGAGCAACCGGGCGTGGTGCCGGTGGCTGAGTTCCAGCGGGAGCGCTGCGGCGTCGAAGCGTTCTGGGTGCGGTTCATGGGAGAGACCCAGGACGATCCGGGTGGCAAGCAAAAATAGTCGGGAGTTTCAGGTATGTCGTTGGCTGATCGTGATGGTGTGATCTGGTTTGACGGGGAGTTGGTGCCCTGGCGCGAAGCGAAGATCCATGTACTGACCCATACATTGCACTACGGGATGGGCGTATTCGAAGGGATCCGTGCCTACCAGACGGACGAGGGCGCGGCCATATTCCGCCTCCGCGAACATACCCAGAGACTGCTGCGCTCGGCCCATATCATGGCCATGCCGGTGGAATACGACGTCGAAACACTCAACGCGGCCACCATCGCCGCGGTTCGTGAAAATCATCTGGACAGCGCCTACATCCGGCCAATCATATTCTATGGTTCGGAGGGACTCGGTCTGCGCGCCGATAACCTGAAGGTGCATACCGCCATTGCCGCCTGGTCCTGGGGTGCCTATCTGGGGGCGGAAAACATGGAGCGCGGCATCCGTATCCGTACTTCCTCCTATACCCGGCACCATGTCAATGTGGCCATGTGCAAGGCCAAGGCCACCGGTAACTACATCAACTCCATGCTGGCACTGTCGGAAGCGCTGCGTACCGGTTATGACGAGGCGCTGCTCCTGGATCCACAGGGGTATGTGGCGGAAGGCAGCGGCGAAAATCTGTTCATCGTGCGCAACGGCATTATTTTTACGCCGGAACTGACTTCTGCCCTCGATGGCATCACCCGCGGGACAGTGATCCAGCTCGCCCAGGAACTGGGCTACGAGATTCGCGAAAAGCAGATCACCCGCGACGAGGTCTACATTTCCGATGAAGCATTTTTCACCGGAACCGCCGCGGAAGTGACACCGATCCGCGAAGTGGATGATCGCAGCGTCGGCGCCGGAACCCGGGGCCCGATCACCGAACGCATCCAGAAACACTACTTTGATGTGGTCTACGGCCGGGTGCCCGAACATCGGGATTGGCTCACCCTGGTCGCCTAGATTTTCAAATTCGAGAGAGATAGAGACATGACTGTCGCTGCTAACCAAGCTGCCCCGCAACCGACCTTTGAAGTGACGGCGAAGAATCTGCCGCTGCACTGCCCGATGCCGGGCAGCACCCTGTGGAACAGCCATCCGCGCGTGTTTTTGCCGATCAAAGAAGAAGGTAAGGCCACCTGTCCCTACTGCGGCGCGCAGTATGTGCTGAAGCAGGGCTAAGGGTTCACCAGCTTTTCAGTTCGGAAATGATCCCCGAACAGGTGTCGCCGTTGATGTGGTCGACGCGTTCGTTGAGAAAGCGGGCGGCGTTGTCCCGGCAGATCCCTGGGTTTTCCAGTGAATCCCGGAGCTGCTGGATCAGTTGATCGGTACGCTCGGCCAGCAGTCCGCCATTGTCGGTGAACGGATAGATCCACAGATCCTTGTCCTGTCTGCGCCTGATCAGGCGCGGACGTTTCCGCGAGATGGTGGGCAAATCGATTTTTTTGCTGGTGGGGTCCACGGGCAGGATGTGGATGCTCGGTTTGCCCGTCACGTAGTGATAGACAATAAACGACGAATAGTTGCAGATCATGACATCCGATGCCACCAGGTCGGCCAGGTTGTCAGCCTGCTGATCCTTGTGTTTGATGAAACTTCGCGGATACCGGGCTGCGTAGCGGTGAATCCGTTCCAGCAACGACGGATAGTAACGATGCCTGTCGTGAAGGCTGAACAGGATGTTGGCGTCGTAGTCAGCAGCCGTTTCCAGAATCCGCGGGAAGACGTCGTCGTCATCGCCCACCACGCCAAAACCGTTTGCCCCGTAGTTCCAGGTGAGGCTGAGCAAAATGGTTTTGCGACCCGCTAGATCCAGTTGATAGTACTCTTCGAGATCGGCCTTGGCGTACGGTGGTGATCGCAGCAGATCCGCGTAGGGCATTCCCCAGCGGCGACAGTTTTCGGGTGCGATTTTCCAGTACTCGACCCGGTGGTTGTAATCGACCGGACCGTAGCATTGGGCGAGAAATTTGGGGTTGGGCTTGGTGATTTTCCCGACCAGCCGGCGACAGTGCTTGTGAACGGTGCGCATATCCCGTTTTGGCTGGGATTTGAGCGGCAGGCCGTGCCAGAAAAACACCAGCTTGGGAGCAAATACCTTGTCCGGCACATGGTTGTCCACCAGGAGAATATCCGGAGCGAACTGCCAAATGGCCGTTTCCGTCTCCGGATGTTTCCGGTCCAGGATCCGGCAGGAGAGATTCAGCGCCCTGGCAATGGGTTCGCGAAGATAGTTGTCCGCGTTTTTGGCCACCACCAGCAGATCAATATCCGGATCCCGATCCATGGCGGCAGCAATCGCCAGGGTGTCGGCCTGGAACGAGGTGGACCAGATGCAGATTTTTTTTGTTGTCACGTGCGATGTACAGTTTCTCAGGCATTAAACTGCCCAAGCGCGAGTGTAACCCAATTGAAGTAAATGCTGATGGTAGGAATGGTTGATAGAGCATTACCAGGCCGACTTAGGGAGTTGGTCGTGGTGTCCTTTGTGGGTGCCACACTCGTTCTGTTTGTGGCCTGGCATGATCTGGGACGATCGTTGTTTCAGATCGGCTGTCTCCTGTCCCTGATTTGCTGGCTCCGATTCGGGGGTTGGAAGGCATATTCACCGGAAGAGTGGTGGTTGAGCGCGTTGCTGCTCGCGTGGTTTGGTTGGATGTTGATTTCGTGGAGTTTGGTGGACGGCAGCAACTCCGGTTGGAATGCTATTTGGAACCGCAATTTCTATGTTGTACTGATACCGGTGGTTGCATGGGCCATTTCCCGTATGCACCTTTCAGTGCGCGTCATACTGCCCGCCTTTCTGGCTGCTGGATTGGTCGCCGTAGTGGTTCTCTATGCGGAAAAGATGGGGTGGTTCGGAGGGCGGTATGGCGGACGTGCCGCGCTCGGAATGAATTCCAACGAAATCGGATTGGTAGTGGTGTGCTATTCGGCATTGGTTCTGCAGGCAGTGGTGGTCTGTCGGGGGCATTTGCGATTCATGGCACTACTCGCTTTGGCGTGCTTCATATGGTTGCTCCTCGATTCAGGCTCTCGCGGCAGTTGGGCGGCTATGGCGATCATATTGTTGGCTACCGCGTCACTAGAGTTGCACCGGTTCAATAAACTCGCGCCACGGTACAAGCTTGCATTCGCACTGGCGGTGGTTGTGTTGGTAGGCGGTTTGACTCAAGTGCCAATGGTGAAAAGCCGGTATGAATACACGGTTTCTGAGTTATCAACGATCCTGAACAGCCCAGAAATACATCAGACCAGTCCCAGTTCCCTTGGGTGGAGGCTCCATCTCTGGCGGGCAGCAGTAGAGATCGGCGCAAACAATGCGGGAGTCGGTGTCGGCGTTCGTGGATTTCAGGATGCAACTTCGGAACTTGCCAGCCACGGCTACCCGGCGTCTTTGGGCTATTTCAAGCATGCTCACAATATTTATCTATCAGCATTTGCAACTGGTGGAATACCGGGATTGATACTGGTCGTCGCATTGTTCGCAGCAGTGATGACCTATTTTGTGCGCGCTCGAACGAACATTCATGCGGCAGGGGACCTCTCGGTTCGGCTGGGAATTGCGGTGGTCGCCGCGTACAGCATCGCGGGGTTGGCCGATGACTTTTTCTATGGTCGTCCGACCTTGTATGCGTTCGCGCTGTTTGTCGCTTTGGCCATGAGTGGCGTAATGCGTGACCGGAATTCAGCTCAGTCCGACGCCCCGGCTTCGCCCAGCTGAGCGATTCCCGCAGGTGTGACGGTACGTCCAGTGGATCGGGTTTCGGCGCGCAGGGCCTGATTGAACGCCACCGCTTCCCTGGTTTTATAGCCCCGGCCATGCTCCAAATGCACGCAGCAGCAGCGATAACGCGCCTGCCGGCCACGGATGCCCAGATTTTCCAGTCGCTCTCCCAACTCGCGGTCAAGGCCGCCCCACTGCATGCGCTCGTCGTATCCATTGACCTCGACAATGTGGCGTTTCCACGTCGAGGCGCTGTGGCCGTTCCAGGTGGCCCGTGTGGTGGTCAGACTGTCTGCGAAGGGGCTGAATATCCGGTGGTTCCACAACTTCAGCAGGCGAGGGTTGAAACCGGCGCCGTGGGTGGCAAGCCACGCGGGCCGGGTGGCATCTCCATCCACTATATTTTCACGGGTAATGGCGCGCGAAAGCTCCAGGGGTAGCTTGAAGTAGCCGCCCGATACGAACAGATTTTCCCCCGCGAGTGCCAGGTGGTTCTGCACAAAATCCGGATGGGGAATGCAGTCGCCGTCCGTAAAGATCAGATAGTCGCTTTGGCTGGCGACAATAGCCTTGTTCAAGATCCGGCACTTTCGGAATCCCTTGTCCTCCTGCCACAGGTGGCGAATCGGGATCTCTGTCTCCTTGGCGATCTCTTCAATGATCTTCCTTGTCTCTTCACCTGAACCGTCATCTGCCACGATGATTTCGAATTCGCGGAAACGCTGGGAGACAAATCCCCACAGAGTTTTCTGCAGCCACGCCGGTTGGTTGTAAGTGGTGAAGATGACAGTGGCCCGGGGAGTCATGCGAGTACCCCATCGTAGATGGCTTCAAGCTCCCTGCATTGCCTGCGTACGTCAAACTGCTCCCGAACGCGGGTGAGCCCGGCGCGGCCAAACTTCCGGCGCAAGGTTTGGTCGAGCAGCAATGTGCGCAGATGGACTTCCAGTTCGGAGATGCTGCCCTCCTTGGCGAGCAACCCGGTTTCGCCGTGAGTCACCGCTTCCACCACCCCTCCGTGGGCAAAACTCACCACGGGTGTTTCCAGCGCCTGTGCTTCCAGGAAGACCATGCCCAATCCTTCGGAATCACCAGAGGGCGCGGTATTGCTGGGGACGCAGAAGATCCAGGCACGGTGCATCAGGCGGGCAATCTGGTCCTGGTTCAATTGGCCGTGGAAGGTTACAGAGAGCCCCAGTTCGTCGGTCAGCGATTGGAGCTCGGATAACCGTTTTCCCGTTCCCACCAGATCCAGGTGAAGATCAGGCAGTTCGTGCTTCAGTTTTGAGAGCGCCTCCAGAAGGAAGTGACATCCCTTCTTCTTTGTCAGCCGGCCGACAAACAGGATGGTGGGCCGTTCGGCTTCCTGCTTGTCGGGTTGGAATAGGTTGAGATCGATGCCTATCCGGTGTTTGATGATTCTGTCGGATGGGCAACCCTTGCTGATCAGTTGATCACGAATAAAGTCGGACACTGCAATGATCCGGTCGGCATGATGAAACAGGGCTGCCCTTTGCCTGACGTAGGTGCTGCCGGGCTGGTGAATGGTGATGTCAAAACCGTGAAAGGTGACCAGTAACGGAACGCCCAGCGCTTTGGCGATCGGCTGTGCCGCAATGCCGTCGCGGCCGAAGTGGGCGTGCACCAGCACCGGTTGCTCCTTGCGGATGGCGTCCATCCATTGTCCGCGCGGTGTCATGCCCAGGCGGAGGGCGGCACGTGTCAGCGTGGCCCATGCACTGGTCCGGTCCAGAGTCAGGGTCGGGTGAGGGGCCAGCATGGACGCGCCGCTGGCTTCGTGGCTGAACCCGCAAAACACCGGACGGTAGGTGGGCAACAGTCCTCCCTGTGCCGCAATGAAGGTTTCGGAATAGGGCAGCAATCGTTTGCGGAAGATCAGTGCGGTGCGCATGTCGATGTCGGTGGATCAGGCTTCCGCCGCCACGTTGGCGTCCGGTGTCTCACCGAATTGTGACTGCACCAGTTCAGCGTAGTAGCCGCCCCGCGCCAGGAGTTCGGTGTGGGTGCCCTGTTCCACAATTTTACCTTCATCAAGAACAACAATCCGGTCGGCGCCCATGACCGTGGACAACCGGTGTGCGATCACGATGGTGGTGCGGTCCTTGCGGGCGCGGACCAGGGCATCCTGTACATGCGCCTCGCTTTTGGTGTCGAGCGCTGAAGTGGCTTCATCCAAGATCAGTACCGGGGCATTTTTCAGGATGGCGCGTGCCAGCGAGATGCGTTGACGCTGACCCCCGGAGAGTCTCGCGCCACGTTCCCCCACCCAGGTTTCGTAGGTGTCGGGCATGGCGTCGATAAACTCCGTGGCATTGGCGCTGGCGGCGGCTTCCGCAATCTCTTCGGCCGACACCGCATCCCACATGCCGTAGGCAATGTTTGCCGCGATGGATACATTGAAGAGCGTCAGTTCCTGGGGCACGATGGCGATCTGCTTGCGCAGTTCGCGCAGTGACAGTTCCCGGATATCCACCCCATCCAACAGGATGCTGCCTTCCTGTATTTCATAGAACCGGGGTATCAGGTTGGCCAGGGTGGTTTTTCCGCTCCCTGAACGACCGACCACGGCCAGGGTTTCCCCAGGTCTGACTTTTAGATTGATGCCTTGCAGGGCCGGTTTCTGGTCGTGATAGGCGTATCCCACCTGACGAAATTCCAGGGCACCCATTGGATGTTCAAGAGTGACCTGACCGGCGTCGGGTTCAGACGGCTCATCGAGTACCAGGAAAATGCTTTCTGCCGCGGCCAGGCCACGTTGCAACTGTTCATTGACTTTGGTGAGCCGCTTGATGGGAGCCAGCAGCATACCCATGGCAGCAATGAAGGACATGAATCCACCTACCGTGAACTGGTCTTGGGCTGCCTGGATGGATGCAATGTAGACAATGGTTGCCATAGCACCTGCTGCCACCAACTGGATGAGTGGGACAAATATGGCAGAGGTGATTTTGGACTTCATGAAATAGTGGCGCACTCTTCCCGACGCCTTGTTGAAGCGCCCGGATTCATACTCGCCGCCGCCAAAAACCTTGATCAGGCGGTTGCCACCTACCGACTCGTCGACGATCTGGGTCATATCGCCAAGCGATTGCTGGTGGGCATTGCTTTGCCGGCGCATCCGCTTACTGGCGACCAGCATCACCACGATGACCAGCGGTGTGACCGCCAGCGGGACCATGGCGAGTTTCCAGTTCAGGTAGATTAACCAGCCCATGAGTCCAATGATGGTCAGGGTGTCCCGAATCAGGTTGACCATGGCGCCAGAGGCGATCGAACTGAGTTGATCGGCGTTGTAGTTGAACTTCGAAATGATGTTGCCGGTATTGTGTCGATCAAAAAAACTCACCGGCAGGGTGGTGAGCTTTGCGAACATTTCGTTGCGCAGGGTCATCACCACGATGCTGGCCACCCGATTGATGGTGACGTTGCTGAGATAGCTGCTGACACCGCGGACGATGAAGATGCCGATCAGAATCAACGGGACCATTTTGATGGTCTGCGGATCCTTTTCCACAAAACTGCCGTCCAGCATGGGTTTCAGCAGCGCCGCAAGCCCCGGGTCGGTGCTGGCATAGATGGCCATGCCAAACACGGCCGCGGCAAAGGACTTCCAGTGAGGGAGCACATACCCCATGAGACGCCGGTAGACTTCCGACGTCTTCATTACCGAGGCGTATCTATGCTTTCTTTTTTTTGTCATAGACTCTTGGTTCGCCAGAGGGGCGCTTTTGAAACCGCTTTTGTATCCACAGGTACTGTTCTGGCGCGCAGAGGATGATCTGCTCTACTGCCAAGTTGATCCGGGTGACGTCCCGCAGCAGGTCCCCGCTGGGGAAGTTCTGCAATGACGCAAAAAATCTGAGTTCATAGCCTTGGCCGGCCGCTTTACGGCGGACGGCAAATGGTAACACGGTCGCCCCCGTCATTTTTGCCAGTCTGACGGGTGCCGGATTGGTGGCCGCCGGAAACCCGAAGAGCGGCGCAAAGACCCGGTTCTGCCGATGGTAGTTTTCATCGGAAAGATACCAGAGCGCCCCACCGTTTTTTAAAACACGGACGAACGACCGGACATCTTCAGCCGGAACCAGCTCGCCGTAGTGTTTCTCACGCAGGGATCGCAGTTTCCTTCGTACCAGCGGGTTGGCATACTCCCGGTACACGGCGGAAAAGGGCACTGCCGAGCGCAGTACCCTGCCGCCAATTTCCAGGGTCGATGCGTGGGCGCCCATCAGCAGGATTCCCTTGCCGGCGTCAAGCGCCTGTTGCAGGTGCTCCCGTCCGGTCACTTCCACCATCCCGTGCAGTTGTTCCGGGCTGATCCACCAGCTCAGATTGGTTTCCGCGATTCCCTGGCCTATGGATGAGAAGCACTGGTCGAGCATCCGCTCCAACTGGGCCTCGGAATGGTCCGGGAAGCAGATGCCCAGATTGGTTTTTGCGATTCTCCGGTAACGTCCGCCGAATCGGCCTCCTACCCGCCCAATGATGCCGGCCACACCCAACTGCATCCGGTAGGGAAGCAGCGCAAACAGGCGCCCTGCCAAAAACAGCAGTTGCATCGGCAGGTGACGGATTCGGGATGCAGAGTCGTCAGGCTGGGGCACGGGGTGTCGCGACAAAAGCGCAATTCTAGCGCGCCGGCCTAAGCTCTACAAACGGCGCTCTGGGCCGGAGGAGGGATGGTTTATCATAGTGGTCATCCTGGCCGCGCGCGAAGTTCACCGATGATGGGGTGAGGGGCGGGCGACGATTCAGGGAAAGCCAGCAGAACTGGAAATGTCATTGTGGATGGAGGTTTCAGCATGAACACAGTCGCCGAACGGATTGAGGAGTCGATTGCCGTCAAGCAGCAGATGCTCTCCGATCCGGCACTGCTGGCGTCTGTCGCCGAGGTGGCGGAGCGATGTGGGCAAAGCCTCGTCCAGGGCGGCAAACTGCTGTTTGCCGGCAACGGAGGCAGTGCCGCCGATGCGCAGCATCTGGCCGCCGAAATCGTCGGCCGCTTTGAGCGCGAGCGGGACGCCTGGGCGGCTATTGCGCTGACCACCGATACTTCGCTGCTGACCGCGGTCGCCAATGACTATGGGTACAACGAAATCTTTGCCCGACAGGTGGCCGGGCTGGGGCGCGAGGGGGATGTTTTTTTTGGTATCTCGACTTCCGGCAATTCACCCAGCGTGGTGCGGGCGGTCAGCGTCTGCCGGGAACGGGGCATTCTCACGGTGGGAATGACCGGCGCCAACGAATCAGAGTTGAGCCGGCTCTGTGACTACTGCTTTGCGGTACCCGCTAGGAAAACGGCGCGCATCCAGGAAGCGCACATCCTGCTCGGGCATATCCTGTGCGAACTGATTGAAACCCGGCTGACGGGCTAGGTCAGCTTCAGGCGGGTCATCAATGCATCGAGCTTGGCGGTGACATCGGCCACGGAAATGCGGCCCATGGCCCGCGGGTCGCGTACCCGCTGTCCCCAGCGCACCTCGTCGACATCCACTCCAAATTCGGCCTGTACGGCGTCCGGGTAGCGGTTGACCACCCACTCCTGGCTGCGGTATGGCCCGGTCCGTTGCGGGTTGGATGTGGCGTAGAGACCGATCACCGGGGTGTTGACCGCAGTGGCCATATGCGCGGGACCGGAATCTGGAGAGATCAGCACGGTGGCCCGCTCCAGAACGGCCAGCAGCTGTTTGAGGCTGGTGTTGCCGATCAGATTGATGACCGGGTTCTGAATGGATCCGGTGATCGCTTCACCGTACTGTTGCTCGGTGCGCGAATTGCCCCCGGTGAGCAGGACCCGCATGCGGTAGCGGTTGATGGCGTGGTTGATCACCGCCACGTAACGGTCCACGTGCCAGTTGCGCCAGTTGCGGAATCGGTTGCTGCTGCAGGGGCTGATGATCAGGGTCGGTTTGTCGTCCGGCATCAGGCTTCTGGCGAAGGCCCGGTCACCCGCGCTGAGCGGAATATCCCAGACCAACTCCCGGGGCGCGCCGCTCAGTTTTTCGGTAAAGCTGAACAGCCCATCCAGGACATGCTGGCGGGGTGCCGGGTCGATATGGGCGTCCGTGAACAGCCACTGCAGATCGCGCGCCCGCTGGCGGTCGAAGCCCATGCGATGCCGGGTGCGCAGCAGCAGGCTGATGAGATTGGCCCGCATGGAGGCCTGCATGTGTAAAATCCAGTCAAAACGCCGGCTGCGCATCTGGCGGAACAGGTTGGCGTAACCGCGCAGCCCGGTCGATTTGTCGAAGATGATAAACTCGATGCCCGGCAGGTCGCCAATCAGCGATGCTTCCGTTTTGCCAATCACCCAACTGATGGCGGTTTCAGGCCAGCAGGTCTGAAGCGCGCGAACGGCTGGCACCATATGACAGATATCGCCGATGGCCGAGAGGCGCAGGATACAGACGGAACCCGGTGGTGATTCCAAAGGTAATTTCATAACCAATGACGGAAGCTTGTATACACCGCGACGGACACTACATGGTCTACGACGCGCGGTCAATTGACCAGGACCCGGGCCCGCTTTTCGATCCGGAATACTGGAAAAGTCGTGCTGCCGTGGTGGGTGAAACCATGGGCCGTGGTGTCACCTATTTTGTTCGCCACCAGCAGGAAGAGTGGGTGTTGCGTCACTACCGGCGTGGTGGGGTGGTGGCTTCGCTCTCCCACGATTGCTACCTCTGGACCGGGCTGGCCGGGACCCGGGCATGGCGCGAGTGGAAACTGCTGTTGGAGATGCGCGAACGACAACTGCCGGTGCCCAGACCCGTGGCGGCGCGCGTCATCAGGCGCGGTCTCTGCTACACCGCCGACATCATCGTGGAGCGGATCCCCGGGGCCAGGCCGCTTGCCGAAGTGCTCAACCGTCAGGCGCTGTCCGAATCGGCCTGGCAGTCGGTCGGTGGCTGTGTGCGCAGGCTGCACGAAGCGGGATTCAGCCATGCGGATCTGAACGCCCGCAATATCCTATTGGATGAAAGCGGCGGGGTTTTCCTGGTGGATTTCGACAAGTCGGCGAAGCGGCGGTATGGAAACTGGCGCGAAGGCAACCTGGCGCGGTTGGAGCGTTCGCTGCGAAAATTTCACGCGAGTTCGGTCAGTTTCCAGTTTGGTGAACAGTGCTGGCGAAGCCTGATGACCGGTTACCGCGACGCGGGTGAATCCAGCCATTCCAAGAGTGCATCGGCATAGCGTTGTTCGATACCGGCCCGCTGGCTGACCAATGCACTCGCGGATTTGCCCAAGGAGTTTCTTAGTTCCGGATTGTCCAGCAATTCCTGAATCCGGCACTCAAGGTCCGGGTAGTCCACCACCTGCAGCGCGGCGCCTGCGGCAAGAAAATCGTCACATTCAACCGCGAAATTGTGCATGTGTGGTCCAAACAGAATCGGCGCACTTTCACGCGCCGGTTCCAATATGTTGTGTCCGCCCACGGGCACGAAGGTTCCGCCCATGATGACCAGCTCAGCGGCAGCAAAAAATTCAGGCAGTTCCCCCAGCGTGTCGGCCAAATAGATATTGGTGGTGCCGGCAGGCTGCTCTTCGCGGCTGCGCGAGGCAGTTTCAAGACCCTGGTCAGCCAGTTCCTGCAGGATGCCGCCGGCCCGCTTGGGGTGGCGTGGCGCAATGACCAGCAGTGGCCAGGCCGGGTGATTTTTCCAGAGCGCCGCCAGCGCCACCTCTTCGCCATCATGGGTGGATGCCGCCAGGATATAGGGCCGGCTCAGCGGTGCAGGTCGGTCACAGGGTGCAGTGCTGCCGGCGTACTTGAGGTTGCCCAGGGTGTGCACGTGTTCGCTCGCGGCGCCCAGCTTCAGAAACTGGGCAGCGTCGGTTTCTGAGCGGGCAAAAATCTTTGTCACTTGGGCCAATGTCTGGCGGTAGGCGTGGGCCCAGCGCGACCCCTGGGTGAGCGAACGCGGCGACAGGCGGGCATTGATGAGGACCAGCGGGATGTGGCGCCGCCGGGTGTGGGTGTAGAGATTGGGCCACAGCTCGGTTTCCACTATGCAGAGCAGTTGGGGGTTCAGTCGGGATATGGCCCGGTTGACGCAGGGGGGCCAGTCCAGGGGCAGGTACAGATGGGTCGCGGCATCTGCCAAAAGTCTCTGCGCGGTCTGCGCACCGGTGGGCGTGGTCGTGGACAGCAGCATGGGGCGCTGGATGCCGCGTCGCTGCAGCTCACGTACCAGGGGTGCAACGGTGACCACTTCACCCACGGACGCGGCGTGGATCCAGAGTGCGTTTTTGGGGAGTTTGCCCAGACCCAACCCCAGCCGATTCAGCAGGTAGCGCAGGCCGCCGCCGCGGATGGCTTGAATGGCCGTGTGGATTGCGACCAGCGGGGCAGTGACCAACAGCAATAACTGGTAAAGTAGACTGACTCTCTGGGTCTCTTTTTTGGTTATACTCATCGTCACTGTTTTCACGCACTTACAGGAGAGCAGGTCGGCAGAGAGTATACGTGGGTTGGCGGAAACGCGCTCTGCCGACCGGCGCTGCCCAGATTGATTCTGCGTCCGTTGCGATTCGCTCGTTAAGGAACAAAAAGGTAAAAGATGTCAGCTAGCGACGAACTCGTTGCGGAGTCTCGATCATTCTCCCGCACCACTTCGTTCTTATTCTGCCTGCTGATCTCTGGATTTGCGCTCCATACCGCGAATGCGCACGCCTTCGGATTCGGCGAGCTACAGCGTGGATCCCATTTGGGCCGCTCCCTGGATGTCTCACTGGAACTGCTCTCTCCTCCGGATGATGCGATGTCGCTGGAGTGTTTTGCGGTCCGCATGGTCGATTTGGCGCGCAGCAACCGCACCCTTGTTGCTAATGAGCGTATAAAACTGGCCGTCGATTCCGATCGTGGAGCGCTGCGCCTGCGGGTCCGCACCCCCGACCTGATGGTGGAGCCCGCTTTCTTTTTGATTGCGGAGTGGAATTGCGGACGCGCAGGGAAGGTGGTTCGGGAATACACGGTACTGCTCGATCCGCCGGGCACGCCGCTGGTCGATCCGGCGAAGCTCGCGCCGCGTCCGGCTGTTGTTTCCGCCCCCGCGACCCAGGCGCCCTCCCGGTCCCCGATTGCCCTGGGTGAGCAGGAGATCCGTTACCGGGTCCGGCCGGGAGATACGCTCTCCGGTATTTCGAGTCGGCTGCTTCCGGGCGATCGTGAAGCGCAGCAGCAGCTGGTCCAGGCGATCGTGAACGCCAATCCCGGAGATTTCCCGGACCGCAACCCCAATCGCCTGCATGCGGGAGCCAATCTGCGAATCCCCGGTAGGCACGATATCCAGCGTCTGGCTGCGGCGCCACCGGTTAGTCAACTTGAAAACGGCCAGACCTCCATGCGCGACGCTCGCCTGGCTCGCAGGGATTCGCCGGCGAGTTTCCGTCTGAAACTGGCGACAGAGCTCGATACGCGGCCGCGGCCCGATCCGATCAGCGCCGACAAACTGCTGGAGCTCGAAGAGCAGTACCGGCGCGAGGCGGAATTGCGGGAGCAGATCGCCCAGTTGCAGTCCAGGCTGGAGGATTTGAGCCGCTCCTTTGATACGGTGAGCGGCCAATTGGACACTGCGGGCCAGACTGAATCGGTAGGTAGGGAGGTTCTGCCTGCAGCCGACCCGGCGCAGCGCACGACAACCCCGGTCACTCCGCCCGCCCCGCCGCCGGTGCCGGTGGTACCGGTGGTGCAGATAGAAACACCGGTGGTGCCTGCGTCCCAGCCGTTTGAACCGGATACCGAGTCGCTGCTGGAGAAGCCATTTTTTTGGGTGGCCATTTTTGTGGTGTTCCTGTTGGGGATTCTCATCACGCGATTCACGCTGGGCAGCTCACGCAAGGAGCTGGAGGAGACCGGCTCCGTCCAGGATCTCTACTCGCTCTTCGGTGATGACCGGGAGGAGGGCACTTCCCCGGGTCCGTTCCGCGACCTGGAACCCGAGGTACCCGATGAAGCGCGCCCGGACTGGAGTCCGGTGTTCAAACGGCACTATATTCCCGAGCGGAAGGAGCTCAAACGAAAAGCGACTTTCAATGAAATCAACGATGTGCTGATGCAGGCCGAGACCAACCTTTTCGCCGAACGGCCCGACTCCGCCATTGATCTGTTGCGGGACCGGATAGAGGTGTTTCCCGAGTTCCGCAACGAACCCAGCCTCTGGCTGATGCTGATGCATATCTATCGCCAGCATCAACTGCGCCGGGAGTTTGATGATCTCTCACGACACTTCCGGGTCTTTTTCAATATCGATCCACCCAACTGGGAGGTGGCCGACCGGGAGCAGCAGGCGCAGTTGTCCGGAGGTCTGGAGACCCTTTACCCCCATATCATGCAGAAGATCACCAGCCAGTGGCCCGATCCGGAATGTCGCAAGTGGATCGAGGGCCTGTTGGTGGACAACCGGAGTGGGGACCGGCAGGGATTTGCGCTTTCCGTAGCCGATGAACTGATGACGCTGATCGACGTCCTGCGGGTGCGGGAAGAGGATCCGGGCCTCGAATTTGACGAAGAGGTCCGTCTGTGAAGTGGTGGCTCTGGTCGGGTATGGCAACCCTCCTGCTGACCGCTCCCGGACCTGGTTACTCGCTGGAATCCGATGCTGCGCTGCAGGCGGCGAAAACGCTCCTGCGGGACGGAGATCCGCAACAGGCGCTGGTGGTGGTGAACGAGTACCTGAGGGCGGATCCGGCTGCCGGTAATGCGCGATTCCTGAAAGGACTGATTCTTGCGGAGCTGGGGGACACCGATGGAGCCATAACCATCTATTCAGCCCTTACGGTCGATTCGCCACGAACCCCCGAACCATTCAACAACCTGGCAGTAATGTATGTGCAGAAGGGGGCTTACTCGCTGGCCCTGGCTGCCCTGCGCAAGGCGCTGGAGATTGATCCGGCCTATGTCACGGCCCACGAAAATCTTGGCGATCTCTATCTGCGGCTGGCGGCCAGGTCCTACGCCAGCGGTTTGCGTATCGATTCCACCAATCCGGTGCTTGCGGCCAAGCTGACCAGTGTGCGCCAGGTCGTTCCCGGGGCGCCCTGATGTCCCGCACTCAGCTTTGCGGTTCCTGAAGTCTCTTGAGCGCTCCCGAGAGGTAGCGCAGGGGAACGGGTGATCCTTCCAGAATCCGGATCCGGTTGGGGTGGATCTCATCCCGATGGGACTGGTAAATCTCGTCATCAAAAACGCGGACCGCAAACAGGGCGAAAATGGCCTGCGGGTGGTCCACTTCGGTGTAATACCGGTAGACCTCAAAGTACCCGCTGGCAATGGCGCGGCGATCGGTCTTGGTCAGCTCGCTCGGGGGGCCTTGGAGTTCCGGCAGTGCCAGGGTCAGCCCGGAGGCGATCAAATCGGGGTTTCTGACCTCCGCGACATTGGCTCCATAGATGTGGGGCCAGATCACCGGATCCGAATAGTACCGGCGTGAAAGCCGCCACAGGCTGTCACCGGGTTGTACCTGGTAACTGGTGGCGGCAAAAAATGGTTCTCGTGCTGGTTGGGGTTCCGACGCGGTGGCTTCAGGCAGGCTCACTTGCGTATCGGGTTTCTGCTCCGGAATGGGCTGGTCCGCCTCAGAAATCACCACCGGCTGGTCCGCGGAGGTTTCGGCCAGCAGCGGCGCCACTTCAGGCTCGGAATCCTTTTCGGATATCTGCGAGGTAATTGCTGGCCCGGAGTCTGGAATGGTCACGGGTTGACTGGTGGCAGGCGGCTCACTCGCCGCCAGCTCTCTGACGGATGCCGCACTGTTTTGGGCTGCGGGGATCTGCCCGGCCACCGGAGTCAGCTCCTCCTGATTTGGCCAAAGTAAAAATGCCGCAACCAGGCCGACCAATACCGCGGCGGCTACACGCCACGCCAATCGGGGCGGGTGATCATCGTCAGCCGGTACTGGCACTCCCTGTTGGGTGGGAGGCTCTGCTGGCGCCGGTTGGGGCGGCGCCGGCTGCGTTGGTCGTTCAGCTCGCTGTGCGGGCTCCGTTCGAGCATTGAATTCGTCCTCCACGCGAAACCTTGGCTGAGGCGGGAGGCTCGCTTCGGAGGAAGGGGCGGCAGCCGGACGGATGGTCGCCCTTTGGGGGTGCTCGGGACGAGAGGGGGGCGTGACTGTATGAGGCGCCGGTTTCGGTTGCGGTCCGGTGTCGACTGCCACCACAGGCGGGTTGGGACGCGGCGACGCCGGGGTAACCGAAGGGGCGGGGGTCAATGCGACGGGCCGGGGATGAACCGGTTCCACCCGTTTGAGCAGTGCCTTTGCCGGAGTGAAGATCACCTTGCTGTGCGGTGGTATCCAAAGCGATTCACCGGTCTGTGGATTGCGCCCGCGTCGCCCGGCAACGGCCTTCAGCCGAAAGGTGCCGAATTCATGGAGTCGCACGTGGCCATGGTCGCGCAGCCCGTCACGGATGATATCCAGCACCGCTGCAGCCACCTGCCGGAGGGCTGCAATGCGGTTGCGGGTCGCGGCCTGTGGTTCACGGGCGGCCATCGCCTCGGCAATCGCGCCCATGTGCACTCGGTTGTTCACTTGGCCTCCCACTCGCTGGCCTCCTCCTTGAGCGCCGCCGCCGGGCGGAAAAATATCTGCCGGTGCGCGGGAAAGAGGACTTTCTCGTCGGTCCCGGGCAACTGTCCCTTGTGCGCGGCGGTCCGGCGCACGCCCAGGGTGCCGAAACCGCGCAACACCACCTGCTGGCCGGCGGCCAGGTGGTCGGCAATCACATCCAACTGACTTTTCAGCAGTCGCTTCGCCTCAGCCTGGGAGATTTCAAGACGTTCGGCGAGTTTGGCGACGAGTTGGGTTGTGTTCATGGGCGGTCTCGTCGAGGATATACAAGTTTAAATGTACCCTTCTGAATTCATGATTGCCAGTAAACACCTATGAAAACTATGGATATTGGCTGGAGGTGGCGCAGTCGTACGGCCTCGCTGTTGGCCCGTGGCGGGATGGTATTGGCACTGTTCGGTTCCGCAGAGGTTCTCGGGGCGGAAAGCGAATATGTCTGCCGGGTTGCGGCCGTGGAAAGTGTGGCCGCCGGCGGGAAACTGGTGGAGCCCGATCCCTACTATCGGGGATTCAACAACCGTCTGTTCACGGTGGACAGGCAGAGTGGGCGGATCACCGGCGCCGTTCTGGCCAATCAGGGGGCCGACAAGATCATCCTGATGCATCCTGGCGACGAAGACCAGCCACTGTCATTGCTCACTGTGTGGCCGGGTCGCACCAGCACCAGTTTTCTGCAGGTGGCGGAATATGTGCAGCAACAGGAGAAACCGTTTCTGGCTGTGGAGGGGATCAATCTATTCACCGGAACCTGCACCGGCAGGATCAAGCTTAAAGGGCCACAATGAGCGCGGACGAAATCCAACTGCTGGAAGCCCTCCGGGAAATGGTCGACGAACGGATACCCTTCAACCGAACCCTCGGACTGGTACTTGAAAGTATCACCGACGACCGGCCGCGTCTGGCCATCGCCATGCGGCCCGACCTGGTGGGCAACTATCTGCGGGGCAATCTGCACGGCGGGGTGATTTCCTCGGTCATCGACGTGACCGGAGGGGTGACCGCCTTTCTTGGCGCGCTGCGTAAACTGACGGACCAACCACTCGACAAAAAACTCCAGCAGTTTGCCCGCCTTGGCACGATTGACCTTCGGATCGACTATCTGCGCCCGGGGCATGGCGAGCGGTTTCTGGTCACCGGTCATGTACTGCGCACCGGCAACAAGGTGGCAGTCACCCGAATCGAGATGCACAACGACAGTGGTGAACTGATCGCAGTGGGTACCGGCGCCTACGTGGTGGCTTGATGAACAGATCCACGGGTCCAGACTCCACGCGCCTGACCGTGAACGGCATCAACCTGGAAGTGGCCTGGGTCGGACCGGCCGATTCCAAGGGGCCGGTGCTGGTACTGTTGCACGAAGGTCTCGGCTGCGTTGGGCTCTGGCGTGATTTTCCTGGTCAACTCGCCACCCGGACCGGGCTCCGCGTGCTGAGCTATTCCCGCCAGGGCTACGGCGGTTCGGATCCCTGCGCGGTACCACGACCGCTGACCTACATGCACGATGAAGCCATTCAGGTGCTACCCGAACTGCTGCGTGCGGCAGGTGTTCAGGAGTATGTCCTGGTGGGTCATTCCGATGGCGGATCAATCGCGCTGATCTTTGCAGGCGGCACATCCGCGCCCGGACTGAAGGGTGTGGTGACGCTGGCGGCACATGTCTTCTGCGAGCAACTCAGTGTGCAGTCGATTGCCGAAGCGCGGGATGCCTTTGGCGCCACAGACCTGCGCCACAAACTCATGCGCTACCACGGCGATAACGTGGATTGTGCGTTCTGGGGCTGGAATCGCGCCTGGTTGGATCCCGATTTTCTGCACTGGAACATCGAAGAGTATCTGCCCGGCATTGAGGTGCCTCTGTTGGCGATACAGGGACGCGACGATCAGTACGGAACTCCCGCACAGGTGGAATCAATCGTCAGCCGGTCAGGTGGGCAGGCACAGGCGCTGATGCTTGCTGACTGCCGGCACTCGCCGCATCTTGATCAGACGGAGCAGGTGATCGTGGCGATTGCCGACTTTTGTCGGACCATCGGCCCATAGATTCACGCTAGTGGGGGTCTGCGCATGGCGGTGCTCGCGGACAGTCGAAACCGTCGGGATCCGTTCCGGGTTGGATGAATGCCCGGAGATGGCTGCAACCGGTGTTGGCCATGCTGATATACTCGGCGCACTTGAGCGAGCAGAAAGAGCGGATCCATGGTTACCTCCATCATCCTGATCAACGCCGAACGGACACGCATCAAAGAGTTGGCGGAAAAGCTGTCCGACCAGCCCGGCGTGTCGGAAGTCTATTCCGTGAGCGGACGCTACGACCTGGTTGCGGTGGTGCGTGTTGCGAGCAACGATGATCTGGCCGAACTGGTTACGGAGTACCTCGCCAAACTGGACGGCATCACCCACACGGAAAGCATGCTCGCCTTTCGCGCCTTTTCCAGACACGACCTCGAAGGCATGTTTGCCATCGGTCAGTGATATAGCCCAGCTGTCCCGCCGTCACAATGGAGTGGTTGCTCGATCCTGAGGCATGGGTGGCGCTGGCAACGCTGACAGCCCTGGAGATTGTCCTGGGCATCGACAACATCATATTCATATCCATCATGGTCGGGCGGTTGCCGCCTGAGCAGCGTCAGAAGGCGCGGCTGCTTGGCCTCTCGCTTGCCATGTTCACCCGCATAGCGCTCCTGTTGTCGCTGGCCTGGATCATGGGTTTGACGGCGTCCCTGTTTGAAGTCTACTCCCACGCGATTTCGGGACGTGATCTCATCCTGATTATCGGTGGCCTGTTCCTGCTGGCCAAGAGTTCCCTGGAAATTCACCACGCCCTGGAAGGAGATGGCGGGGGTCACCGGGAGAGAGTGCTGCAGGGTGGATTCATGCTGATCCTGGTGCAGATCGCTCTCATCGATATCGTCTTCTCCCTCGATTCGGTGATTACCGCGGTGGGATTGGTGCAGCACATTCCGGTCATGGTCATCGCCATCGTGTTGGCGGTTCTGGTCATGATGCTGGCTGCGAAACCCATCAGCGACTTCATTGATCGGCACCCCAGTCTGAAGATGCTGGCGCTCAGTTTTCTGGTGCTGATCGGCAGCGCCCTGGTGGCGGAAGGGTTCGATGTTCACATTCCCAAGGGTTATCTCTACTTCGCCATGGCGTTTTCAGTCCTGGTGGAACTGCTCAATATCCGGTTGCGGCGCAGAAGCGCGCCAGTCACGCTGCATAAACGCGTGGAAGAGATGAATGGGTGAACGGCAGCTGGTGGCTGCGGTCCTGTTGCTGGCCTGGCAGGCTGGCAATGCAGTGGCAGAGACCTCGCCAGTGGACCGGCGCATTGAACTTGAGCGTGAGGTGGCAGCGAATCCGTTTGCCATACTGCCGCACCGGCCCAACTACATACTGTTTGCCAACTACAATGGCAATTCGCCGAACCAGGTCCCGTTTGACCAGTCGGATTCCGAACCGGTGGGTGATCTGGACCGGCTGGAAATGGCATTCCAGATCAGCATCAAGCTGCCCGTCGCCACCGGGCTGTTCAATGATACGGGCGATCTCTATGTCGCCTATACCAACCGCTCCTACTGGCAGTTTTACAACACCGAAGCCTCCGCGCCATTCCGGGAAACCAACCACGAGCCGGAAATCTGGATGTCCATTAGAACCGGCGGAACCTTCTGGGGAGTACAGAATCCGCTGCTGCGGCTGGGTATCAACCACCAATCCAATGGGCGTGCCGGTGGTCTTTCACGCAGTTGGAACCGGGTTTACGTGGACGCGATTTTCGTCAAGGAGAACGCGGTATTCTCCCTGCGCCCATGGTGGCGAATCCCCGAGAACAGCGCTACGGACGACAACCCGGATATCGGCGCCTACATGGGCAATTTCGAGCTGCGCGCGGCGTACACCCACGGTGAGAGGACCTGGGGGGTGTTATGGCGCAACAACTTTCGGGTGGAGCAGAACCGCGGTGCGGCTGAACTCACCTACAGCTTTCCGGTCAGCCGGCATATCCGGGGGCTGCTCAAATGGTTCAACGGCTATGGCGAAAGCCTCATCGACTACGATGCATCGGTCAACCGGCTGGGGCTGGGTATCCTGATCACGGACTGGCTATAAAAAAGCCCCGCAGTGCGGGGCTTGTTCAGCGGATGGCCGGAATGTCAGAACTGCCAGCCGAACGATACTTCCATTTCGATCTGTGTCATTTCCAGCTCAATGGTCTGCTGGCCGGGCGCTTCCATGGGGTTGGCACCCTTGACGGAACTGTTCGGTGCATACATCAGGGCAAAGTTGATTTCCATGCCGTCTTCCAGCTCCTTGGTGAAGCCGCCGGTGAGGTGAGTCTCCATGACGCCGGGTGCCAGGGTGTTGAACAGTACTTCCGAGGAACCGATGGGTTGGTCGGCCTGGCTGTAGCCCAGGCGCCAGGTCCAACTGCCGTCCTGCCATTGGTAGCCCAATTTATACACGGTCATGTCGTCCCAGCCGAATCCGACGCCATCATCACCGCCGAGACATTGGTCGGGGTCGCCGGTAAAGCACCCGGTGGTGAGATTGCTGAACGGGTTGGAGACTGCGGCCACATCGCTGTACATGATCTGCTGAATATCGAAAGTAAGCACCGAGCGTGGTGACGTTTTCCAGGCCAGACCCAAGGTCCAGTTGGCCGGGATGTCGAAGTCACCCTGTTCGGCAAAAAGATCCGCATACTTGTCGAATTCGCTCATGCTCATCTTCGACTGGTACGAGGCGGCAATGGTGACGGCATCGGTCGCCTGAAACTGGACGCCCACCCGGGCACCGAATCCGGTGGAGCGGTCTTTTCCGCGATTGGTCAGATCGTCCGGGTTCCCATCAGCGGTGAACGCGCCGAAAGTGGCCAGCCCTTTGGCTTCAAACTCCTGATAGGCGAGGATCGGGCTGATGCCCCATGAAAACTTGTCGTTGACCTGCTGCGCAAAGGTCGGGGCAATGAACAGCTGTGCCAGATTCACGCCGGCGCTGCCGTCACAGAAGGTACCGGTGCCCTTGAAAAAACCGGGTATGCAGGGGTTGAAATTGGCGGCCGTCGGATCGGCACCCTGGCCTGCGGAGCCTCTGATCGGATTCGCATGGGCCGGATAGTCGGTGTTCATCCCGCCGTTGCCGTAGACAGCCAGGCCCAGGGTCTTGTCTCCGCCCAGCGACCAGATATAGCCGAAGTGGGGAATGAAGAAGTAGTCGCTGTCACTTTCCACGTTGCCGGGTTCCATGGGGAAGGTCCCGGGGCCACCCGAGGGATTGCCGGTCACCGTATATTCGCGCTGAGGGTTGAAGATGGCCATACCGACATCCATGCGTGGCGCCATGCCGGCGATCCCGGCCGGGTTGGTGGCGGGAGCCAGTGCATCCTGCGACAGGGCGACCCCTGCACCTGCCATACCCTTGGATTTGGTCCCGTAGCCGTGACTGAAATAGCCGTTGGTTGCCTGTGCCGGAAGGGTGACCACCGCCACAAGGGCCGCAAGGGCTGCCTGGGTAAGCCGAATTCTCTTCATTGCCGCTTCTCCGTCTCTACATCATTGTCTGGTTATATATATAGAATGGAATTTATGGTTTTTCTGATGCCACCCATGATGTTGGGGGATTTCAACAGAGTCCAATCAGTAACTTTTCTGTGCCTATAAAAAACATGGAGGAAGGGCGGCAAACCCCTTGAATCTCGAAGAGATCTGTGGACAATAGCGCATCCGGATTTATTGCCCATAAACGCCCCTTGTCGTGTTGACAGGTGGGGTGCGTTCACTGACAATAGCCGGCTTGAATTTTGGAGGGGTTCCCGAGCGGTCAAAGGGATCAGACTGTAAATCTGACGGCTCAGCCTTCGGAGGTTCGAATCCTCCCCCCTCCACCATATCCCCGCAGCTCGCGAACCGCTGTTCGCTCGAAGCCGTGGTTGGGTGTGCAGAGTGTTGATATTGCAGGATTTAGTGGGTTCGCGCCGACAAGGCCAGAGTGGCGGACCTGCCGCGCAGCGGACGGAATATGCGGGTGTAGTTCAATGGTAGAACCTCAGCCTTCCAAGCTGATGGTGTGGGTTCGATTCCCATCACCCGCTCCAGCAGCAACGGTCGACTGACAGGATTTTCGGCCCATATAGCTCAGTCGGTAGAGCACTTCCTTGGTAAGGAAGAGGTCTCCGGTTCAAATCCGGATATGGGCTCCATATATTTAATGTGTAACCGGGCCACGTGCCATTTCGTAATTGGAACGACTACGGGGGTTGTAAATGTCCAAGGGTAAATTTGAGCGTACGAAGCCGCATGTGAATGTGGGTACGATTGGTCACGTGGACCATGGGAAGACGACGCTGACGGCGGCGATTACCGTGACGCAGGCGAAGAAGTTTGGTGGAGAGGCGAAGGCCTACGACCAGATTGACAACGCACCGGAAGAGCGTGAGCGCG
>JBNLBB010000019.1:0-29767 GCA_050302415.1 Gammaproteobacteria bacterium | reverse complement strand
CACCCCTTCGTAAATGGTGACGGCGACATCCACCCGGTTGTTGTCCAGGGGCGTCACCACAGAGTCAATGGTGACGCCGTACTTGCCCTGAGAAAAATACTGACGGCGCAGCTCCTGCTCGATGGAGTCGAGAAGCGTGCTGTTGAAAATTTCGCCTTCGGTGAATCCGTTCTCCTTCAACCCGGACATCAGACTTTCCGTGGGAATATCCTGATTCCCCGTAATGCTGAGACTGCCGATGGAAGGACGCTCCTTGACCTGCAGCATCAGGACCTCGCCTTCGCGGTAAATGGCGATATCGCTGAAAAAGCCGGTACGGTACAGCACGCGGATGGCCTCGCTGATGCGGGCACTGTCGATGGTTTCACCCACCTTGATCGGCAGGTAGTTGAATACGGTACCGGCGGTAATCCGCTGGACCCCCTCCACCCGGATGTCGCGCACCGTGAATGCCGCATCGTCGGCAAGTGCCGGCAGCACACTTCCCAACGCCAACAGGAGCAGCAGAAGTCTAAAACCCCGATTTATCATCACTATCCTGAAATCTGTTCTATTTATGTCGTATTGGTTGTAACCGTCGGCTCAAGCCTCACCGGCCCTGTCCGGTTGCACCACCGGGACCTCTGAACCGCACGTAGGAACCCACAGGACATCTGGTGCCCCGCCATGCAATCAAAAGCCCGGATTCAATCAGAAAAGCAACCGCGACAGATCATTGTAAAAAGCCAGGACCATCAGCGCCACCAGTAATCCGATGCCTATCTTCTGGCCGACAATCTCAGCTGCCTCGGATACCGGGCTCCCCTTGACTGCTTCGATCACGTAATAGAGCAGGTGCCCTCCATCCAACAGGGGTACGGGCAGGAGATTCAACACCCCCAGACTGATGCTGACCACCGCCAGGAACCCCAAAAACGACACCAGACCAAATTGCGCACTTTGCCCTGCGTACTGCGCGATACTGATGGGACCGCTGATGTTCTCCACCGATGCCTCACCGATAATCATCTTGCCGATCATCCGCAGCATCAGCAGCGACATATCCCAGGTCTTACCCAGGGCTACGCCCACCGCCTCGACAGGACCATAGCGCTCCTCGGCCCGCAGCTTGGCGTAGAGATTGTCGGGAACCTGCGGACCGGCACCGATCTTGCCAACCGGCATTCCCGCCTCCTCCACCGCGTCCGGGGTGAGAAAGATGGTCTCCATGCGCCCATCACGCAGGATCTCGACCGGCTGTTCCTGCGCCGGATGCGCCCGGACGAATTCCACCCATGCCATCCAGCTGGTGATGGACGTGCCGCCTGCCGATACCACTTCATCTCCCGACCGGAGTCCCGCGCGCTCCGCCGCGCCCCCCACCACAACGTCACCGAGCACAGGCGGCAGTGTGGGCCGCCAGATCCCGATCCCCAGATTTTCCAGGAGCCGATTGTCCTCCATCAGCGCCATGGGGTCGGTGATGGAGATCAGCAGCACGCGCCGCTGCCCTTGCTCATCCTCCACTTCGAGTGCCATTTCACCCCCGGAAAGGACCGCATCGATCATGGCGACGTTGGCACCACTCCAGGTCTGCACCTCCCGGCCTTCCACCGCGACAATCCGGTCCTTCTCGTGCAGTTGGGCCATTGCGGCCGGCGACTGCGGCGTGACCTGACCCACAATCGGGACCAGCCCCTGGACACCGGTCACGAAAATCACCCAGTAGGCGGCAACCGCAAACACCAGATTGAACACCGGACCAGCGGCAACCACGGCGAACCTGGCGTAGAGCGGTTTGCGGTTGAAAGCGCGATTCAGCTCATCGGGTGCAACGTCACCCTCACGTTCATCCAGCATTTTGACGTACCCACCCAGCGGGATGGCAGCCAACACATACTCGGTTCTGTCGGCGCCCGCCACCCGAGTCCAGAGCGGTTTGCCGAATCCGATGGAGAAGCGCAGCACCTTCACTCCCATACGCCGCGCCACCCAGTAGTGCCCAAATTCGTGCACTGTGATAAGCACCCCGATCGCCACGATAAATGCAGCAAGCGACAACAGAAATCCATTCATGTCAGCGCTTCCGTTTCCTGGCGTCCACACAGGGTCTCGGCCAGGCGGCGGGCCTGCCGGTCGCTCTCCAGAGCGCCCTCGATCCCACACTCATCGCCGACCGGTACCGCATCCAGGGTCTGCTCGACAATAGTCGGGATTTCGGTAAAGCCGATGCGGCGGGCGAGAAATGCCTCGACTGCCACTTCGTTGGCCGCGTTGAGAATGGCCGGTGCGGTACCACCCCGCCGCAGGGCCTGATACGCAAGATCCAGGCACGGAAAGCGGCTTGAGTCCGGCCGGGAAAACTGCAGGGCGCCGATGGCGGCCAGATCCAGCGGGGCCACCCCGGCGTCCATGCGCTCCGGCCACGCCATGGCATGGGCTATGGGTGTGCGCATGTCCGGGTTGCCCAATTGCGCCAGTACTGAGCCATCAGCGTAGCTCACCATGGAGTGGATCACGCTCTGCGGATGGATCACCACCTCTATCTGGGATGCCGGCAGATCAAAGAGCCAGCCTGCCTCGATCACCTCCAGCCCCTTGTTCATCATGGTGGCGGAGTCGACGGAAATTTTTCGCCCCATCGCCCAGTTGGGATGGGCACAGGCCTGATCGGGAGTGACGTTGCGCAGGGTTTCAATGGGCACGTCGCGGAACGGCCCTCCGGAAGCGGTCAGGATGATGCGGGTGACCCCCTTCGCATCCAGATCGGAGGTCTGGCCACCGGGCAGACACTGGTATACCGCATTGTGTTCGCTGTCGATGGGAAGCAGTTGGGCGCCGGAGTCGCGCACCGCCTGCATAAAGGCCCGGCCCGTCATTACCAGGACCTCCTTGTTGGCCAGCAGTACCCGTTTCGCGGCACGGACCGCCGCCAGAGTTGGCTGGAGGCCGGCGGCGCCGACGATTGCCGCCATGACCATGGCGGCCTCGGGATGGCGTGCCACCTCGACCAGGGCTTGCTCCCCGGCCCCGACCGTGGTCTCGCCCACATTCCGCAATTTGGCCTGCACCTGCTCGGCGGCCTGCGCATCGGCCATGGCGACAAACCGGGGCCGGAACTTGCGGCATACCTCGACCATGGCGTCCACGCTCCGGTTGGCGCTGCAGGCGACCAGCTGGAATTTTTTGGGATGGCGGGCAATCACATCCAGGGTCGACTGCCCGATGGAACCGGTGACTCCGAGAATCGAAACGCCAATCACGCGATTCCCCCGGCCAGCACCCAGCCACAGGCAAACACGGGGGCCGCCGCTGTAACACTGTCAATCCGGTCCAGTACCCCGCCGTGACCGGGGATCAACGCTCCGCTGTCTTTGAATCCACTGCTGCGTTTGAACATGCTTTCGAACAAATCTCCCAGAACCGAGAAGGCATCGGCAACCAGGGATATGACAATGAAAAGCATGATCTGATCCGCGGTCATGCCGAGCAGCCAGCCGGCCACCGCGGAATAGAGCACCACAGCCGCACCGCCCCCCAGCACCCCCTCCACCGATTTTCCCGGGCTCACCTGTGGTGCCAACTTGTGTTTGCCCCAGGCCTTGCCCGAAAAGTAGGCGCCGATATCGGCCACCCAGGCGAGCATGACCAGAAAGAGCACCAACTGGGGACCGCGGGCCGTGCTGTCGTGCAGCGCAACCAGTGCCGTCCAACTCGGAACCAGGACCAGGTAACCAATCAGCGCCTTCGCCACCGCATTGCTGAGGCCCAGCTGTTGCGTCCGGTTGTAGGCGGCCACCCAGACCAGGCATACCACCCACCAGACTGGGGCCAGGGCGGAGAGATTGAGCAGCTGAGAGGCGGGTCTGGCCCATATCCAGCACCCAGCCAGCACAATGGCCAACAGGCAAACGAAGGCGATTCGCGGTGCCGATGCCTTGAATCCGGCGAGCCGGGACCATTCCCAGCCACCCAACAGAATGATGAGCCCAAACAGTACTGCCACTGCCGAAGTGGGCATGAGCAGAATGGCCGCAATGACCGGGGGCGCCAGCAGCAGCGCAGCGATCACACGCTGCCTAAGCATTGTCCACCGATTGCATCTGCTCACCGGTGCGCCCGAAACGCCGCTGTCTGGTTTCAAAGTGGCGCAACGCCTTCTCCAGCTCATCGGCGGAAAAATCGGGCCACAGCACGTCGCAGAAGTAGAGTTCGGTGTAGGCCAGTTGCCAGAGCAGAAAATTGCTGATCCTCTGCTCACCGCCAGTGCGGATCAGCAGGTCGGGCTCGGGCAGATCGGCGAGTTCGGTTTTTCCGGCAATCGCCGCTTCGTCTATCGAATCGACGCTTCGCTTTCCGGCGACCACTTCGTCGGCCAGCAGCCGGGCGGCGTGGGCCATATCCCACCGTCCACCATAGTTGGCGGCAATATTGAGCTGCAAACCGGTGTTGCCGGCTGTCGCCTCTTCGGCCCGCTGAATCTCCCGGTTCAGTTTTTCCGCAAACCGCTGGCGGTCGCCGATAAACCGAAGGCGCACCCCGTTGGTCTGCAGTTTCCTGACCTCCTGCTGCAACGAGCGCAGGAAGAGTTCCATCAGCGCACCCACCTCGCTCTGCGGTCTGCGCCAGTTTTCGCTGCTGAATGCAAACAGCGTCAGTGCTTCGATTTTTTTTGCGGCGCAGAGCTCGACGGTTCGGCGAACCGCCTCGACCCCGACTTTATGTCCCCAGGGGCGGGGTTTCTTGCGCGCAGTGGCCCAACGCCCGTTGCCATCCATGATGATGGCAATATGGCGCGGCAACGTGCTGGCGGGATGACTGGATTCAGTGGAATCGGCGCACATGGGGATTGAACGTCGCAGGCGGTGTACCACCAGCCCTAGATCGACATCAGATCCTTCTCTTTTTCCGCCAGCAACTCTTCAACGAGGGCAATGTATTTGTCGGTGAGCTTCTGCACATCATCCTCGGCATGCCGCTCGTTGTCTTCGGAGATCATCTTCTCCTTGAGCAGATCCTTGATGTTGTGGTTGGCGTCGCGTCGGATATTGCGAATGGCCACCCGCGCGTTTTCTGCTGCCTGCTTGGCCACCTTGATGAGTTCACGGCGCCGCTCCTCGGTGAGAGCCGGCATGGGAATCCGGATAACACTGCCCGCGGTGGTCGGATTGAGCCCCAGATCGGAAGTCATGATCGCCTTTTCAATCGGTTGGACCATGGTTTTCTCAAAGGGCGTCACCGATAGGGTGCGCGCATCCTCCACCACCACCTTGGCCGCCTGGTTCAGCGGCACGTCGGTACCGTAGTAGTTGACTGAAATATGATCCAGCAGGTTGGTGTGGGCGCGACCGGTCCGTATTTTCGCAAATTCGTGCCCAAGCGAATCCACTGATTTTTTCATGCGCTCAGTGGCGTCTTTTCGAATGTCGTTAAGCACTTTTCTCTCCCCTTACTACCATGGTACCCACCTCTTCGCCTTTCGCTGCGGCAATCAGCGCGCCTTCCTGGTTGATATCCAGAACGCACACCGGGATGCCGTGATCACGGCAGAGAATAATGGCAGTGGCATCCATGACTTTCAAATTTTCCCGCAGTACACGGTCATAACTCAAATGATCATATCGGGTCGCGTCCGGGTTGGTGACCGGATCGGAGGTGTACACACCATCCACCTTGGTCGCTTTCACCATCAGACTGGCGCCCACTTCGATGGCCCGGAGCCCAGCGGCTGTATCCGTGGTGAAAAAAGGATTGCCGGTTCCGGCTGCCAGCAGCACCACCTCACCGGACTCCAGATAACGCACCGCCTGCACCTGGCTGTAGCGCTCTGCGACGCCCCCGAGGTCAAGTGCGGACAGTACCCGGGCCTTGACTCCAATCGATTCGAGCGTGGCACGCATGGCCAGCGCATTCATCACCGTGGCCAGCATGCCCATCTGGTCGCCGGTCACCCGGTCGATGCCGGCTTCGGCAAGACCGGCACCGCGAAAGATATTTCCACCGCCGATCACCACAGCCACTTCGACACCGATCTCCAGCAGCGCCTTAATGTCGCCGGCGTAACGCCGGATGACCGCAGGGTCAATGCCGTGCGCACCCGAACCGATCAGCGCCTCTCCGCTCATCTTGAGCAGTACTCGCCGGTATTTCACCGCATCATTCTGCATCTGACCGCTCCTTCCGTTACCCTGACCTACGACTGGACAAAAAAGAGGGGCCGTTAGCCCCTCTTGGTTGTCGGTTACTGGCCCCGCGCCTGGGCCATGACCTCTTCTGCGAAATTCTCTTTTTTCTTTTCGATCCCTTCACCCACTTCAAAGCGGGCAAACGCGGATACCGAGGCGCCTTTCTGCTTGAGCAGGGCTTCCACAGTCAGGTCAGGATCCTTGACGAAGGCCTGACCCAGCAGGGTCACTTCGCTCAGATACTTTTTAATGCGCCCTTCGACCATCTTCTCGACGATGTTCGCGGGTTTGCCACTCTGTTCCGCCTGGGCGGAGATGATGTCGCGCTCTTTGTCCAGCAGCTCCTGGGGCACCTGTTCACTGGTGACGCAGACCGGTTTGCTGGCCGCGATGTGCATGGCAATGTCTTTGCCCAGTTCGGTATCACCGCCGGTCACATCAACCACCACGCCGATTCTGACGCCATGCAGGTAGACCGCGAGCTGGCCACCCTGGCTGGTAAACCGCTGGAAGCGGCGAACCTGGATGTTTTCACCAATCTTCGCCACCAGCTGCTGGCGGGCCTCTTCCACGGTCGCGCCGCTGTCCAACTTGAGGCCGCTCAGGGCCTCGATGTCAGCGGGTTGCTGCCCCAGGATGGCTGCGGCAACCTGATCGGAAAAGCCTTTGAAATCATCGCTCTTGGCGACGAAATCAGTTTCACTGTTGATTTCGACCATGACCGCCTGGCGGTTGTCCGCACTGGCGGCCACCACCACGGCGCCGTCGGCTGCCACCCGGCCCGACTTCTTGTCGGCCTTGGCGGCGCCGCTCTTGCGCATCTGTTCAATGGCGGCTTCCAGATCTCCATTGGTCTCAACGAGTGCCTTCTTGCACTCCATCATGCCGGCGCCGGTGCGCTCGCGCAGTTCTTTTACCAGGGCAGCGGTAATTGCCATGAGTAACCTCTTCTCTCTGAATTCGATGGGCGGCTGCTGCAGCTCGGGCTGCAGCAGCGCAGCGCAATGGGCCGATTTACTCGGCTGTTTCGCCTTCGGCGGCTTCGGCAGCGGGCTCGGCCGGGGCATCAGCCACGGTAGCTTCAGCTACGGGTGCTTCAGCTTCAGCAGCCGGTTCGGCTTCAGCGGCCACCTTCTTGGGCACCACCTTTTTCTTTACTGCAGCCTTCTTTTTGATAGCGCCCGGGTTCAGGTCGGCGCCCTCGTCCACGGCCACGAACTCGTCACCGTCGCCACCGGCTACCACCAGGTTGGTGCGGCCGTGTTCAATGGCTGCAGCCACACCGGCTGCGTAGAGTTTCACGGCGCCCATGGAGTCGTCATTGCCCGGAATGATGTAGTCCACACCGTCGGGGGAGTTGTTGGTGTCCACCACGCCGATGACCGGGATCCCCAGCTTGTTGGCTTCCTGGATGGCGATCTTCTCGTGCCCCACGTCGATGATGAACAGGGCATCCGGCAAACCGGGCATATCTTTGATTCCGCCCAGGCTGCGTTCCAGCTTGTCCAGCTCGCGGCGCAGCGAAAGCGCCTCTTTCTTGCTGAAACGCTCGACGCCACCCTCGGCGAACAGCCCTTCCAGTTCTTTCAGACGGCGGATCGACTGCTTGATGGTCTTGAAGTTGGTCAGCATGCCGCCGAGCCAGCGGTGATTGACATAGGGCATGCCACAGCGGTTGGCCTCTTCACGGATGGTGTCGCGGGCCGCACGCTTGGTGCCGACAAACAGGATGGTCCCCTTGCTGCCCGCCACTTTGCCGATGAAATTGGTGGCGTCATTGAACAGCGGCAGCGTCTTTTCCAGGTTGACGATATGGATCTTGCTGCGCTCACCGAAAATGTAGGGAGCCATTTTCGGATTCCAGTAACGGGTCTGATGACCAAAGTGCACGCCAGCTTCCAGCATCTGACGCATGGTAACGTTCGACATTGCTTTTCCTCTTCTGGGTTAAGCCTCCACATACCCCGAACGGAAACCCGGCTTCCCGGGCACCCAACCGCGCGTGTCGGTATGTGTGTGGTTTCAATAGGTTAATGTTTGCCCCGATCGCCAATGCGTTCAGGGCGCGCGCTTTATACCACAATCACAGGCCCGGGACAACGAACCCCCCGGCAGCGGCGGAGCAGACCAAAATAATGCGAACAATTCTCCTTTGGACTGGACAGCGGTTGCGCTAAGATTTCCAGCCACCCGATAGTTTCAGGCTTTCTCCTCCACCATGACCGCCATTCCGAAAACTCCCGAAGAGCTCGCGAAAATGCGCGTGGCCGGCAAACTGGCGGCCGATGTGCTCGTGTTCATCGCCCCCCACGTACAGCCGGGTATCACCACCCAGGAACTGAACGACCTGTGCCACGATTACATGGTCGACACCCTGAACACGATTCCGGCCCCGCTCAACTATCGCGGATTCCCCCGCTCCATCTGCACCTCGGTCAACCACCAGGTCTGTCACGGGATACCGGGTAACAAACGTTTGAAAAACGGGGATATCGTCAATCTCGACATCACCGTGATCAAGGACGGATTCCACGGTGACACCAGCCGCATGTTTCTGGTGGGCGAGACCAGCACCCTGGCCCGCCGAGTGGTGAAAATCGCCCGCGAATGTCTTTGGCTGGGCATTGACATGGTCCGCCCTGGCGTCCGCCTGGGCGACATCGGCGCCGCCATCCAGGCCCACGCCGAAGCCAACGCCTGCTCGGTGGTCCGGGAATATTGTGGCCACGGCATCGGTCGCGAATTTCATGAAGACCCGCAGGTACTGCATTACGGCAATCCGGGAACCGGCCTCGTGCTCGAGGAGGGGATGACCTTCACCATCGAGCCGATGATCAACGCCGGTAAACGCCAGGTCAAACTGCTGGCCGACGGCTGGACGGTGGTCACCAAGGATCACAGCCTCTCGGCGCAGTGGGAACATACGCTGGCAGTCACCGCGGATGGCGTCGAGATCCTCACCGCCAACCCGCTGGACACGGCAGCCTGATGGGCACCGCCGAACTGGCACCTGCGGAACTCCCGGTCGACACCACGTTGCCGGCCGATGCCGCACTCTTCACCACCGGCGGCTTTGATCAGGCACTGGCCCAGGCGGCTGACCCACTCCCTATATTCCGCGAAACCCTGCGCCGCGGCGACCGCATGCTCAAGGGACGGTTCGACGCGGGCATCCACATTGCCCTGCTGGTGGACGAGCATGCTCGGTTTATCGACCAACTGCTGGTCCGGGCGTGGCGGATATTCCTGAACCCCATGGATACCCGGATCGCCCTGGTGGCGGTGGGCGGCTATGGCCGCAGCGAACTGCACCTGGGTTCCGATATCGATCTGATGATCCTCCTGCAGGAGGGCACTCACCCCGAATTCCGCGACCCCATCGAACGGTTCCTCACCTTTCTATGGGACATGGGCGTTGAGGTCGGGCACAGTGTACGCACGCCCAACGAGTGCGCGGAACAGGCGGCGCAGGACATCAGCATTGCCACCAACCTGCTGGAGGCCCGCCTGCTGTATGGGCCCGCCGAACTGTTCGGGGAACTGCGCGCAGCCATCGCCCCCGAGCGCACCTGGTCGATTCGCGCCTATTTTGAATCCAAGTTGGAGGAGCAGCAGGCGCGCCATGCCAAATTCCATGACACGGCCTACAAGCTGGAGCCCAACGTCAAGGAGAGCCCCGGTGGCCTGCGCGATATCCAGACCATCTCCTGGGTGGCCAAACGGAAATTTGACAGCACCACCCTGCGTGACCTGGTGGATCACGGCTTTCTCACGGAATCGGAGCACGCGCAGCTGCTTCAGGGGCTGCACTTTCTCTGGAAGGTACGCTTCCTGCTGCACATGATCACCGGCCGCCGCGAAGACCGTCTGCTGTTCGATCATCAGCGGATCCTGGCCGACCGCATCGGCTACCGCGACGAAGACCACCGCCTGGGTGTGGAGCAGTTCATGCGCCGCTACTACCGGGTGGTCAACGAGATATCGCGGCTTAACGAGATGCTGCTGCAGCTCTTCCAGGAGGCCATTGTCTATGCGGATTCCGACTCCGCGCCGGTCCCCATCAACCGGCGGTTCCAGGTCCGCAACGGTTATATTGAAGTCGTCAACGAGCAGGTGTTTCTGCGCTATCCCTTCGCCATGCTGGAGGTGTTTCTGCTGATTCAGCAGAACCCGGAGATCCAGGGCGTCCGGGCCAGCACCGTCCGGCTGCTGCGCACCTACCGGGAGCTGATCAACGATGAGTTCCGGGCCGACATCCGTGCGCGAAGCCTGTTTGTGGAGATTCTGCGCCAGCCCCAGGGCATCACCCATGCCCTGCGCCGCATGAACCGTTACGGGATTCTCGAAGCCTATCTGCCCGCCTTTGCCAGCATTGTCGGCCTGATGCAGTACGACCTGTTCCATGTCTATACGGTGGACGAGCACAGTCTGACGGTGGTACGCAACCTGAGGCGCTTTGACATTCCCAAACATTTTGACGAGTTTCCCTTCTGCAGCCAGCTGATTCAGCGGCTGCCGAAAATCGAGCTGCTGTATGTCGCCGGCATATTCCATGACATCGCCAAAGGGCGCGGCGGCGACCATGCCCAACAGGGTGCCGTGGAGGCGCGGGAATTCTGTCAGGCCCATGGCTTTGGCCGTCACGATACCGATCTGGTGGTCTGGCTGGTACAGAACCACCTGATTCTGTCGATGACCGCTCAGCGCTGTGACATCTCCGATCCGGAAGTGGTCAGTGAATTCGCCGCCAGGGTGGGCGACCAGATCCGGCTGGACTATCTCTATCTGCTCACTGTGGCCGACATTCGGGCCACCAATCCCGAGATCTGGAACTCGTGGAAGGCGACGCTGCTGCAGGAGCTCTATCAGCTCACCACCCGTGCTCTGCGCCGTGGCGAAGAGTTCCCACTGGACCGAGCGGAGCGGATTCGCGGCGTGAAGTGGCTGGCCCGCATCGATCTGCACCAAGCAGGCATCAGCGACGCCCAGATCGCCCATATCTGGAACAAACTGCCGGGAGACTATTTCCTGCGCTACTCGCCGGACGAAGTGGTGTGGCACCTGCAGAACATCCTGTCGGCGAAGGAGGAAGACCTACCCCTGGTACTGACCCGCGAGGACAGCAGCCGGGGCAGCTCCTCGCTGTTCATCTACACCAATGACAGTGACGATCTGTTTGCCAAAACCACCTACCTGCTGGACCAGATGCTCTTCAACATCGTCGAGGCCCGGATCATCTCCTCGCGCAACGGCTACACCTTCGACACCTTCCAGCTGCTCGAAGAGGATGGGCAACCCATCACCGAACCCGAACGTGCTGCTGAACTGTGCGCACAGCTGCGCAAACTGATCCGCAAGGCCGGCACCTTCAAGCCGACCGAGCGTCGCATTCCGCGCAGACTGAAACATTTCCCCATGGAGACGACCATCCATTTCTCGCAGGACGAGAGCAACAACCGCACCATCCTGGAACTGATCACCGCGGACCGCCCCGGGCTGCTCGGACGGATCGGTATCGCCTTTTCGGAATCTGCCGTGAGGCTGCAGAATGCCAAGATCATCACCCTGGGCAACCGCGCCGAGGACGTCTTTTTCCTGACCAACCGTCAGGGTGATCCATTGCTCGATGCAGAGCAGATCGAAAAACTGCGCCAGAAAATCCGCGAGGAGCTGGACGCTTGATTCCAGGCATTGACCCTGACCCCACACTTGGCTAGCTTGGATGGCAGCGAACACACACGGAAAGCCCATGCAGTCAGCGCAGCATCTCCATGCCCGACGTGGAATACTGGCTGGAGCGATTTTTCTGCTCATCACGAGCAGCGCTTTGGCCCAGCAGGTTCCGGGCACCACGGACCAGTTTTTCGATTCGGCAACCCACTCCATCCGCATTGTGCGTGACCCGGTGCTGGAGGAGATGACCGCCCGGCTGCTCACCTCCTCCTGCGCCGCCTGCCACGGCACCAACGGCCACAGCGTGGGTATCACACCCAGTCTGGCGGGGATTGGCCGCGAACATTTCATTCGGCAGATGCGGGATTTCAGCCTGGATATCCGGCCCGGTACCGTCATGAACTTCCATGCCAAGGGTTATACCCGCGACGAAGTGATCAAGATGGCTGACTACTTCTCCAACCTGCCGCGTTCCGACTGTGACGACAGGTCACCCATTTCCGACCTTCAGGGCGGCATAGGACTGGATTAAACAGATGGGATTCAACAGACGCCAATTCCTTCAGGCTTCCGCCGCCGGGCTCGGATCAGTGATCGGTTTGGGCGGTCACTCCCCCGCATTGGCCCAACAGGCGATGCGGGTTGTCGTGATCGGCGGCGGATTCGCGGGTGCGACCGTCGCCAAATATCTGCGCCTCTGGGGCAAAAACATCGATGTCACCCTGATCGAACCCAATGAGCAGTTTGTCTCCTGCCCCTTGAGCAACCTGGTGATCGGCGGCAGTCGGACGTTGAGTCAGCTCACCCACGGCTACAAGATCCTGGCCGGCAAGTACGGCATCCGCATGGTTCACGCGAAAGCGGACGCTGTGGACGCCGAACAGCGCATGGTTACCGCCGGTGGCACAAAGATCCCCTATGACCGCCTGGTGCTCGCGCCGGGCATCGATTTCCGCTATGACCAGATCGAGGGCATGGAGAGCGAGGAGGCCCGCTGGGCGATGCCGCACGCGTGGAAAGCGGGGGAACAGACCCTGTTGTTGCGCCGCTATATCGAATCGATGCCTTCCGGCGGCACCTTGGTGATCTCCATTCCACGCGCCCCTTTCCGCTGTCCTCCCGGACCCTACGAGCGCGCGTGTCAGGCGGCCTTCTTCATGCGCCACGCCAAACCCAAAGCCAAGGTGCTGGTGCTCGACGCCAACCCCGATGTGCTGGTCAAGGGCAATGGATTCCGCACCGCCTGGGAGGAGCTCTATCCGGGATTGATCGAGTACGTGCCCAATTCACCGGTGGTACGGGTGGATCACAACCGCCTGGAGGTCCACACCGAACTCGATACCCTGCGTGTCGACGTGGCCAACATCATTCCGGCACAACGTGCGGGCACCATCGCGGGGATGGCCGGGGTCACCAACGTGGCCGGCCTCTGGTGTGACGTCAATCCGCTCACTTATGAATCCACAGCCGTCCCCGGCATCCACGTGTTGGGGGATTCGGTGTTTGCCGATCTACCCAAGTCGGCACATATCGCCAATGCCCAGGCAAAGGTATGCGCTTCGGCCATTGCGGCCATGGAGTCGGGAATTGATCCCCTGGGCGAGCCGGTGTTTGCCAACACCTGTTACAGCTTCGTCAATGCCAGCGCGGCCATGCATGTGGCCAATGTCTATCGCTACAATCCGGTGACAAAAAAAATGCAGAACTTCGGAGGTGGCGATTCGGGAGCGGCCAACCGCTTTGACGCCTACTATGCCCGCGCCTGGGCCATGAACATCTGGACCGACACCCTGGGCTAGGCGTTGCGGCCGCCGGTGGCGGCAATCACCGTGGCCAGCAGAATCAGCGCTCCTCCAATCCATTCGCTGAGGCCGATGATTTCGCCGGCCAGCCAATGGGCGGAGAGCGCACCGGCCAGCACCTCCACCAGCAGAATGGTCATGGAGTGTTTCAGCGGCAGGCGCGCCACACCGAAATAGACACTGACCGTCATGGCGGTGATCCCCAGCGCACCCAGCGCACCGGCGAGCGTCCAGACTCCGGCCGAGACGCGGGGAAATTCGGCCCCCACCAGCAGGAGACTGAGCAGAGCAACCAACACGACGCCGAGCCAGCTGGCCGCCAGCTTGTTGTCGATGGGGAGTGCGCGGCCCTCTCTCACGGCCACATTGCTCAGTGCAAAACCCACGCCCGCAGAGAGGCCATACCAATCCGCCAGAGACTGGGGCCAGGGGTATCCCATCTCCGGTGACCACAGGATGGTCAGCCCCCCAGACATCGCGGTTGCCAGCACCGCCACATCCCGCCGCGTCAGTAGTTCGCAGAGCAGAAACCGGGCAAGCAGCACCGCCCACACCGGGGAGAGATAGAAAAGCAGTATCACCCGCACCACATCTCCGGAAAGCACCCCGAGGATAAACCCGGTATTGCACCAGCCGGCTGCCAGGGCGATGGTGAGATAGATCCGCCAGTGGTGGGCCATGGCGCGGTAGCCGGGACGAAACAGCAGATGGAGCATCGGCACCGTTCCGCCGTAAATCGCGAGCGTCGCCCACAATCCGGAGAGCCCCGCCGCTTCCAGCATTCGCAGGGGATACCAAAGCACACCCCAGGCAACTGCGCCAAACAGCAGACCGGCTACGGGCAGCCAACGCGAATCATGGGCGGTGAACAAAGGCGACTCCTCATCGCTCGGTAAGGCGGTACAATCCTGCCCTCTGCCACCAACGATTACCAGAGTGATGAACCCGAATCTAGACCGGCTCCAGCCCTACCCCTTCGAAAAGTTGCGCGAGGTGCAACAGACAGTCACACCGCCGGCGGGACTCAACCACATTTCGCTGTCCATTGGCGAACCCAAACATCCCTGTCCCGATTTTGTGCGTGAGGCACTCATTGAAGGACTGGCAGGGCTGGGAAACTACCCGGCCACCGCCGGTCTGCCCAGGCTGCGTCAGGCGATTGCGGGCTGGCTCAGCCGACGCTACCGGCTTTCCGAGTCAGCAGTCGATCCCGAAACCCAGGTGCTGCCGGTCAACGGCACGCGGGAGGCACTCTTTTCAATCGCCCAATGTCTGGTAAACCCGGTTCCGGGCGCACTGGTCGCCATGCCCAACCCGTTCTATCAGATCTACGAGGGCGCCGCGCTGCTGGCCGGCGCCACCCCACTGTTCATCCCCGGCACGGCGGAAACGGGCCATTTGCCCGACTACCGCAGCGTCACTCCGGACCAGTGGGCGCGCTGCCAGGCGCTCTACCTCTGTTCGCCGGGCAATCCCAGCGGCGCAGTAACACCCAGAGAGCAACTGGTGGAATTGATCGAACTCGCTGACCGGTACGACTTTGTCATTCTGGCGGACGAGTGCTACAGCGAAATCTATGGTGACGAATCCAACCCGCCCGTCGGCCTGCTGGAGGTCGCCAACGGTTTGGGCCGAACCGGATTCGGGCGTCTGCTGGTGTTCAACAGCCTCTCCAAACGCAGTAACGTGCCCGGCTTGCGCTCCGGGTTCGTCGCCGGTGATGCCGCGCTGATCGAACGCTACCGCCTCTACCGGACCTACCACGGCTGCGCCATGCCGCTGCAAACCCAGGCTGCCAGTATTGCCGCCTGGGAGGACGAATCGCATGTCATCGACAACCGCCGACTCTACCGCGCGAAGTTCGATGCTGTGCTGCCCCTCCTCTCGCCACTGATGGAGGTTTACCGCCCGGAGGCGGGATTTTTCCTCTGGCCGAAAATTGAGGGGTCGGATGTCGACTACGCGCGGGATCTCTACGCACAGACCCATGTCACGGTGCTCCCCGGCAGCTTCCTCTCGCGGGAATCCGGGGGGTACAATCCGGGCGCCGGCTTCCTGCGTATCGCCCTGGTGGCGGACATAACCCAATGTCTGGAAGCTGCCGAAAGGATGGCGGAGTTCGCCGCAGCGCGTCAGCGCTGAGCAGGGACGCTTCGCGGCAAACCTGCTATTCTCCGCGGGTTTCGCGTACTGATTGAGTAACTGAGTGTTGGAGATGTACATGACGGACAACCTGAAGCCCGTAATCGAAACCGCATTTGAACAGCGTGCGGAGATCAATCCGAAAAATGTAACCCCTGAGGTCAAAGAGGCGGTCATGACCGCCATCGCCATGCTGGATCGGGGCGAAGTCCGGGTTGCGGAAAAGAACGCGAACGGCTGGCAGGTAAATGAGTGGCTGAAAAAAGCGGTACTGCTCTATTTCCGGATTGAAGACAACCAACCGATCCGCGACGGATACACCAACTACTTCGATAAGATTCCACCCAAGTTCGCAGACTCAAGCAGCGACGACTTCCGCAAGGCGGGCGTTCGCGTGGTACCGCCGGCCGCGGCACGATACGGTTCATTTATCGCCCCCGGGGTGGTGCTCATGCCCTCCTACGTCAACATCGGCGCCTATGTGGACAGCGGCACCATGGTCGATACCTGGGCCACGGTGGGTTCCTGCGCCCAGATCGGAAAAAACGTTCACCTGAGTGGTGGCGTTGGCATCGGCGGCGTGCTGGAACCCCTGCAGGCCGCCCCGACCATTATTGAGGACGACGTCTTCGTCGGCGCACGCTCCGAAGTGGTGGAAGGGGTTATTGTCGAGCGCGGATCGGTGATCTCCATGGGCGTCTACATAGGCCAGAGTACCCGAATTTACAATCGTGAGACCGGTGAGATCAGCTACGGCCGCATTCCCGCCGGATCGGTGGTGGTCTCCGGCAACCTCCCCTCCGACGACGGCAAATACAGCCTCTACGCAGCAGTCATCGTCAAACAGGTGGATGAAAAAACCCGCAGCAAGGTGGGCATCAACGAGTTGCTGCGCAACATCTGAACGGGTCCGCAGCGTGCACCCGACCGTCGACCTCGCCTGTCAGCTGATCGCCAGACCTTCCGTCACACCCCGCGACGAAGGGTGCCAGGCACTCATGGCCGCCCGGCTGGAAGCGGTCGGATTTCACATCGAGCACCTACGCTTCGGAGAGGTGGACAACCTCTGGGCCACCCATGGCAACGGGGCCCCGCTGCTGGTGCTTGCCGGGCATACCGATGTGGTGCCCAGCGGTCCTGAATCGGCCTGGAACTCCCCACCTTTCGAGCCCACCGTAAAAGACGGCGTGCTGATCGGGCGCGGGGCTGCCGACATGAAGGGCAGTCTCGCCGCCATGGTGGTCGCTGCTGAGAGGTTTCTGCAACGCCACGGCAATCATCGTGGGACCTTGGCGTTTCTGATCACCAGCGACGAGGAGGGGCCGGCAAAGGACGGCACGGTGAAAGTGGTTGACTGGCTGACACGGCGGAACCGGCGGATCGACTACGCCCTGGTGGGAGAACCCAGCAGCCGGGAAGCGCTCGGCGATGTGGTGAAAATCGGGCGCCGCGGATCACTCAACGCACGGATGCAGATCTTCGGTACCCAGGGGCATGTCGCCTATCCGCACCTGGTGGATAACCCGATACACCGCGCCGGTGCCTTTATCTCCCAGCTCGCGGGCGAGAGATGGGACAACGGGAACAGTCACTTTCCCCCGACCAGCCTGCAGATCTCCAACATCCATGCCGGCACGGGCGCGGAAAACGTGGTGCCGGGCGAGTTGGAACTGGTCTTCAACTTCCGCTTTTCCACGGAGCTGACTGCTGCGGATCTGAAGCAGCGGGTCACTGCCATGGCAGAAGCCCACGCGCTGCAGTATTCGCTGCAGTGGAGCCTATCCGGCAACCCCTTTCTCACCCGGCCGGGCGCCATGAGCAGCGCCGTCACCAGAGCCATCGAGGCACACACCGGACTGACAACCGAACTCTCTACCGATGGCGGCACCTCCGACGGACGGTTTATCGCACCCACCGGCGCCGAAGTGATCGAACTGGGACCGATCAACAAAACCATCCACAAAATCAATGAACAGGTTGCCGTTGCGGACCTGGAGCTGTTGACCGACATCTACGCGGGTTGTCTCGAAAATCTGCTGATCACCTGATCCCCGCTGCAGACTCAAAAATCGCTGTTATACTTTTTTAAGGCACCTTAACGGGGCCTTTTTTCGTACATAGGGGAGGATTTCAGCGTTGGCAAACAAAACAACAGCAAAAGTGAAAGTAGAAGAAGAAGAGCGGTATCCCGATGATGTAAAGCCCGCCCGGGAGCGGCGCAAAAAGAAGCACCCCAAGATGGACAATGATGAGTACCTGGAACTCATCGAACCGCTGCATATCGAGTTGCTGAAAATGCAGAACTGGGTCAAGGCCAGCGGACAGAAAGTGGTCTGCCTCTTTGAAGGGCGCGACGCCGCCGGCAAGGGTGGCACCATCAAACGCATCATCGAACACCTCAATCCTCGCGGCTGCCGGGTGGTCGCGCTGGAAAAACCGAGTGAACGCGAGACTTCGCAGTGGTATTTCCAGCGATACGTGGAGCATCTCCCAACCGCTGGTGAAGTGGTGCTCTTTGACCGCAGCTGGTACAACCGAGCCGGAGTGGAACGGGTAATGGGTTTCTGCACCATGGATCAGGTCCGCGAGTTTCTGCGGTCGGTTCCGGAATTCGAGCGCATGCTGATCCGCTCCGGTGTCCGCCTATTCAAATTCTACTTTTCGGTCAGCAAATCGGAACAGTTGCGACGTTTCACCAAACGACAGACCGATCCGCTGAAGCAGTGGAAACTGAGTCCGGTTGACCGTGAGTCCCAGGACAAGTGGAGCGATTACACCAAGGCCAAGGAGGATATGTTCTTCTTCACCTCCACCGCCGACGCGCCATGGGTGGTGATCAAATCGGATGACAAAAAGCGGGCCCGTATCAACGCCATGCGTTACCTGCTGTCGCAGCTCGACTTTCCGGGCAGGAACAAGTCGATTCTCAATTTGGATCGGCGAATTGTGCGCACCGTACAGGAAGAGTTGTCGGGAAACAGCAACTAGCGCTTCCCGCGCGCGGGCTTGTTCAGGCGTGCTGGAAAATCGGCTCGCCGTCGCGGAAAGCCACACATTCACCCGGCTGCATGATCTGCCACTCTTCGTTGGTGGTCAGCGGCCGGGTGGCGATCACGGTGACCACGTCCTTGGGCGTGGTCTCTTTGCTGAAATCCACCACAAAATCCATATCGGCCAGTTTTGCCGCACCGAAAGGTGCACGGCGGGTGATCCAGGCCAATTGGGTGTGGCAACGGGCAAACAGAAATCGTCCGTCGCTGATGAGAAAATTCATGACCCCCAGGTTTGCCAGCTCATCCCCCAACCGCTGCAGCTGTTTGCAGACGGCACCGGGAGTGGCCTTGAGCGACAGCTCGCTGCGCAGACGATCCATCATCCAGCAAAACGCGTACTCACTGTCCGTGGTACCCACCGGCCGATGGTAGGCCAGGGGCCGGCGTTTGATGCCCTTGAGCTGCCCGTTGTGGGCAAACACCCAGATGCGACCGTTCAACTCCCGCTGAAATGGATGGGTGTTTTCCAGGGCCACCCGTCCGCGGTTGGCGCGTCGGATATGGCTGACGACCACCCGGCTCTTGATGGGATATTGGCGGATGAGCTGAGCGATTTTGGACTCGGCGCTGGCGCAGGGATCGTGAAAACTCCGGCAGCCACGGCCTTCATAGAATGAGATGCCCCAGCCATCTGCATGCGGACCGGTTTTCCCGCCACGTTGCATCAGGCCGGAAAAACTGAAGCAGATGTCCGTTGGGACATTCGCACTCATACCCAGCAGTTCACACATGACCATCCCTCATGACGAGGCATCATAGAGAAATCAGCGTCACCTTGCAGCCCGAACCGATCGTGCAGCAGGCCCGGTCGGGCTAGATGGCCTGCTCCACGTCGGAAATCAACGAAACGATACGCTTGGACAGCGGCTCCAGACGGGCATAGAGCTTCTCCGCCTCAGCTTCACGCCGACTGTTTTTGGCCTGGATAATCTCTCGAATCAACCGGTGCAATTGCTCATGCGGCTCCTCAATCTGGCGCATCGGACCCCGGTTGCCGTACTTGCTGAGTCCTTCCGAGTAGTACCACTTGCCGAAGTCACAGTGGTGGTGCGACACCGCCTGCTGTTCGCTCAGCGACAGGTTGCCATCGAGAAACGCACGAATCCGGGTTTTCCAGGCCAGATGAGCCGTCTTGGCATTGGCCAGATCCATCTTGACATCTTTGTTGAACTTGAAGGTGTTGATCTGCTTGATCAGGTCCGACAGCAACAGACCCACCCGGCCGGATGAATCCGACGCGCCATGCGCCAAGTGTGCCGTCTCCTTCGCCACGGCACTGATCCGTTCTACATTGTCCGTCAGTTCGGTGGCGACCGCCGCCTGCTCCTCGGTGGCGCTGGCAATCTGCAGGGTCAAGTCCCGCATGGTGGAGACGGAAGCCGATATGCTGTTGAGCGCATCACCGGCCTGCGTTGCCTGACCCACGCTCTGCTCTGCGCTGCGGCGTCCGCGCTCCATCACCGACACCACCTGTTTGGCAGCCGCCTGCAGAGTTTCGATCTTGTGTTGAATCTCTTCTGTGGAGTCCTGGGTTTTCCTGGCCAGGGAACGTACTTCGTCTGCGACAACCGCAAATCCACGCCCCTGATCACCGGCCCTGGCCGCCTCGATGGCCGCATTCAGTGCCAGCAGATTGGTCTGATCGGCAATGGACCGGATCACGTCCAGAATGGTTCCGATTCCATCCACATCCCCCTCCAGCGCATCAATGGCGTGCGAGGCGTCGCTAACCTCCGCCGCCAGACCATTGATCGATATGATGGTCTGACCAACGACTGATCGTCCGGTTTGCGTCTGCTCGTCGGCGTGTTGATTGGCCTGGGCCGCGTTGTTTGCACTGGTGGCGACCTCCTGGACTGTCGCCCCCATTTCGTGAATTGCCGCAGCCGCCACGGACGTATCGTCCTGCAGCCGCTTCATATGACGAGCGGTGTCATCCACCATCGCGGAGAGCGTATCGGTGGCCGTGCCAAGGCTGACGCAGTTATTCGCCACGCTCGCAATCATGTCATGCAGTCGGTCGGTGAAATTGTTGAAGGCGGTGGATACGCCTGCGATCTCATCCTTCCCTTGAATTGCCAGTTTAACGGTCAGGTCGCCATCACCATCGGCGATGCGCTCCAATGAATCTTTGAGTCGGATGATAGGCGGCACGATCTTGAAGAAAAGCAGCCCCAGAATGGTGACAACCAGTCCCAGAGTAACTGCTGCGAAAAAACCGGTTGAGTAGAATGCGGAGACAACAGAGCGGTTAAGACCACCACCAGCCAACTGTAACTGCGCCTGCAGGCGTTCGGTCATTTCCCCAAGATAATCGGCGAGTGCGGCCGACGCATCGTCCAGGCCAGTACCCGGCTTTTTCATGATCCGATTGCCCGCTTCCTGACCGTCGCGCACATAGGCTTCCGCCATCTCGACACCCACCCGGTGCAATCGTTCGATGCGGATCCTGAGTTCCCTGATTTCCGAACCCAGGGAGGGCTGCAATTTCAGCAGGTCGTCCAATCTGCTCCTGGCCCCATTCAGATTCTCCTGCGCTTCTGCATAGCCTCCCGGCTCGGCGGTTGCCCCGACATCGGTCAGAAACTGTTGAATCTGCACGACGTGAAACCGCACATCCTTGATGGCGAGCATGGAGTCCACCATCTGATCGCGTTCCCTGACCTTTCCCTTGATATTGGTCAGCGTATCTACGCTACCGAGGACAGAAGCACCGATCACAACCAACAGCATCAACGATCCGAGCAGCATGACGCTGCGAATGGACAGGTTTTTCACGTTATTTTTCCCCGAAAACCACAGTAATTGCGCACTGTTGTTGTTCAAAACCAGCATGTTATGAATGCACAGCAAAACGCAAAGCGCCCCGGATCCCGGGGCACGGCGACATCTTTATAAAGAGTAGCAGTGAAGAGACTTATATTAAATCCCGCAGGAGGGCAGCAGATCTACATGCGACTTAGCTGTTGACCGCGGAATGGAGCGTTGCGCCGGGTTTACCACGGCCATGGGACTCATCCTGGCGCTGGATAATCTCGATGACATAGGGTCGGTCCACACACTCAGCCAGACTGATACTGCGCAAAAAGTCGCAAAGCCTTTCACTCAGGCCAAGCCAAAGCGACTCCAGCTCCTGCTGCTCCGGCGATACTGAATCTCCATCCGATCTTTGGCTGTCTTCAGGCAGGTCGAGTTTTTCTTCCACGGCGTGAAAGACATCGGCAACGCTGATTTCAGTTGCCGGTTTGGCCAGCAAATAACCGCCCTTGACCCCGCGAACGCTCTTGACCAGCCCCGAACGTCTGAGCCGGGCAAACAGCTGCTCAAGATAGCTCAGCGAAATATTCTGGCAGACGGCCACTTCGGACAGCGGTACCGGCCCGCCCTGCTCGTGGATCGCCAAATCCATCATTGCAGTCACCGCGTAGCGCCCTTTGGTCGACAGTCTCATCTCAGTGCTCCCGCTGGTTCATGTCCAAAACCAGTGGGCACTTTAGCTTTATCCGAGTTTTTTTGTCAACTTTTTAGGGCGCAAGCAGTTGACGGCGCCACTCCCCCGGTTTTTCGGCATCAAACCTGACCCGGTCATGAAGGCGCGCAGACCTTCCCTGCCAGAACTCAAAAGCCTTGGGTTTCAAGCGATACCCACCCCAGAACCCGGGTCTGGGAACGTTTGAACCCTTAAAACGCAAACTTTGCTCGACCACTTGCGCCTCGAGTGTCTGCCGCCCCTCGATCACAGCGCTCTGTTTTGAGGCCCAGGCGCCGATCTGGCTTTCTCTGGGTCTGGTGGCAAAGTAACCATCGGACACCGCCGACTCGACTTGCTCGCACTCACCCTCGATGCGCACCTGCCGCTGCCCCTCCCGCCACCAGGCAAGAAGCGCAGCCCGGGGGTTGAACTCCAGATCATGCGCCTTGCGGCTGTGGTAGTTGGTGAAAAACACAAACCCACGCTCGTCAATCTGGCGTACCAACACCATGCGCAGGCCGGGTTGGCCGTCGGCCGCCACAGTCGCCAGGGCGAAGGCATCGCCGTAGATTCCCATTTCCCGCTGCGCCTCGCCGAACCAGCGACTGAACCATTCGTAGGGCTGGATTGTCTCCCATTCTCCGGATTCGAAGAGATCACTCATTGCGCTTACCATATCTCGTTGACGTCATACCTGCCGCCAGCCTAATGGACCGGGATTACCTTGAAAACACCACCACCGCCCACCACCGACCAATCACAGCCACCTACCGACACCTCGCGAAGACGGGGGCTGATCCGACGCTGGGTTGTGCCCTTGCTGGTGATTGTGGCCTGCGTTCTGTGGTACCAGCACTCCGCGTGGATCAATTCCGACGTGAAACGGCTGCGCCATGGGGCGGAACAGTTGGCGGTCGCTTCGGACTTCACGCTCACGCCCTTTGAGGGTGAACGGTTTACACTCCACTCCCTGCGCGGCAAGCCGGTGATTCTCGATTTTTGGGCATCCTGGTGCCCACCCTGCCGAATTTCCCTGCCTGAACTTGATGCGCTGCGTGCCCAATTCGGCGATTCGCTGCATGTACTGGCAATCAACGTCTTCGAGGATCGGGGGGCGGCCCGCCAATTCGCCAGCAATTCCGGCTACCGGATTCAGTTTGTGTGGGCCGACGAGCTGGCGGAACATCTCGGCGTTCGCGTCCTGCCAAGCAAAGTGTTGCTGGACGCCCAGGGCAGAGTTTCCTGGACCGGCACGGGGCATATACCGCTGCTGAGTCATCTGTTGTTGGCCACCCAGATTTGACGTTACCATCGTCCGCTGCCGACACCTGCGGGCACCATTCAACGTAACGGAAAAAGCGAGGATAACAAGAGCCATGAAACTCGAAACCATTGCCATTCACGGAGGTTACTCACCGGAACCGACCACCAAATCGGTGGCCGTCCCGATCTACCAGACCACCTCCTACGCTTTTGATGATACCCAGCACGGTGCGGACCTGTTTGATCTGAAGGTCCAAGGCAACATCTATACCCGCATCATGAATCCCACCACTGCCGTGCTCGAGCAGCGGGTGGCCGAAATGGAGGGCGGAATTGGCGCCCTGGCACTCTCCTCGGGCATGGCTGCCATCACCTACTCCCTCTTCACCATCTCGGAAGCGGGCGACAACATTGTCACCACCAGTACGCTCTATGGCGGCACCTACAACCTCTTCGCACACACCCTGCCGCAGCTGGGCATCGAATCCCGATTTGCCGCGCCCAACGACATTGCGGGGATGGAAAAGCTGATTGACACGAAGACCAAGGCGCTCTTCTGCGAGTCCATCGGCAACCCGGCGGGCAATGTGGCCGATCTCGCCCCCATGGCTGAATTGGCGCACCGGCATGGCATTCCGCTGATTGTGGACAATACGGTTCCCACCCCCTACCTCTGCCGCCCGTTCGAGCACGGTGCCGATATCGTTGTCCACGCCCTCACCAAGTACATGGGCGGCCATGGCACCACCATAGGCGGCATCCTGGTGGATTCTGGCAAGTTTCCCTGGGCGGAGCACAAGGACCGTTTCCCGCGCCTGAACGAACCCGATATCTCCTACCACGGCGTGGTCTATACCGAAGCCCTTGGCCCTGCGGCCTATATCGGGCGGGCCCGGGTGGTGCCGCTGCGCAACATGGGTGCGGCGATCTCCCCCTTCAACAGTTTCCTCTGCCTGCAGGGGATCGAAACCCTGCCGGTACGAATGGACCGGATTTGCGACAATACCCAGGCCGTCGCTGAATACCTGCAGAGGCACCCCAAGGTGACCTGGGTGCGCTACGCGGGCCTGGCGGATTCCGAATCCCGGCCGCTGGTCGATCAGTACATGAACGGCAAGGCCTCCGGGATTCTGAGTTTCGGAATTGCCGGGGGAGCCGACAATGGGGCTAAATTCATCGATGCGCTGAACCTGGTGGTGCGACTGGTCAATATCGGTGATGCCAAATCCTTGGCCTGCCATCCGGCGAGCACCACCCACCGCCAGCTCAATCCGGATGAACTTGCCCGCGCCGGGGTTTCCGCCGATATGGTCAGGCTGTCGATCGGATTGGAACACATAGACGATATTTTGGCTGATCTGGATCAAGCACTGGCTGCCGCTGGCTGACGGCCGTACCGGGTATCGCTGCTATACTGGATGACGGAGGATTCATTCATGGCAGCGATACCCGCACTTCAGTCCGCCGTCTTGGGCATTCAACGCGGAATTTCCCAGCTCAATAGTGACGCGAACACCATCGCACGTGCGCCCATTGAAGGTTCCGTCGCTTCTCCCGAAGTGGTCGACGCGCTGGTTGGCCTGACCGAAGACCGCCTCCAGGTGACTGCCTCCGCCAAGGCTCTGAAATCCGTGGACGACTCACTCGGTTCTCTGCTCGACGTGCTGGCCTAGCTTGCAAACCAGCTAAGGCCGCCTGCCCCTCTTCCCACAACCCAGGACGAATATGCGTCTCCTTCTGTCCTTCATTTTGACCGTGATTGCCCTCCAGCCGGCGCTGGGCGCGACTCCAGGGGAACAATGCCAAACGCTGTTCGAGCAGTCCTACAAAACCAGGGGGGAGACCGAGGTCAAGGAGACCGTCAAAGTGTGTGCCGCGGCTGCCAAGCGACAAGACCCGCTGGGTCTCTTCTACATAGGCCGTCTCTATCACGCGGGACTCGGGTTTGAGAAAGACGCGGAAAAGGGCGCCAAGTGGATCAATGCAGCCGCCCAGCTGAAACTGCCGCGGGCAGCCTCGTTTCTGGGAAGGCTCTACATGAAGGGAGACGGCGTCAAAAAAGATGAAGAGCAGGCGGCCAGACTCTTCTACCAGGCCGCACAGGGAGGCGACGGGCTTGGTCAGTATGAAATGGCCATGCGCTACTACCAGGGGACAGGCATCAAACAGAACACGCTGGAGGCCTACAAGTGGTTCACCCAGGCCATTGATAGCAACAGCGCCGAGGGCAACGAATCACTGGTCAAGCTGGCCAGCAGAAAGCGCATCAATACGGAACAGCAGCTGAGTGAGCCTGAAAAACGGGCGGCCGCGGCCTGGCTCCAGCAGTACCAGGCCCAGGTGGGTCACAAGGTGGAATCGGTATCCCCCTCAGGAGTGGCAACCCCACAAACACAGTAATCACCCAGTTGATTAGTATATTAGTACTGTCTAATATACATACATCCAAATCAACCGGGGTTCATCCATGTCTATTGACCGTATCGTCCTGGCGTTTGCCGGCATCATGATTCTCGTCAGCGTCTCGCTGTCCCAGCTGCACCACGTCTACTGGCTCTTTCTGACTGCATTTGTAGGCATCAACATGCTGCAGGCAGCGTTTACCCGCTTCTGTCCGCTGGCATTGATCCTGAAGCGGATGGGCGCCAAGCCCGGTGAGGCGTTCAGCTGATTTGGACAGCGGCAGCCGTGCGGGCCTGTTCCTGTGCGGCTGCCGAATCAGGCTGTTTGAAAGGAGTCGATCATGAACAGGAAACTTCTGTCTGTCTCCACTGCGGCCCTGTTGCTCGGCATTACCCTCGCCCCAGCCATCCTGGCTGAGGAGAAGGAAATCTATGGCCGGGAAATGATGACGCAGGAGGAACGTTTTGAGTACCAGAAGCGCATGCGTATCGCGGAATCCGAGGAAGCGCGCGAAAAAATTCGCGCTGAGCATCACGATCGGATGAAACAGCGCGCCGCGGAACGTGGGCTCAAAATGCCCGACTCGCCGCCGCGCGCCGGAATGGACATGGGCCGCAACGACTCTTCCTCACGTGGTACAGGGTTTGGCTCCGGCTCGGGTTCCGGTCGCGGACGCGACCGTTAACCGGTGATCCAATCCACCGACTGGCGGCCATACTCCAGGGTATGGCCGCCAAAATCCCGGATCAGTCCATTCTGAACCCCATGACGGGGGATGCGAACAGGCTGCCCGCCATCACTTTCAATGTGGGGCTGACCTGCGGCTGAAATCCCATGTGTGCCAACACATCGCGCTCCAGATCAATGCCGGGGGCGATCTCAACCAGGGTGAGTCCCGCTTCTCCCAGCTCAAACACGGCGCGCTCGGTGATGTAGACCACCTTCTGCCCGCGCTGGGCGGCATAGGCGCCGCTGAAGGTGAGGTGCTGCACCCGGTCAATGAACTTGGGTACGTTACCCTCCTGCACAATCTGCAGTTCACCGTTCGCAAATCCGTACCGGCAGCCGCCGGAGGTGAAGGTCCCCATGAAATAGACCTCCTTGGCGTTCTGGCTGATATTGATAAAGCCACCCGCCCCGGCCATTTTCGGTCCGAATTTGCTGACGTTGACGTTGCCATCGCGGTCCACTTCAGCCAATCCCAGGAATGCCTGATCGAGCCCGCCACCGTCGTAGAAATCAAACTGCGCCGGCTGATCGACGATGGCGTCGGCGTTGGCCACCGCACCAAAGCTGAGCCCGCCGGCGGGTACGCCACCAATCCCTCCGGGCTCCACGGTCAGGGTGATCTGGTCAATAATCCCCTCCTCATTGGCCACTGCCGCTACCGCCTCGGGCATCCCGATTCCCAGGTTCACAATGGCACCCCGCCGCAACTCCTGTGCCGCGCGCCGTCCGATGACCTTTCTTTCCGAAAGCGGTAGCGGTTCCATGCCAGCGGGGGGCATTCTGATTTCCCCGGCGTAGGCCGGGTTGTAGGCCTCGCCGAAGGTCTGCATATGCTCCTCTCCGCTTGCCACCACCACGCAGTCCACCAGCGCTGCGGGAATGCGGATCATCTGCGGTGGAAGCCGGTGCTGGCTGGTGATCCGCTCCACCTGGACGATGACCAGACCGCCACAGTTTCTCACGGCCTGGGCTATGGCCAACCCCTCCAGCAGCAGCGCCTCCTTCTCCATGCTGATATTGCCGCGTGGATCGGCAGTGGTACCGCGCAGCAGCGCCACGTGGATGGGAAACCGTTTGTAGAAGAGGTACTCCTCCCCCGCAAGATTGAGCAGCTCCACCACATCGTCGCGGGTGACGTTGTTGATTTTTCCGCCATCAACCCGGGGATCCACAAACGTGTGCAGCCCCACTTTGGTGATGCTGCCAGGCCGGCCGGCGGCGATGTCGCGGTAGAGATGGGAAATGACCCCCTGCGGCAGGTTGTAGGCCTCGATCTTGTTTTCGGAGGCCAGTCGGCCAAGTTTCGGGACCAAGCCCCAATGCCCGCCGATCACCTTCTTGACCATTCCCTCGTGGCCGAAATGGTTGAGCCCCCGATTCTTGCCGTCGCCCTGGCCGGCGGCGTAGACCAGGGTCAGATCTCCGGGCGCGCCCGTATCCAAAAATCGCTGTTCGAGCGCGATTGCCAGCGCCTCCGGAAAACCGATACCGACAAACCCGGCGCTCGCAATGGTGGCGCCAACGGGAATCCGCGAAACAGCCTCTGCGGCGGAGACAATTTTTCCTGTCATGGATGAATCCTGATAAACCAAATTGGGTTCAATTTACCGATAGGCCATCGCGGGCAACCAAGTCACCAGCGAGGGCCAGAGCACGACGATCAGCAGGGCGAGCAGCTGAATACCGATGAACGGCACCACTCCCTTGTAGATGTCGGTCAGCTTCACATCCGGCGGGCACACTCCCTTGAGGTAGAAGAGCGCAAAGCCCACCGGCGGCGTCAAAAACGAGGTCTGCAGCGCCACTGCCACCAGCATCACAAACCACACCAGTTCCGGGTTGTCCACCACCCCGTAGCCCGGCACCACGATGTCCAGCCCCGAGATCACCGGCGCGAGCAGCGGCAGCACGATCAGCGTGATCTCGATCCAGTCCAGGATGAACCCCAGCAGGAAGATCACGCACAGGATGAAGGCGATCACTCCGTAGGGGCCAAACGGCAGGCCCGAGAGTGTGCTTTCAATGAGCTCATCACCCCCCAGCTCGCGCAGCACCAGCGCAAAGCAGGTCGCTCCCAGAAAAATCGCAAAGATGTAGGCTGTGGTGTTGTAGCTCCCTCGCAGCACTTCCTGCAGCACGCCGAAGTTGAGCTTGCGGTTGTAGAGCGCCAGCAGTGTGGCGCCCAGCGCTCCCACTCCGCTCGCCTCGGTCGGCGTCGCGATGCCCGCAAAGATCGAGCCCAGTACGGCGAAGATCAGCAGTACCGGGGGCAGGATCGATTTGAACACGTCGCCGATCACTTTCCAGTCGATCTCCCGCCGATTCGGCGAGAGCGGCGCGTGCGACGGGCGGAGAAAGCCGATGATCACGATGTAGATCGCGTAGAACAGCCCCAGCATCACGCCGGGGATCACCGCCCCCATGAACAGGTCGCCCACCGACAGCCCCAGCTGGTCGGCCATGATCACCAGCATGATCGAGGGCGGGATCAATATCCCCAGTGTCCCCGCCCCGGCAATGGTGCCCAGCGCGAGCGATTTGTTGTACCCCTGGCTGAGCATCGCCGGCAGGCTGAGCAGACCCAGCAGCACCACCGAGGCGCCGATAATCCCCGTCGAGGCGGCCAGGATGATCCCGATCATCGTCACCGTGATCGCCAACCCACCGCGCACCTTGCCAAACAGCTCCTGCATCGAGTGCATCAGGTCTTCGGCCACCCCGGACTTGTCCAGCATCAGCCCCATGAAGATGAACATCGGCAGCGCCACCAGCACCCAGTTGTCCATGATCTTGTAGATCCGGTTCACCACCAGACCCAGGGTCAGAAAGTCCAGACCCGTGATCGTGTCGAAATAGATATCCGACAGGTACCCCACGCCGGCGAAGATCACCCCCACGCCGCCGAGCACCCACGCCACCGGAAACCCGGTGAACAGAAACACCACAAAGGTGACGAACATCGCCACCACCATCACATTGTTCGGATCAAACTCCATCACCGCGCTCCCCGTGCCAGCAGCACCACGTCACGCCACAGCCGCGAGAACGCCGCTATCCCCAACAGCC
>JBNLBB010000018.1:0-30011 GCA_050302415.1 Gammaproteobacteria bacterium | reverse complement strand
GCGTTCGGTGCCGCGGTCAGCGCCTGGATTCTGCCCGGACTCGCCGTGGGGTTGCTGACCTTTGGTGTGGTACGCCGGGTACCGATCTATGAAACCTTCGTGGAGGGCGCCAAGGAGGGTTTCCAGGTGGCGATCCGGATCATCCCCTACCTGGTCGCCATCCTGGTGGCGGTGGGCATGCTGCGCGAGAGCGGCGCGCTGGGTTATGTGGTCGATTTTCTGGGGCGTTATACGGCTGTTGTCGGCCTGCCTGGAGAGGCCCTGCCCATGGCCCTGTTGCGGCCGCTCTCCGGTTCGGGAGCCTACGGTGTGGTGGCGGCCACGCTGGCCGATCCGGCCATCGGGCCAGACAGCTACGTGGGCTATCTGGTGAGCACGCTGCAGGGTTCGACAGAGACCACCTTTTACGTGTTGGCAGTCTATTTTGGCGCAGTGCAGGTGCGTCGGGTCCGCCATGCCCTGGCGGCGGGGTTGACTGCGGATCTGGCCGGGGTTGCCGGTGCGATTGTTGCCTGCCAGTGGTTGCTGGGGTAAATCAAAACCACTTTTGGCGTGCCTGAAATATCCGAGATTAACTTCGGGCTAATAAGGTGGCTTGGCCGCCGAACCGTTGCTGGCCGGCGGCCGAAAGCCAATTCAGAATCTCAAATCAAATTGATAGCAGGAATTTCTGGGTCTCAGGTTTTGGGTTTTGGTTGTGCCGTCAATTGTTGACGAAAAACGATAAATGCCTGATCCATCAACGCATATATTCTCGATTTGATCAGATTTTTTGTGGAATCCGGGTACTTTTCAAAATAGTGTCGACTGTAGAAAAGTCTTTTTGCCTGTTTTTCTTCTGAGGTGAAGTCCGACAACATCTGCCTGACTTCCTGTTCCGCACTCTTTTTGGCTTCTTCAACGTCCGTTTTTACTTTTTGAAGATCCTGTGGAAGAAGATCGACTGGTAGTGCAACCGGATTCGACCCCTTGTTTGCTATGTATCTCGCGGCCAGGGTGCCGCTCTTTACATCAATAATCGATATAGAAAATGCCGTGTATAGAGTTGGTGCATTGTGTTGCACGAAATACATCCCGGTCGCTGGTGCTCGAATAATTGTATTTCCGCGTTCCGACAGGAAGAATCCGGGTGTAATTATTGCAATCTGATCGAGTCCAAGTTTGCTGAGTTCCTCCGTGGCTCGGTATTCAGGAATGGCTTCACCTGGGTACGGATTGCCGAATCTCCCGAGTTTCAGCTCATCGATGGAATCCTTTTCTAGGTAGGTGACGGTGAGATTTTGAATCCCCGAGAAGGCTTTTTTTGAGAAGTCAGTAACCTTGCCGGACAAGTCCCAGTCTATTGTGTAGGGTGTTGTACCGCCGTCCCATCCAACACTTTCGCCAATGTCGGATACATAAAGGATGTCTCGGCCATAAACCAGCACACCCAAATTTACCGTGTCGGTGTTTTTATAATAGACGCCGTCCTGGCTCGTATAGGGTGGTTTGCAACCGCCAATGATTAGTGGCAGCAAACATAATCCAATAGTTGCCCAGTTGGGCCGATTTAATAAATTCTTAAAGGTTTCCAATTTGTTATCCCCCGCGGAAAAAGACCAAATTCACGCATAGACACGATGGGTTCGTGAGGAGGTGGTGGATTTGGCGACGGTTAGGTTGGTTGCTGAGCCCCAGCTGGATTACAGCGGGAGCAAGTTGGAGCTGAGAAAATATATTCACTGGCAGGGTCGTCCATGACATTGGCGTTTGTGCCGATTATTATTGGGTCACCGGGTTATAAATTGCCTACGGTCAATCAGTCAACCCTTACTCGTTCCTTACTGGTTTGATTGGTAATCTTGGACGGAAGCGCAATTGGAGGAGCTCGGCAATGTTGCGGAAATGATTGGCCCCTTCTGGTAGTAGAAGCTCATCATCGCCAACCATCAGGCACAGGTCTGCATGCACGCTGGTGGAAGCTACGACTTGGTGGATCAAAGAGGCTCTTGTTTACCCATGATGATTGCCTCTGTGTCAGCCACCCATTCTATAGCGCGTACAAATGGCCCAGCGTCTTGCATCAGCCCCTGATCATCCATGAAATATTTGTTCAGCCTAATGGCAATCAGTGGAGCGCCCTGTTTGCAGAGGCGGAATGCCCTGTTGAGTGAGTCGTAGTTCAGACCCTCCCGCGCGTCACCCAGCAGCACGCAATTGGGATTCTCCTGGGGTAGCTCCGCAAAATCCGGTTCGATCTCAGGATGAATCAGGCAATAGGGCCGTAAACCATTGGCTTCGATATAGGATTTGGCCGCCAGCGGTGCGGTGAACAGCTCGTGAGGCGCTATTTCAATTCCCATCCGCAGCAGGTCCTGGCGGATGGTTGCTGCTGATTTGGTGGCGGTGTTGGTCACGAAGCGCAGCACCAGGCTGGTGGCCCGTGCCCGTTCCATGAACGCGACCGCACCTTGGATGACCCGGGTGCCGTCGTAGATCACACCGCTGAGGTCAAGCAACAAGGCTTCGTAATTCACAGGCATGACAGCTGGTTGGAGTTCAACGGGCGTAGGGCGTTCCGCACAGGAGGATATCTCCAATAGCCGAACATTGGGCAGGATCCTCACAGCATCACGTGGGTACCCCCGGATGCGGCTGCCTAGCGGATTCCGTTTTCTTCCTGTATCCAGCGCACGAAACGGGTAACGGCCGTGATCTGAGCTTCATCCATGCCTTCCACCGGCGGCATGTCGCCAAAGCGCCAATGGTGCTGGCGGACGCCGGATTGAATCGCCCGAACGAAGGATGCGTCCGTGTGATGATTCGGTTCGTAATAGATGTGGATCAGCGGGGGGCCTTTGTCAGTCCCCTTGACCCACTCACCATGGCATTGCGCGCATTTCTGGACATAGATCTGCTTGCCGCGGGCCAGGCTAAAGGGAACGCGGTAAGTGTCCGCACTGTTGTCGGCCGCCGTGGTGGCGGTCGGGAAGGCGATCCCGATGCCCAAAAGGCTGGCGGCGAAGAGCGCCAGTGTGGGTAATTGGGCCAAGCGACGGTGTGCGTTTCGCGCCTGACCGGTGGAACCTGTTTGTTTCTCTGACATGGGTTACTCGGTGATCATTGGCCTGTGCAGACAACACTTCGTTCGTGCTGACGCCGTAGAGTTCCGTGCATTGCTATGGTCGGTGCCAAAGATAGCACCTGTGCCCCCGGTTGTGTTTAAAACGCCCGGTGAGCGGAAAATCCGAACTCGCCCGACCACTCGCCCCGTCTGAAATCGATATGCAGCCAGCGCGGAGTGAACGCTTCCGGCCGGGCCAATGGAAAGTCGGTGAGTGGTGGCTCTTCACCCGGGTAATCCTTGCCGCAGCGGGCGGTCATCACCGGGCGGAAGCTGATGGCCAGTTGATCGGTGGCGGGTACGGAGTCGCCGCCGGGAGGTTCCAGAAATCGCACTTTGAGTCGAACCAGGCAGGAAAAGTAGAGCTCCATCTGCGCCTCCAGGGGTTGGGTGCGCCGGGACAGGGCCCGTGTTGCGGCAGGTGTGAGCGTTACCTGCAGAGTTTTTCCGCCAAGTTCCACTTGGTATAGCATGGTCGGCTCCCGAGGGTGACACACGCCAGTGGACCGGTTCTCCCGCTGGAGACTTACCGGCTATCGGTTGGCCGTTGCCTGCGTGTCGCCACCGGCTTCGAATGTTTCAAAGTCCCGCATGCCGATGAGATACAGAATACTGTCCAGTCCCAAGGTGGAGATGGAGTGTCTGGCGCTCTGCTTGACCAGCGGTTTGGCGTGAAACGCGATACCCAGCCCGGCAATCCCCAGCATGGGGAGATCGTTCGCTCCGTCACCCACGGCGATGACCTGCTCCAGGTTGAGCCGCTCCTGGTCGGCGATCTGGCGCAGCAGCTCAGCTTTGCGGGCGCCATCAATGATCGCGCCCACCGGCTTGCCGGTCAGTTTGCCATCCACGAATTCCAGTTCGTTGGCGTGCACGTAGTCAACGCCCAACTGTTTCTGAAGAATGCGGCCGAAGTAACCGAATCCACCCGAAACGATGGCGGTTTTGTAGCCCAGCTGTTTGAGATTGGCGAACAGCCGTTCGCAACCGTCGGTCAGGCGCAATCGGGCAGCCACCCGCTGCAGAGCCGACTCCTCCAGTCCCTCCAGCAAGGCGAGACGTCGGCGAAAGCTCTGCTGGAAATCCAGTTCGCCCCGCATGGCGGACTCGGTAATGGCTGCCACCTGCGCACCCACCCCGGCCTCTATGGCCAGCTCGTCAATCACCTCGTGCTGGATGAGCGTGGAGTCCATATCGAACACCACCAGGCGTCGGTTGCGCCTGAACAGCGTGTCGCGCTGCAGGGCGATATCAATACCGGCCTCTTTGGTGATCTCCATGAACGTCGCTTCCATGGTGCGCATGTCCAGCTCGCGGTCACTGCTGACCCGCAGCTCCATGCAGGCACGCTGCTGCCGGTGGATCTGATCCATGGGGATGCGTCCGGAGAGCCGTTGGATGACATCGATGTTGACGTGCTCCTCCAGCAGCACGGTACACACCCGGTCCAGGTGATCGGGTCCGATTTCGCGGCCGATCAGGGTGACGATGTAGTGCGCGCGGCCACGGCGGGCCACCCAGCCGTTGTACTCTTCATCGGGGATCTCATCAAAACGTGCGCGCAGACCCAGTGCTTCGACCTGCGCCTCGGTCTGGCCGATCAGCTGGTCCGAAGTCAGATTGTCCGGCAGCTGGACCATCACACCCAACGACAGGGTGCGATGCACCACCGCCTGGCCGATGTCCAGTATCTTGACCCCGGCCTGGGCAAACACGCGCATGAGGGTGGCAAACAGACCGGGTTTGTCTTCGCCGGATATGCGGATGAGAAGGATCTGACTCACGGGCTCGTTTCGGTTGGTTTTGGGATGCGGCATGATACCAGTTGTGATCCCCTTTCGTTGATCGGCGGGGGGCTTTGTCGCAGAATCGGCCCACTATGAGCGATCTGCACAACCTGATTGAAAACAACCGGCTCTGGGCCGAGGCGATCCTTGCCGAGGACCCGGAATTTTTCCGCAAGCTCTCCAGCCAGCAGAGTCCGGAATACCTCTGGATCGGCTGCGCCGACAGCCGCGTGCCGGCCAATGAGATCACCGGCCTGATGCCCGGTGAGCTATTTGTTCACCGCAATGTGGCCAATGTGGTGGTCCACACCGATCTCAATTGTCTCTCCGTCCTGCAGTTCGCCATTGACGTGCTCAAGGTGCGCCACGTCATCGTCTGCGGACACTATGGGTGCGGTGGCGTGCGCGCCGCCGTCGAAGGGTCCAAGCTCGGCCTGATCGACAACTGGCTGCGCCATGTGCAGGACGTCCACAAGAAGCACGGCAGCGCGCTCTGCGCCGGTGGCGATGCACCGCCGGTCATCGACCGGGTCTGTGAACTCAACGTACTGGAGCAGGTGGTGAATGTCTGCCAGACCACGGTGGTACAGGATGCCTGGGAGCGACACCAGGATCTGACGGTCCACGGCTGGATCTATGCCCTGGAGGATGGCCTGGTTCGCGATCTGGGGTTGACGGTGGCGGCGGCGGGGGAACTGCTGCCGAACTATGAACAGGCGGTGTCCCGCTGTCTGGCTGGAAAGGGGGCCGGCGGCTGAGCCGCCGGCCCGCACTGTACTCAGCTGGGGGCGCTGATGATCGGATCGAGGCGCTCCAGATCGTTGATCACCCGCCATTGACCGCCCGCTGACTCCACCCGGTTGCGCCACTGATCGAGGCGATTGAGGTAGTCCCGGGGGTCAAAGTTGTCGCTGCGCAGTTTGGTCACGTTGACGGCGATCACGTCGAAGCCCACCACCGGAATCTGGAAGTCACGTACATAGCCCTTGGCCAGATCCTCCTCCAGGTCGGAGAAGATCAGGACGGTCTTCTTGCCCGATCCGGTTTCATTGAGATACTCCACCGCCTGCAACAGGCCGCCGGAGACATCCGTGTGCGAACTGCCTTTGCGGGTGCTGTTGACGAATTTGTCGATGGTCTCCTTGAAGGCGCGCTTCTGCTGGTTGGCCACCGAGGGGCGGCTGTCGAAGGTGATCTTGGCGACGATGTCCTTCTCGCTGAAGCTGCCGGTATCGATGCGGGCCACGGCGAAGGAGTCTCCCGGGTGGAGATTGGCCAGCACGAAAGCGATGATCTGCTGTGCCTTGGCCAGCTCTTCGGTATAGGTGCCCGAAGTGTCAATCAGCATGTAATAGCCGCGGGTGTGGGACGAAGGTTCCGAGCAGCCGGTGAGTGCCACCAGCGCGGTCAGAGCCAGTGCGGTCAGCGTGCGTTTCATGGTCTGAACTCCGAAGTTTCCGTATGGCTGCGTGGCGGCTTGTGCGGCTCGCTTGAGTCCTTCGAACTCTTGTCGCCCCGGCCGCGTACCAGACCTTCGATCCACAGCGGGGTGAAAATCACCAGATCGTAGATGTGAATCAGCATGCGCGAGGTATGCAGGGCGACATTACCCAGAATGCGCAGTGAGCTGGCCAGGAAACGCAACACACCGATGGCAAAGTAACCAAGCACGGTGCGCGAAGAGGCGATAAAGCTCTCCAGTGGAATGGCGACAAATGCCAGCGCAAAGGGGAGCACGAAACCCATGACCATCTGGCCCACAGTCGGAATCCAGCGATTGTCCGGCGGGGCGACGGCCGAACCCACGCCCGCCAGTGACTGGCGCAGGGCCTCGCTGTCGGCTGCGATCAGATCGCGCATGTAAGCGAGTGCCGATTCAATGCCGGCCAGCAGCAGCAGGATGGAGAAGGTCACCCAGATCATTTTGATCCGCATCCGATCGTCCAGGGCGCCGATCACCGGGAACAGCCTGGTGATGCGCAGGGACTCCATGAGGAACAGACCCATGGCCACTTCCACCAGGATGATGACCAGGGCCGCCACGTCCGCCGTACGGAACGAGCCGATGTAGCTGCTGCCGCCCACCATCTCCTGCATGGGATAGGCGATCAGGTTGAAGTTGATCGCCGCGCCCCCTACCGCTATCAGCAGCACGAAAGCCGAGACCACGAACTGGGTAAACGAGGAGGAAGAAAGCGTGCGCAGTGCGCGATCGCTGCCGCGGATGATCTCGTTGTACTTGGCCATCTGCTCGTCGATGTGACGGGAACGCTCAAGCAGCCGGTTCACGGTCTTTTCCGTGGCATCCATGGTGGTGGCGAGTTGCCGCCAGTAGGGCATCATGCGGCCGAGCAGCTTGTGCCGTTCCGTGCCGGACTTGCGGTAGGCACCCATCGCCTCGCGCTGCGACTTCTGAAACGAGTTGTGAATGTCACCCAACACTTCCGCCACCCGCGGTTCGCTGCTCGCCTGGATCTTGGCCACCGCTTCAATGGCACCGACCCAACCCGGTACTTCCGGTGGTACTTCCGCAGTCTGGCGATAGTCGTCATCAATGCTGGTGACCTGTTCCATGATGCGGCGATTCACTTCCGGAAATCCCGCCAGATCACGCCGCGTCGAGGTTTCGATGCGCGAGAATTCGCGATCGATCATGCGTTCCGTCGATTCACGCCCGGCGGCCAGCAGCACTTCCCGGTTGCGCTCCTCCAGGCGGTTGCGTGCGGTTGCTACGGCGTTACTCGCCACGCGCATGGCGTTGTGCAGTACGCGGCCCAGCGCGGTTAGCGCGTTGTGCGCGGGGAGGCGCGCGATATAGAGCAACACGACGGCGATCACCAGCCAGACGAATACCGACAGCGCTGGATGATCCGGCCATATCATGATGATCGGATTGTTGAACATGTTCCTTCCCTCCGCGGGCAGAAAAATTCTGTGGTTGTTTCAGTCAGAGATAGTCACCGTCCATTGAAATATCGATTCCGCATAGGGTCTGCCAACCGCATCACATGCGAATTGTGCGTCGATTGGCAGATTGGAGATAATTACCGCTGATTGATATCCTCGACCCGAAGGATGGGAGAAGCGATGCAGGGAATGATTCCGTTTTCGCGCGACTACGCAACGGCACGGCGTGCGTTGTTGTCCACTGCTGCCGGGCGTGGCTGTACGCTGCGGGTCATTCCACACGAGGCGCTCGCACCCGACGATCAGGCACTGGCCACGGACGTGGTGTGGATGGGAGATCCGGATGCCAATCGGGTGGTGCTTCACTGCAGCGGATTGCATGGGGTGGAGGGGTTCGCCGGTTCTGCCATTCAGACACGCTATCTATGCGGCAGCAGGGACCTGCCAAGCGGCGTTGCCATCTGCTTTCTGCACGCAATCAATCCCTGGGGCATGTCGTGGTTGCGCCGGGTCAACGATTCCAATGTTGATCTGAACCGGAACTGGTTGCCGCAGGGAGAGCATTATTCGGGCAGCCCGGATGGCTACCATGCGGTGAACGAGTTGCTCAATCCACCGAAGATTCACTGGTCGGACCTGTTCATGTTGCGTGCCGGGTTGGCCGCATTGCGCCACGGCTACGGTGCGGTCAAACAGGCGGTGGTCTGCGGTCAGAACGATTATCCGGCCGGGCTTTTTTTTGGTGGACACCAACGTCAGCCGGCATTGGTTGGCGTTTACGACTTTCTTGCGCAGCACCTCGCCGACAGGCAGCGATTGCTGGTGATTGACGTGCACACCGGGCTTGGCACGCGCGCGCAGGCTTCGCTGTTTGTGCGCAGTCGGACGACCGAACTGGAAGTGTTGCGAGAGCGGTTCGGTGACGCGGTCACGGAAGACGATACCGGTGCGAACTATCAAATCCGGGGCGGTTTCGAACATCTGGTTCTCGAGGCGTGTCCGCAGGTTTCCGTGGATCACCTCATGCAGGAGTTTGGCACCTATCCCGCGTTGCAGGTGCTGGCCGCAATGCGTGCGGAGAATGCGGCCTTTCATCAGGGCGAACGCCGATCTGATCATCCGGCGCGCCAGTGGTTGCTCGAAAGCTTCGCTCCCGCCTCCCCCCGCTGGCAGCATGCCGTGGTGGCACAGGGCGCTATGTTTATCGACCAGGCTGTGGCATTCCTTGCCGGTAATTGATGGTCAAGGGGTGTCTGTACGACGCACCGCGTAACCGAAGGCGTCCAGCCCCGCGATGATCTCCTTCAGGTGGTTGGCACCGCGGGTCTGCAGGACCAGTTCCACTTCCACATTTTTGATCGGCAAGGTGGCAAATGTCCGATGGTGGTAGACCTCCACTACATTGGCCTCCAGTTCAAACAGGCGCTGCGTCAGGCCGGCGAGAGAACCCGGTGTATCCGACACGGTCACCACCAGACGCGCGAGCCGGGCACTGCGCACCAGACCGCGGGTGATGATCGAGGAGAGCAGGGTCATGTCCAGATTGCCGCCCGAGATGACCAGGCCGACCCGTCTGCCGGCGAAGTGTTCGCGATGTTTGATCAGGGCGGCCAGACCCGCGGCGCCCGCGCCTTCGGCAACGGTTTTCTCCACTTCAAGCAGCAGCAGCACGGCGCGCTCGATCTCATCCTCATTGACCAGGGTGATGTCGTCGACGAGCCTGCTGATGATCTCCTGGGTGATCAGCCCCGGGTTTTTGACGGCGATCCCCTCGGCAATGGTGGCCGGTCCACAGTGCACGGTTTCGCCCGCCAACCGCTGTTTCATGGCGGCAAACCGTTCGGTCTGTACACCGAAGATTTCGATTTCCGGTTTGAGGCCCTTGGCGGCCACCGCGTTGCCGGCGATCAGGCCGCCACCGCCGATGGGAATAATCAGCGCATCGAGTGTCGGATGGGCGTGCAGCATCTCCAAGGCGATGGTGCCCTGGCCGGTGATGATCTGTTCATCGTCGTAAGGGTGGATGATGGTCAACTGCTCGTCACGGGCACGCTGCTGCATCCGTTCCGCAGCCTCTTCCAGCGTCTCGCCGTGTAGGACCACTTCCGCGCCCAGAGCGCGGGTATGTTCCACCTTCACATTGGGCGTGGTGCGGGGCATCAGGATGATCGCACGAATGCCGAGTCGCTGCGCATGGTAGGCGACCCCCTGTGCATGGTTGCCGGCCGATACCGCAATCACTCCCGCCCGGCGCTGGGCGTCGTTCAAGCTGCTGAGTTTGATGAAAGCGCCACGCTCCTTGAACGATGCAGTGAACTGCAGATTCTCGAACTTCACCATCACCTCCGCACCGGTAATGCGCGACAGGGTCTGGGAGTAGGCGCAGGGCGAGTTCAGGACCACGCCCTGTAACTGCTCTGCTGCGGCCTGGATGTTCTGCAGGGTGACGCCCATGGGGTTTCCTCTTTTCAGCCGGTTGGCTGCGTGTTACACAGCTTAGGGAAGAATCGGGCACCGACAAAGTGCTGGCAACAGGATACACACCATGAAAACCATTGGCTTGTTGGGTGGTATGAGCTGGGAATCAACGATCAGCTACTATCAGGTACTCAATCGCGGAGTTGCCCGGGCCCTGGGGGGTCTTCATTCAGCGCGCATCGCCATGGTCAGCATCGATTTCAGCGAACTGGAAGCCATGCAGCGCGCCGACGACTGGGCGGGTGCGGCACAGCTGATGATCGACGCCGCACAGCGCGTGGAGCGGGCCGGGGCGGATTTTTTGTTGATTGGCGCCAACACCATGCACTTGGTGGCAGATGAGGTAGCCCAGGCCGTGGGCATTCCACTGCTTCATATTGCGGAGGCAACAGGCAGGGAGATGCAGCGCCACGGCATCACCCAAGCGGGTCTGCTCGGCACGCGCTTCACCATGGAGAAGCCGTTCTACCGAGAGTATCTGGCCAGTCGGTTTGGGATCGACACTCTGCTGCCCGACGAGCCCGGGCGTGACCGGGTGCACGGGATCATCTACGAGGAGCTGTGTCGGGGAATATTCCGCGAGGAATCCGCGGCTGTCTATCTGCGCCAGATCGAGCGGCTGGCTGAGGCCGGCGCCCAGGGTGTCATTTTCGGGTGTACGGAGATCGGTCTGCTGCTGGGCGGGCGCTCCCTGCCCTTGCCGGCTTTCGATACGGCGCAATTGCACGCCGAGCTTGCCGTGGACTGGGCCCTTGATCAAGCGGCGTAGCTGTAGAGCAGCCTGATCTCTTCGGGCCAAAGCGACTCGTCAATGGTCTCCAGCACCAGTGGGATGTCGTCAAAGCGGCTGTCATTGACGATGTAGCGGAACACCTCCGTGCCCAGCTTGCCCTTGCCGATGGAGTGGTGCCGGTCGACCCGTGATCCGAGGTCGGGTTTGGAGTCGTTGAGGTGCATGCCGCGCAGGTACTGAAATCCCACTATGCGTTCAAATTCGGCGAAGGTGGCCTCACAGGTCTCCGGTGTGCGCATGTCATAGCCGGCGGTGAAGGCGTGACAGGTGTCGTAGCAGACACCGACCCGGCTTTTGTCCTCGACCTGGTCAATGATCTCCGCCAGATGCTCGAAGCGGTAGCCCACGTTGCTTCCCTGCCCCGCCGTGTTTTCAATGACCGCGACCACCCCCTCGCAACGGGCCAGGGTCCAGTTGATGGATTCCGCGACGATCGCCAGGCATTCGGATTCCGAAATCTTCTTGAGGTGGCTGCCCGGGTGGAAGTTGAGCAGTGGAATGCCCAGCTGCGCACAGCGCTGCATCTCGTCGAGGAATGATGCCCGGGATTTCTCCAGCCCCTCGGCTTCGGGGTGCCCCAGATTGATCAGATAGCTGTCATGGGGCAGCACATGCTCCGGTGCGATACCCACTTCAGCCAGGTTGGCCTTGAAGGCGGCGATGCTCTCGTCGGTGAGCGGCTTGGCGTGCCACTGGCGCTGGTTCTTGGTGAAGAGGGCGAAGGCCTTGGCACCGATCGCCGCGGCATTGAGTGGCGCATTCTCCACGCCACCGGAAGCGCTTACATGGGCGCCGATTCGTTTCATGACAGTGCTCCTGGCCGGGCGGCGGGACCCTGGCCGGCTCGTGGGAATCTCATTGGGTGTTGCCTGCCGCCGCCGGTGCCGAGGTGGAGGCCTGCCACAGCAGGCGGTTTTTGCGCTCGATCAGCGTGCGGATGGGAACGAGTTCAAACCCCATGTCGCCGAGTTTTGGCAGCAGCCGTTCCAAGGCGCGCAGGGTCACCGGATTGGGGTGACCGATGGCCACGGCATGGCCTTCGCGCCGCGCCTGGGCGACCCAGCGGCGAAGTTGCTGGTCGACGGCACGGGTATCTAGATCGTGATCAATAAACACATCCCTGGAGATGGCGGGCACGCCTGCCTCCAGTGCAACCTTCTCGGCGACGGTATGGACGGTGGTCCGGCTGTCCACGAAGAAGAGGTTGCCGTGGGCGAACAGCGCGTCCATCAGCCACTTCATGTGCCCCGGATGGCGGGTCAGCAGACTGCCCATGTGGTTGTTGACGCCGACCGCGTGGGGTATCGCCTCCAGATCGCTGGCCAGCTCCATCTCGAATTGCTCGCGGGTCATGTGCAAGGTCAGGCCGCCGGGACCCAGCGGCCGGTCATCGATCGATTCCAGCGGCAGGTGGAGCAGAACCTCTTTGCCCCGCCGCTGAGCCGTTTCCGACAGTTCCCGGGCGTGCGGGGTTCTGGGCAGGAACGCCAGGGCTACCGGGCCGGGAAGATTGACGGCACGCCGGCCGAGCATGGCGTTGTCGCCGATGTCGTCGATGATCAGACCCAGCAGGGGTTTGGCGGTGGGGGCCGGGGCGGCCCCCACCCAGAGCGGCTGGCAGGCAACGGCGACGATAAGGCCGAAGCCAGCCAGCAGGCGGGACATCAGAGGCGGCTCGTCCGCACGATATTCATTCCTTTGAGCAGATTGAGGGCTTCGTGCAGGTAGTAGTCGGTGATTTCGTCGGCCTTCTTGGCCCCCGTATTTGTCTTTGGCTTGTCGCCTTCGCCATTCACCGGGTTTTCCAGGTGCCCGCTCAGATCGCGTTCCTTGAGTGACTCGATCGCCGGGGTATCCTCTTCGGTCAGCTTGATGTTTCTGAGCTTGATGTCGGGTTCGATCCCTTCGGCCTGGATCGAGCGGCCCGAGGGCGTGAAGTAACGGGCGGTGGTGAGTTTGACCGCGGTGTTGTTCTGCATGGGTACGATGGTCTGGACCGAGCCCTTGCCGAAGGTCTTGTCACCCATGATGACCGCACGCTTGTGGTCCTGCAGGGCGCCGGCGACGATTTCAGAGGCCGACGCGGAGCCGCCGTTGACCAGCACGACCAGGGGTGCACCCTTGAGAATGTCTTCCGGCTTGGCCTGGAAGCGGATTTTGGAATCGGCCAGACGCCCTTCGGTGTAGACGATCAGCCCGCTCTCCAGAAACGCGTCGCTGACGTCCACGGCGCCGTTCAACACGCCACCCGGGTTGTTGCGCAGATCAAGCACCAACCCCTTCAGCTTGCCGTCGTTCTCCTTTTTGAGTTTGTCGACGGCCTCATCGAGGAAGCGCGCAGTGGTGGACTGGAACTGGCTGATCCGGACATAGCCGTAACCCGGCTCCAGGGTCCGCTGCTTGACGCTCCGCACCTTGATGATGTCCCGGGTGATGACGATTTTCAGCGGTTTCTCTTCGCCCTCGCGCACCACGGTCAGGGTGATGTCGCTGCCGGGTTTGCCGCGCATCACATTCACCGCGTCGCGCAGGGTCATGCCCTTAACCGGTTTGTCATCGAGCCGGATGATGAGGTCACCGGCCTGTACCCCGGCGCGTGCTGCGGGAGTGTCGTCGATGGGGGAGATCACTTTCACGAAACCGTCTTCCATCCCCACTTCGATGCCCAGGCCGCCGAACTCGCCGGTAGTACCGATCCGCAGTTCGCCATAGGCTTCGTTGTCCAGGTAAGCGGAGTGCGGATCAAGTCCGGCAACCATCCCCTTGATGGCGTCATCGAGCAGTTTCTTGTCAGAGACCGGCTCCACATAGTCACTTTTGATCTTGGCGAAAATCTCGGTAAAGGTGCGCAGCTCCTCCAGCGGAATGCTTTGCTGATCTTCACTCTTCTGGGCCAATACGGCCGGGCCCTGGCTAAGGCCAAATCCAACAATCACCCCGATCAGCAGGGCGAGGAGGAAGCGGGTATTCATGGTCATGTGTTACTCCGAAAAAAACCCCGGCGACTGCAACAAAGCGTGATGCCGGGAAAAATCAGTATGCCGAAAAGCTGCGTTTAATTCATCCCGATCAAATTGCCCTGGGCGCGACGGCACCACTGTCGTGGGTTGATCGGCTCACCGTCCCGCCTCAACTCAAAATAGAGCCCGGCCTCTTCAAGACCACCGCTGTCGCCCACCGTGGCGATCAGCTCTCCGCCCTCCACCCAGTCGCCCAGCTCCTTGAACAGGCTCTGGTTATGGCCGTAGAGGCTCATGTACCCGTCACCGTGATCAATGATCACCAGCAGCCCGAAGCCGCGTAGCCAGTCCGCGAAGGCTACCCGGCCATGGGATATGGCCCGGACCTCGTCACCGGCGCTGGCGCGGATCATCACGCCCTGCCAGGAGAGATTGCCGACGGCGCGCGAGCTGCCGAAATCACCCACAATCCGTCCGGGTGCCGGCCATGGCAGCTTGCCGCGCAGGTTGCTGAACGGCTGCTGTTGCGGACTGCGTCCGGCAGCCAGCGCATCGGTCACGTCCTCAAGTGATTTCAGCAGTTTGGCCAGGCGGCGGACATCACCCTGCAATTGCTTGAGTTGCTGGCCCTTGTCCTCTATTCGGCTGTCGAGCTTGGCCAGCACCTGCCCGCGTTCAGCGCGTTTGCTGTCGAGCTGGTCGCGGTCTGCGGCCTGACGCACCATGGTCGCTTCCAGCAGCCGCTTCTCATCCTGGATATCGCGTTCGACCACCGTGAGACGATTTAGGTTCGCGTTCACGAGGTCAATCTGCTTGCTGCGCGCCCGGTTGAAGTAATCATAGTAGGCCAGCATCCGACCCACGGCGCTCGGGTCCTCCTGGTTGAGCAGCATTTTCAGCCGCTCCTGGCGCCCGATGGTGTAGGAGGCCCGGATCTGGCTGGCCAGGGCATCGCGCTGCTCGGCCATGGATTTGCGCAACCGTCCCCGCTCTCCCACCAGAGCCGACAACCGGTCCTCACGGTCCTTCACCTCCGCGCCCAAGCGGGTCAAGGCCTTGGAGATATCGCCCACCTGGGTTTCCACTTCACGCAACTGCTGCACCAACTGCCGCTTTTCCCCCAGGTCGCGGTCCAGTTCCGCCTGCAATGCCTTAATCCGGGACTGCACCCGTGCCAGCTCGGCGGCCCTGGCCTCCTCGTCACTGTCGGCTTGGGCAACCGGCCAGAATCCGTTGGCTGCCAGGAGCACCAGGGTGAGGGAAAAAGGGATCAGCGGGGGTATCCGGGTCACGATTGGGCAATTCCGGTGCGTTCGTGGTGTGAAAGCTTATTAATGTATACTTTTTTATTAAAAGAGGGGCATACTTGCCCGATATCGTAAATGGTCGTGCAGCCCGCTGCAGGTAAAACGGTGTTACCAGAGATGTCGAGTTCTGAGTTCATTATCACACGCGACGAGGACATCGAGCGCACTTCCCGATCGCTCAAAGCCATGTCCCACCCCCTGCGTCTCAAAATCCTGTGCATTCTCGGCGATGACGAGGTGAGCGTGCAGGATATCGCCGAACAGGTGGGGACCTCCCAGAGCAATATCTCCCAGCATTTGGCGATTTTGCGCGACAAGGGTATTCTCGCATCCCGTAAAGACGCCAACAGGGTCTACTACCGGGTGGGAGATGGCCGCACGCTGCGCCTCATCGGCATGATGAAGGACGTTTTCTGCAGCAGCCATTGACGGTTCGGTCTTAGATTCGCAAGGGTCTTTTTGACTCACAGCCTGGACCGATTCAACGATGGAAAGATTGCTCGAATTTGCCACCAACAACTGGGCGCTGTTCCTGGCGCTGGCGGTTACCCTCTTTTTCCTGGCCCGTAGCTTTCTGGCCGCCCGTCTGGGTGGTTACGAGGAGCTGTCGCCCCAAGATGCCACCCTGCTGATCAACCGCGACGATGCCCGCGTGGTGGATATCCGCGAGCCGGGTGAGTTCAAATCCGGGCACATCGTCGGTGCGGTCAACATCCCGCTGGGATCCCTGAAAGACCGCATGTACGAACTGGAAAAAGATAAAAGCCGGCCGCTCATCGTGAGTTGCGCCACCGGCAGCCGTTCCCACGCCGCCTGCGTCATGTTGCACAAGGCCGGATTTGAAAAAGTGAGCCACCTCGTGGGGGGTGTCAACCGCTGGCAGGGCGCCAACCTGCCGCTGACCACCAAGTAGTCGGCGATGATCCAGATCGTGATGTATGCCACCGGCGCCTGTCCCTACTGTGCCCGTGCCCGTCAGTTGCTCAGCCGCAAGGGCGTGAGCTTCGATGAGATCCGTGTGGATCACGATCCGGGCAAGTGGGACGAAATGGAGGAGCGCAGCGGACGGGATACCGTTCCGCAGGTGTTTGCCGGTGACCGCCATCTGGGCGGCTTTGATGATCTGGTTGAGCTGGACATGGATGGCGAACTCGATACCGCGCTGGGTCTTGACCAGTAGCACTGACTGAATACAGGGGATTTCATGACTGAGCAGAACACTCCGCCGGCGGCAGACACACCGGCCCGCCAATTTGGCATTCAACGCATCTATCTCAAGGATGTATCGTTTGAGTCACCGCAGGTACCCGATGTCTTCCGGGCGCAGCAGTTCAATCCTGAAGTGAACATCCAGCTCAACAACGAGACCCGCGCCCTGTCGGATGGGGTTTTTGAAGTGGTGCTCAAGGTGACGGTAGCCACCAGCATGGACGAGAAAAACGTCTACCTGGTTGAGGTACAGCAGGCCGGCATATTTACGATTGCCGGTTTTGCCGAAGCGGAGATGGGCCACCTGCTGAACAGCTACTGCCCCAACCAGCTCTTTCCGTATGTTCGGGAGGTGGTGACGGACATGGTGGCCAAAGGGGGATTCCCCCAACTGGTTCTGGCGCCCGTAAATTTTGACGCGCACTATGCTGAGCACCTGAAGCGCACGCAGCAGGGCGCGGCGGCAGAGCAGACGCACTGAGCCCGCCGGGCGTGACCACCCAGACACAGGCAACGCCTATCGCCGTCCTGGGTGCCGGTTCCTGGGGCACGGCGCTGGCGCTGCAGATGGCCCGCAACGGCAATGTCGTCCGGCTCTGGGGTCATGATCCCGATCATATGCAGCGTCTGGTCCGGGACCGGCACAACCGGGAGTTTTTGGGGGACGGACCGCAGTTTCCGGCCCTGCTGACTCCTGTTGTCGACTTTCACCAGGCGATAGAAGGCGCCGGCGACCTGCTGGTGGTTGTCCCCAGTCACGCCTTTCGGGAGGTCTTGAGCGCGCTGCCTGCGGGTTTCTCCCGCTTGGCCTGGGCCACCAAGGGGCTGGAGCCGGGCACCGGCGCCCTCCTCCATCAGGTGGCGACCGAGGTGCTCGGCGCCCAGGCCCGCCTGGCTGTGGTATCCGGACCGAGTTTCGCGCGGGAAGTGGCGTCGGGACTACCGACGGCGGTGACCGTGGCCGCCAATGACCCTCAGTTTGCCGCGGATATCGCCAACCGGCTGCATGGACAGGCCTTTCGTGTGTACACCAGCGATGACTTGGTGGGCGTGCAGCTTGGGGGCGCGGTGAAGAATGTACTTGCGGTGGCTGCGGGGATCGCGGATGGACTCGGGTTTGCAGCCAATGCCCGGTCGGCGCTGATCACCCGGGGTCTACACGAAATCATGCGGCTGGGCAAAGCGCTCGGCGCACGCCCGGAGACCCTGATGGGATTGGCCGGATTGGGCGATTTGATCCTGACCTGCACGGATGACCAATCCCGTAACCGGCGGTTCGGCCTGGCGCTGGGACGGGGCAAGACCCAGGCCCAGGCGCTGGCCGACATCGGTCAGGTGGTGGAAGGGGTATCGGCCGCCCAGGAGACCATGCGCTTGGCCCACAAATTCGGTGTTGAGATGCCGATTGCCGAACAGACCAGCCGAATCCTGTTTGACGGGCTGGATCCGCGCAGCGCGGTGCAGGCGCTGCTGGAGCGCGAGCAGACCAGTGAACACTGATCAGTGGCTGAAGCCCTGCTGCCGCCACGCTTCGTAGAGGATTACACTGACCGCGTTGGAGAGATTGAGGCTGCGGTTGCCGGGACGCATGGGGATCGTCAGGCGCTGCGCCACCGGCACGCTGTCAATGATGTCGTCTGGTAGGCCACGGGTCTCCGGGCCGAACAGCAGCGCATCCCCTGCCTGGTATCTCACATCGGCATAGCCGGTCCGACCCCGCGTGGAACAGGCAAAGAGGCGCGCCTTGGGCAACACGTGAAGGCAGGATTCCAGTGAGGGATGGCGCTGCACCTGGGCCAGGTCGTGGTAGTCAAGCCCGGCGCGGCGCAGGTGGCGGTCGTCGAAGTTGAAGCCCAACGGTTCGATCAGGTGCAGTGCGGCGCCGGCGTTGGCGCACAGGCGGATCACATTGCCGGTATTGGGTGGAATCTCCGGCTGATAGAGTATGACGTGGAACATGATATGAGCAGCGATACAGATATGGGCCCGGTTCTGCCCGAATCACTGGCACTCGATTTCTGTGGCCTGCGGTTCAATTCACCGCTGGTCCTGTTGTCCGGCTGCGTCGGGTTCGGCGAAGAATATACCCGGGTGGAGGGCTTTTCCAACCGGGATGTGGGCGCAGTCTGCCTCAAGGGAACCACCGGTGAGCCTCGCCTCGGGAATGCCCCGCACCGGATCTACGAAACACCCATGGGCATGCTCAACGCCATCGGCCTGCAGAATCCGGGCGTCACGACTGTGGTAGACCGGATTCTGCCGACCCTCGATTTCAGCGAGACGCGGTTCATCGCCAATGTTTCCGGGTCCACCCTTGAGGAGTACGCGGAGGTGACCCGGCGGTTCGATGATTCACCCATCGACGCCATCGAGATCAACATCTCTTGCCCCAACGTCAAAGAGGGTGGTGTGGTGTTCGGCAACAATCCGGAGATGTCGGCCCGGGTGGTGGCCGCCTGCCGCGCCGTCACCAACAAGCCACTGATCACAAAACTTTCGCCAAATCAAACAGATATCGCGGAAAACGCCCGCCTGTGCATTGAGGCGGGCAGCGACGCGTTTGCGGTGATCAACACCCTGATGGGGATGGCGATCGATATCCGGACCCGGCGCCCGATTCTGGGCAATGGCCAGGGGGGGCTCTCCGGGCCCGCCATCAAGCCCGTGGCCCTGCTCAAGGTGCACCAGGTGTACCAGGTCACGAAGGGCCATGGCATACCCATCATCGGCCAGGGTGGCGTCACCAGCGGCGACGATGCCATCGAGTTCCTGATTGCCGGCGCCAGTGCCGTGGGTGTGGGCACGGCGCTCTTCTACGATCCGCTGATCTGCGCACGGATCAACGGCGGGATCGCGGACTACCTCTCCACTAATGGTCTGAAGTCGGTAACAGAGCTGACGGGCACCCTGATTCGTGACTGAATGATGCGCTCTACGACCTGAACAATAATCTGTCGTAACAGTAGCTTGCGAAGTTTTTTTAATCTAAACTTGCACAAACGTCCGACCCGGCTGCAGCCGCTCGCCCAGACTATAATTCCTCCATAGCTGCACTCGCCGAAGGCCGGATGCTGTGAGAGGGGTGCGTTCTGTTTGGTCTGAAAAGCAACAAAACCAAGGACACGGTAGCAGTATCCTTTGCTGCAAACGGGCTGGGAATTGCCCGCGTCGGAGGCGCGGGGTCCGAACGTCCCCATCTGAGCGATTGTCAGTTTTTCCCCATCAATGAACAGCAGGACGAAGGGCGTGCCGTGCTCCAGGCGGCGGCAGCCCTGCGTGGTCTGGGTAAACACACCCGCTGCATCGGCGTGATGTCCTCGCACGACTACCGGCTGCTGCAGATGGAGGCGCCGCAGGTGCCCGAGGAGGAGATGGCTTCGGCGCTCAAGTGGCGGATCAAGGATTTTATCGAGTATCACCCGGACGAGGCGGTGATCGACAGTTTTCCCATCCCCGGCCGCAGCACCAATGAGGCCGTACGTTCGGTCTATACCGTGGTGGCCAGACGGGCGCAGGTCAAGAAACGGCTGAAACACCTGACCGGTATCGGTCTTGAGCCGCGAGAGTTCGGCATTCGTGAGCTGGCGCTGCGCAACCTGAGCCGCTTCATGCCGGAGGATCCCAAGGGGGTGGCGCTGCTCTACCTGGGACAGACCGCCGGCAGTATTGCCATTGTTCGCGACGGCCTGCTCTACCTGACCCGGCAGATCGAAACCGGCAGCCAGCGGCTGCACGAAGCTGGACTGAACCACGCTGGCGAAGGCGTGGCGCCGGCCCTGGCGGCCATGCTCGACGGCATGGTGCTGGAGCTTCAGCGTTCGCTGGATTACTACGAAAGCACCTTCTCCAAGCCCCCGGTCAACGGACTCGTGGTCTTGCCGACCGCCTTTCCGGTACCGGCCCTCATCCCCTACCTGATGTCCAATCTTGGCATCACCGCCCGCCTGTTCGACCTCTCCGCGGTGTGTGATACCGCTGGTCCCCTGTCCGACGAGTTGCAGGCGCGCTGCGTGATTGCCGTGGGCGCGGCGCTGGGTTCGGAGGCAAAGTGATGCGCCAGCACATCAACCTGCTGACCGACGATCTGATCGAGCGCAAACCTCCCCTGGATGCGCGCTGGGTGGCCGGCATTTCAGCGTTCGCCTTGGTCGTGCTGGCTTGCGGTGTGTTCTGGATGCAGTACGCGGTCCGCGCAGCGCAGCAGGAGGCCGTCCAGGCAGAGGATCGACGGGTGGAGGCCCTGGCGGAAGTGGAGAGACTCAATCGCCAATATCCTCCACCGCAGCAGGATCCCCAATTACTGTTGCAGCGTGATGAATTGCGCCGCGCCATCGCCCAGAAACAGCTGGTGGTGACGCTGCTCGACGGCGGGGGCATGGGCAATGAGGCCGGTTTTTCCGAACATCTGTTGGCGCTGGCGCGGCAGCGGGTCAAGGGCCTCTGGCTGACCCGGATCGAACTGCGGGGTGGCGGTGAGCAGGTGGTGCTGGGAGGCAAAACGCTGGAGAGCGAGTCGGTGCCCGGTTATCTGCAGCGCCTGGGCAGTGAAACGGTATTCCTGGGCAAGGAGTTCGAGTTCCTGCGTATCGCCCGCGAGTCGGAGAAGGCGCAGTCACACAATTTTGAAGTGAGAAGCCTGCGGTGATCCGGTTGCTGCAAACCTATTGGCAGCGTACCAGCGCCTACCTGGACAGCCGCAAGCAGTCAGAGCGGGTGCTGCTCCTGGTTGCGGTCATCGCGCTGGCGGCATTCCTGGCCGACGCCTATTTTTTCCAGCCACTGCAGATCCGGCAGAAGGCGCTGAACGGCCAGATCGAACAGCTCAACGGGCAGGTGGCCCAGGCGATGGCACAGCAGGCGGAAATCCGGGCCAGGGCAGCCCGCGATCCCAATGCACCGCTGCGCCGGCAGATTGAACAGCTGTTTGCACAGCAGGCAACCGTGGACGCCCGGCTCGATGAACTGGGCACCCAATTTATCTCCCCGCAGGAACGGGCGACCCTGCTGCGTCAGGTGCTGGAACAGCACCGCCAGCTCAAACTCGTGGAGATGGTCAATCTGTCACCGGATCTGGTGTTCGATGCCAAGGAGGTGGAAGCCGGTACCAAACCGCGGATTTACCGTCACGGCCTGAGCATGACACTGCAGGGCAGCTATCTGGATGCGGTCGCCTATCTGCAGGCGCTGGAAGCGTTGCCATGGCGTTTCCTGTGGGATTCCGTGGCGATCTCAACGGAAACCTACCCGACGACGGTGGTGACCATCACGCTCTACACGCTCAGTCTTGATGAGAGGTGGATTGGTGTTTAGACGGACCGTATCACTGGGGCTGTTGCTGCTGAGCTGTGGGGTTCAGGCTGATGCGGTGGTCGACCCCATGCGCCCCGATTTTGGTGGGCCGCCGGCCACCAACACCGCCAGGCCACAGCCAAGCCCGTTGGAGCTCCAATCCACCCTGCTGTCGCCACAGCGCAACTTGGCGGTGATCAGTGGCGTGCGTCTGGGCATTGGTGAATCGATTCGCGGTTATCGCCTGCTGTCCATCGAACCCGGTACCGCATTGCTGGAAAAAGATGGGCGCCGGCTGGAACTCAAGCTCGTGCGCCGGCCGGTCCGGTCGGCGGAGTCGATAGGTCAAAAACAATGATTAAAACTGTGCTCAACGTGACGATGCTGGTGACCGGACTGCTGCTCCTCGGCTGCAGTTCCCCGCTGGCCAAACCCGATGGTGAGGCGCTCAACCAGCAACTGGACGAGGCCATAGAATCCAGCGAGGAGATGAACCGGCCCGTTGCGCCGCCACCGGCCGTCACCGCAGAACTGCTGCCGCCGCTGAGCTTGGGCACCCAGCAACAGCCACCGGAAGAGCGCTTCGACATCTCGGTTCGCCGAATGCCGGCGCGTGATTTTTTCCTGGGGCTGGTAGCCGATACACCGATGAACATGGTGGTGCATCCGGAGGTGGAGGGACAGATCACCCTGGAACTCAAGAACGTCACCATTGGCGAAGCGATGGCCACGGTGCGCGATGTATTGGGATACGAATTTGATGTCGCGGCCGGTGGTTATCGTGTCATGCCGGCCAAGCTCCAGTCGCGGATCTATCGCGTCAACTACCTGAACATCTCCCGCACCGGCAGCTCGCATACCCGGGTCAGCTCCGGTCAGGTCAGCGACAGCGTGGGTACGGATGGCGAGGCCCGCAGCGAGTCGGTATCGGGCAGTCTGATTGAAACGGCCACCTCTTCCGATTTTTGGGCTGAACTGAAGTTTGCACTCGGCGCGATCATCGGTGAGGGGGACGGCCGTCGGGTGGTGGTCAATCCGCAATCGGGTGTGGTGGTGATCCGCGCACTCCCGGCGGAGCATCGTGAAGTGGCCGAATTTCTGAATACCACCGAAGGGGTCATGCAGCGTCAGGTGGTGCTTGAGGCGAAGATTCTCGAAGTGTCCCTCAATGATGGCTTCCAGTCGGGGATCAACTGGAGCGCACTGGCGACTCGCGGCTCCTCAACCGCCGAGTTGACGCAGACCAGCGCACCCCTGCAGGCGGGTTTTGGCGGGGTTTTTGGTCTCGCCGTGCAGGCCAGCAAATTTGACGGGTTTATCGAGTTGCTGCAGACCCAGGGCGATGTCCGGGTACTCTCCAGCCCGCGGGTGTCAACGGTCAACAACCAGAAGGCGGTCATCAAGGTGGGTTCCGACGAGTTTTTTGTGACGGGGATTTCGAGCACCACCGTCACCGGCACGACCACGACCACCACCCCCGAGATTGAACTGACCCCCTTTTTCTCAGGCATTGCGCTGGATGTGACACCGCAGATCGGTCCGGAGGGGGATGTGATCCTGCACATCCATCCCTCAGTCAGCGAAGTCGTGGATCAGACCAAGAACATTACGGTTGGTGGTGTCGCGCAATCGGTGCCGCTTGCATTTTCGAGCGTGCGCGAGACCGACAGCGTGGTGCGCGCGCGCAGTGGCCAGATCGTGGTGCTTGGCGGTCTGATGCAGGACCGCGTGGCGGACGAGAATGCCAAAACGCCGGGGTTGGGTGATCTGCCGGTCGCGGGCAATCTGTTCCGTCAGCAGCGCCAGTCCAATCGACGCAGCGAGCTGGTGATTTTGCTCCGTCCGGTGGTGGTGGATGACAACCAGGTGTGGACCGATCAACTGCGTGCGGTGCGCAGTCGCATGGGTGGTGTCGAAGCAGGTGGACCAACCGGGCAATAGCGGGAGTTTCAGGCATGTACCTCGAACACTTTGGACTGCGGGAGTTGCCCTTTCAACTGACGCCGGATACGGACTACTTTTTTGGCGACGTGTCCCACCACGAAGCGTTGAATGTACTGCTGGTGGCGCTGAGAAGCGGTGAAGGATTTCTCAAGATCACCGGCGAAGTGGGAACCGGCAAGACGCTGTTGTGCCGTATGCTGCTCAACAGTCTGGGCGAGGATTTTATCACCGCCTACATTCCCAATCCCATGATGAACGCTGTGGCCATGCGCATGGCACTGGCCGACGAACTGCAGATTGACTACCCCCGGAATCTCGGTCAGCACCGACTGCTGAAACTGATCAACGACAGGCTCATCGCGCACGCGACAGCCGGCAGACGGGTGGTGCTCTGTGTTGACGAAGCCCAGTCCATGCCCCGCGAATCCATGGAAGCACTGAGACTGCTCTCCAATCTCGAAACAGAAAAGGACAAGTTGCTCCACATTGTACTGTTCGGACAGCCGGAGCTGGATGAACGCCTGGCGGAACCGGGTATCCGCCAACTGCGACAGCGCATCACCTTTTCCTATCACCTGAAGCCGATCACCCGTGGAGATCTGAGCGGATATCTCAATCACCGCCTGGTGGTGGCCGGTGGAACCGGGAATCGCTTTTTCGGCGAAGACGCGACGGCGGAAATCTATCGCCGTTCCAAAGGGATACCCCGGCTGATCAACATCCTTAGCCACAAGGCGATGATGGCTGCGTTCGGCCGGGGAGACTCACGCATTCAAAGAAGCCATGTACGCGCAGCGGCGGTGGACACTTTCGGTGCGCCGCGGTCCTGGGGTCGGTTCTGGCGTTTCGGACTGGTAGGCACGCTGCTGTTGACGGCAGGCTGGGCGATTATGATGACGCCCAAGCTGGTGGACTGGATTCGACTCCCATGAGCCTGATCAACGACATGCTGAAGGATCTGGAGGCACGCAGAGTGCCCCCGGGGACCGCTGCAGGTACGATCCTGGGCGGAGTACGGTATGCCGGTGTCTCGCGGTCGCGACGGGCCCAGTTGTGGGTCCTGCTGGCGGTGATTGGAGCAGTCGGTGTAGCGGCGGGTGCGACGGCTGTGAAGCTGATGCCTTCCGTACAGTCCGCAGTCCACACCACCGAAGAGAAATCCCCGGAACCAAAAGCGGCGGATGTTGAAATTGCCGACCGGTCCCGTGCCGTGGCTCAACCAATTCAGGAAGCTCCGAAGCCGAGTAGCGAGACAGTCTTGGTGTCGATCGGAAAGCACGAACCTGAACCAATGCAAAAACCTGCGCCGGTTGCACCACCGGTGAGCCCCAGGAAGCCGGAATCCAAACCCGCGACGGCCGTTATGGATCCGCTGCCAAAGCCGGAGAAAATCGAAACGGCTGCTTCAGCGGTGGAGGTGAAACCGTCACCACGGGACTCTGCCTCCTCCATGTCTGTACGGAAATCAAGCGTGCCGGAACAGAGCGCAGCGGAAAAAGCGGAAGCTCACCTGCTGTCGGGGGAACGTCTGCTGCGGCTGTCGAAATTCTATGCAGCCGAAAAGGAGTTTCGTTCGGCTCTGGGGTTGATGCCTACCCTGCCGGAACCGCGCGAGCGGCTCGCCGGTCTGCTGTTGGGCAGCGGTCGGGTCACTGAAGCCGAATCGCTGCTGCGCTCCGGTCTGGAGAGTCAACCGCTCAATGAATCTTTTGTCCGGTTGTTGGCGCGTGCGGTGGCAGCCCAAAACCGGATTCCAGAAGCGATTGCCATTCTGCAACCTGCGGTTGATATCGGTGAGTCGGGCCTCGAAACCCGGCAACTGATGGCCGCGCTCTACCAGCAGACGCAACAATTCGGCAAGTCGCAAACCATTTACGAACGGTTGCTCAGGAACGATCCTGTCAACGCAGATTGGTGGCTCGGTTTCGCCATTTCTGTGGATGGACAGAATCGTGCGGCAGATGCGGCCGAAGCCTACCGTCGGGCACTTGATCTGGGTGGACTGAAGCCGGCCTCCCACCAATACGCGGAGCAACGCCTGGCGGTGCTTAACCAGCAACGGGTAACCCGCTGATGGCGGTTCAGCAGCGCAAGAAAATCCGCCTGGGTGATCTGCTGGTTGAGCAGAAGGTCATTACGGAAGAGCAGCTGACGACGGCTCTTTCTGAGCAGAAAAAGCTGGGTTTGAAGCTGGGCCGTACCCTGATTGAATTGCGTTACATCGATGAAGAAAGGCTGCTCGATTTTCTCTCCCGCCAGTTTCAGATTCCGTATATCGATCTGCGGATGTACAACTACAGTGCGGAGACCGTGCAGAAACTGCCGGAAACCTATGCCCGCCGATTCCGTGCCATCATCCTGAACGACAAACGCGACGAACTGCTGGTGGGGATGGCTGATCCCACCGATATCTACGCGCTGGACGAGATCTCCAGCATTCTGAAGAGGCCGGTGAGCCAGGCCATCGTGCGCGAAAGCGATCTGCTGCGCATCATCGACACGGTATATCGCAAGACCAGCGAGATTTCGCATCTCGCCGAAGAGCTGGGCGATGAGCTGTCACAAAGCGACGTGGATCTGGCCCAGTTGGTCCGCTCCGAAGAACAGACCAACGCACCGGTGGTGCGTCTGCTGCAATCCCTGTTCGAGGATGCCGTTCAGGTGAGCGCATCGGATATTCATATCGAACCCGACGAACAGGTACTGCGCATCCGCCAGCGTATCGACGGTGTGCTGCAGGAGCAGGTAATGAAGGAGAAGCGGATTTCCGCAGCGCTGGTCTCCCGCCTGAAACTGATGAGTGGACTGAATATTTCAGAAAAACGCCTGCCACAGGATGGCCGGTTCAATATCAAGGTCAAGGGCAAGAGCATTGATGTGCGCCTCTCCACCATGCCGGTGCAGTACGGTGAATCGGTGGTCATGCGTCTGCTGAACCAGTCGGAAGGAAAACTTGAACTCGATTCGCTGGGCATGCCGCCGGAGATGCTGACGCGTTTCCGCCGCCTGGTGCATAAACCCAACGGTATTGTGCTGGTGACCGGGCCAACCGGGAGCGGCAAGACCACCACGCTGTATGCGGCGTTGACGGAACTGAACAGTTCGGAGAAAAAGATCATCACGGTTGAGGATCCTGTGGAATATCGTCTGCCGCGCGTCAACCAGGTGCAGGTCAATACCCGGATTGGGCTTACTTTCGCATCGGTACTGCGCACCGCTCTGCGCCAGGATCCGGACATCGTACTGGTGGGTGAAATGCGCGACCAGGAGACGGTACAAATCGGATTGCGTGCCGCCATGACCGGTCATTTCGTGTTGTCGACCCTGCATACCAACGATGCTGTGACCACCGCGAATCGACTGGTGGACATGGGCGCTGAAGGCTACCTGGTTGCCTCCTCGCTGCGCGCGGTGGTGGCGCAACGTCTGATCCGGCGGATCTGTCAGAACTGTGCACAGCCCTATGAACCGACTGCGACCGAACAGGATCTCGTGCGGGTGATCGGCGGCGATGCGGTTGGTTTGGCCGCGGATTTTCGCCTCGGCTCGGGCTGCACGTTCTGTCACAACACCGGTTACCGCGGACGGATCGGAGTGTACGAGCTGCTGGAAATCGACGCGCCCCTGATGGATGCGCTGCGGCGGGACGATGCCGCCGGCTTTGCGACGGCTGCGGCCAAAAAAGCGGACTATGTACCCCTGTCGCGGGTGGCACTCGACTATGCGCGACAGGGAATCACCAGCCTGAGCGAAGTCATGCGGGTGGTCGGGGAATTGCCCGACGAAGTGGCGGTACCGCCGGTCCAGCGGGTGGCGGACGCCGGGGAACTGACCCTGGCGGAAGATTGATCGATGCCCAAGTTCAAATATCAAGGCAGGACGCAGAGCGGAGAACTGGTGCAGGGTCAGGTCGAGGCGGCCGACCAGGAGTTGGTCGCGGGTCAGCTGCTCGGCGCGGGCGTTACCCCGGTGCGGATCGAATCGGTCGCCGAGCAGGAGAATGCATGGGCTGCCCTGGTCGCACGGCTGCCCATCGGTAGGCCCGGTCTCGATGACCTGATCCTCTTGTCACGGCAGATGTACGCTCTGATGAAGGCAGGCGTACCCATCACCCGTGCCATTGGCGGACTGCGCGAAACCACCCGTAACAAGCGCATGGTGGAAGTGCTTGGCAGCCTGGGTGAAAACCTGGAAGCCGGCCGTCCACTTTCTGCCGCGATGGCCCAACACCGAGACGTGTTCACCACGCTCTATGTCAGCATGATCCAGGTGGGTGAAAACACCGGCCAGCTTGACGAGGCGTTTGCCCAGTTGGCCCGCCATCTGGAGCTGGAAAAAGAGACAAAGAACCGGATCAAGACCGCCATGCGCTATCCGACTTTTGTCATCGCAGCCATAGCAGTCGCCATCACCATTATCAATCTGGTGGTGATTCCCGCTTTCGAAGGGGTGTTCAGAGGTTTTGGAGCCGAGCTTCCCTGGGCAACCAAAGTGTTGCTGGCTACCTCCCGATTTTTTTTGGACTTTTGGCCGCTCATGCTGATTGCTGTAGTGGGTGCCATCTTCGGATTTCGCAGGTGGTGTGCCACTGATAAGGGACGTTTGATCTGGGACCGGTTCAAACTCAGGTTTCCAATTGTTGGCGACATCATCATGCGCGCCACCTTGGCGCGATTTGCACGCTCGTTTGCGATGGCCTCCGGTGCCGGTGTGCCCCTGCTGCAGGGACTGACCGCGGTGTCTAGGGCGGTGGACAACGCCTATATCGGTGCGGCAATAGTCGATATGCGGGTGGGTATCGAACGTGGTGACACCCTCACCCGGACCGCCGCTGCCACCGGGCTGTTCACACCCCTGGTGCTGCAGATGATGGCGGTGGGTGAGGAGACCGGTGCGGTGGATGATCTGCTGTTGGAGGTGGCCGGATTCTATGAGCAGGAAGTCGACTACGATCTGAAATATCTTGGAGATGCCATCGAGCCGATTCTCATCGTTGCTGTGGGGATCATGGTCCTGATTCTCGCCCTGGGAGTTTTTCTGCCAATGTGGGAACTGGGTGCGGCCGCGGCGGGACGATGAGTTGGAATATTCGGCACGGGCAGCGGGGGTTTTCGCTTCTGGAGCTGACCGTGGTGATCTGCCTGATCGCCATCCTGGTGGCGCTGGCAGCTGACCGATTGGGGCGCCTACGGGTGGAAGCCGAACGTGTGGCCATGCTGCAGGTGGTGGGTTCCATTCAAAGCGCCATGGGCATTGAACTGGCGCGCCGGGTGGTCCGTGGAGGGTTGCAGTTCGTCGCCGAACTCGACGGCAGCAATCCTATGGATCTGTTGAGTAAACAACCGGAGAACTATCTGGGTGAATTGCGGAATGTGGGTTTGGAAACGCTGCCTCCTGCCTCTTGGTACTACGATGCAGAGCAGCGTGTTCTCATCTACATTGTCAAAAACACCGACTATTTTGCGACGCCGCTTCAGGGCGTACCCCGCGCGCGATTCCGATTTCAACTCGATTACCAGGACAGGGATGGGAATGGTGCTTTTGAGTCAGGAACCGACGACCTGGGCGGATTTCGGCTGGTAGCAATTGAGGATTTTCGCTGGTTGAGCCAAACAGATATTCGGGAACAAATTGCCCGATAGTATTAATGTAATTTTTTATGTTATGTGCTTAAATATCGGTAAATGAAAGATTTAATCTGGATTAAGCCGCTGGGAGGAATTAGATGAACAAGCAGTCCGGTTTTACGCTCATCGAGTTGGTGATCGTTATTGTGATTTTGGGGATTTTGGCAGCGACAGCCCTGCCTAGGTTTGTCGACCTTCAGGGTGATGCCCGTGAAGCAGCTGTCAACGGTATGTTGGGTGGTGTACGCGCCGCCTCATCGCTGGCCCATGGTACCTATCTGATCCGGGGGGGCGCAGCCGTCACCATGGAAGGGACCGCAGTCAACATCACATTTGGATATCCGGATGCCAACACCCCGGGTATTCGCGATGCGCTGCAGGATATCAGTGGATTTACCTTTTCAAATCCCTCTGGAACGCAGGCTCGCTTCTCCATTCTGTCGGGTGGTGTGGCGGTGGCCAATTGCCAGGTGGATTACACGGAGGCGACAGCGGGTACAGCGCCGCAGATTTCAACTGTGATCACCGGTTGTGGGAACTGATTCCCGATTGCTCCGGAAAAAGCGCCCATCAGGGCGCTTTTTTTATGATCTTTGCCAACGCTTCC
>JBNLBB010000017.1:0-30033 GCA_050302415.1 Gammaproteobacteria bacterium | reverse complement strand
TGCCGCAGGACGCCTGATTTCGGAAGATTCTTGATGTTTATCAGTTGCCTGGGTCCAATCTGGCGGTTCGAATTGAAACCAATGGAAAGTTGGTTTAGGGTTTGACACTCCTGACTTCCCCCACGGAAACCCAGCCGATAGGAGGACATCATGGGTCTATTCTCCAATCTCTTTTCAAGCAAACCTGACTATCCACCCATCGATCCGCAGAGCGATGCCGCCAAACGGATTGCAGAAGTTGAAAGCCAACTCGAGGAACTGGCCGGCAAGGTCTCGGATCCCCTGGAGGTGGTTCCGGCCGAGCATGCGGCGTACGTGTTTCTGGGCAAACCACCCAAAAAGTTCGGCTTGGCCTGGATTCACGACGGCAAGATATCCGGGCTCAACACGCTGGTCGAGGAGCATGGCATGAAGCCCATGGAAGTCGAAAAGGTGGTCGACGAGTTGCGCGCCGCCTACGAAAAAAACAGCGACGTCTCGCGTTACTGCACCGAAGTGAAGAATCACACCGTGGTGGTGACTCCGTCACCCCAGCTTGAGTCTCAGGTGCACGAAATCATCGACCGTATTCTCGTACATTGACCGCAGGTGAGAAAAAAGCCCGGCTGAAGTGCCGGGCTTTTTTTTCTAGAGATTGTCGGAGGCGTAATCCGCCAGGCGGGAACGCTCACCGCGGACCAGGGTGATGTGTCCGCTGTGCTCCCAGTTCTTGAAGCGGTCCACCGCATAGGTGAGACCCGATGAGGTTTCGGTGATGTAGGGCGTGTCGATCTGCGCGACGTTGCCGAGGCAGATCACCTTGGTGCCGGGCCCGGCCCGGGTGATCAGCGTCTTCATCTGCTTGGCCGTCAGATTTTGCGCCTCGTCGATGATGATGTACTTGTTGAGGAAGGTGCGCCCGCGCATGAAATTGAGCGAGCGGATCTTGATCCGGTGGGTCAGCAGGTCGTTGGTGGCCGCGCGCTCCCAATCGTTGCTGTCCGATTTGGTCAGCACCTCCAGGTTGTCCATCAGGGCGCCCATCCAGGGGGTCATCTTCTCCTCTTCCGTACCGGGCAGAAAACCGATGTCCTCACCCACCGGCACGGTCACCCGGGTCATGACGATTTCGCGGTAACGCTTGTCTTCGAGCACCTGCACCAAACCCGCCGCCAGGGTGAGCAGGGTTTTACCCGTACCCGCGGTACCCAGCAGGGTGACGAAGTCCACGTTGGGATCCATCAACAGGTTAAGCGCAAAATTCTGCTCGCGGTTGCGGGCACTGATTCCCCACACCTGGTGCTGCGTACTGGCGTAGTCGTTGGTCAGTTCGATGATGGCGCTGTCTCCATCCACCCGGCGGACCACCGCCTCGAACGGTTCATCGCCCGCGCTGTAGAGGAACTGGTTGGGATACCAGTCCTTGACCAGCGGACCGGTGAGCCGGTAGTAGGTGCGCCCCTCTTCCTGCCATGACTCCAGCTCCTTGCCGTGTGACTCCCAGAGGTCGCCGGGCAGCTCATAGGTGCCGCGGTAGAGCAGGTCCATGTCGTCCAGTACCTGGTCGTTGTAGTAGTCCTCGACCTTGATGCCCAGTACTGCGCCTTTGATCCGCAGATTGATGTCCTTGGAGACGAGGCAGACCTGGATATCGGGCATGGATTGCTGGAGGTCCATGGTCACCCGCAGGATGTCGTTGTCCAGCTTGTGGTGGCCCGGATTGTCACCGCCGTTCAGGTAATTGGTCTGGAAGTGGAGCCGCCCGAGTTCCGGGCCGTCGGCAAGGCGCAGGCCGTCCGGCGGTGCCAGTGGCAATCCCTGCTGGAACTTGCTGATGTCGGCGTCGGCGATGATGGCATCGATGAAGCGACTCACCTGCCGGACGTTGCGCGAAATTTCGGACATGCCGCGTTTGTGGTTGTCGAGCTCCTCCAGTACCGCCATGGGCAGGTAGACGTCGTGCTCGTGAAACCGGAAGAGTGCCGTTGGATCGTGCATCAGCACATTGGTGTCGAGGACAAACAGTTTTTTGGGTTCTGCGGATGAGGTATCTGCCATGTGTTCCAGTCCGGTGTAGTGAATTGATTATGGTTCCTCAGCCGAGTTGCGCCAGCGCGGCCAGCACTTCCGCTACATGCCCCTTGACCTTCACTTTGCGCCACTCGCGGCGCAGGATGCCCTGACCATCGATGAGGAAGGTACTGCGTTCAATACCGATGGTTTCACGGCCGTACATCATCTTGGGTTTGATGACGTCGAATTGACGGCACAGGACCTCCTCCGGGTCTGACAGGAGCAGAAACGGGAAGTTGAATTTGGCGACGAATTTCTGGTGGGAGACGACGGAATCCCGCGACACGCCCAGCACCACGGCGTCCTGTTTTGTGATGGTGGGGTGGTGGTCCCGAAAGTCGTTGCCTTCCTGGGTACAGCCCGGGGTGTTGTCCTTCGGGTAGAAGTAGAGAATGACCGCCTTGCCCTTGAAGTCGGCCAGCCGAACCGTGCTGCCGTCGTGGGCGGCGGCCTTGAAGGCGGGTGCTTTTTTACCGACAGCTGGGGTACTCATCGAGGGCGGCTCCTGGGTCTGGTGGGATGTCAGCTGCGCACCGGTTCAATGATGGCATCCAGGTTGTGCTGGTCGCAGAGATCGAAGAACTCCTCGCGCAGCTGGGCAATGTGCAATTGGGACGGAATGCCGACGGTCAGGCGGATCGAGAACATGATCGCGCCGGTATGGGGGGCGGCGTAGCTTGAAGTCATCAGATCCTCGACATTGATCTGGCGCTGGGAAAAAAACCGGGACAGCGTGTGGACGATCCCCGGATGGTCAATGGATACCACTTCCACCAGATAGGGTAGGGCGCTCTCCGAGGCGGGCCGCGGTACCGTGTCCTTCCAGTTGAAGAGCATGTCCAGCTGACCTGCCAGCTGCGGCAGCTGTTCCTGAAGCTTGGCAATATTGTTCCAGTTCCCGCTGATCAGCACGACGATGGCAAATTCGCTCCCCAATACGGTCATCCGGCTGTCTTCGATATTGCAGCCGCATTCGAGGAAGGTCTGGGAGAGGGAGTCTACGAGTCCGGGGCGGTCCTGGCCGATAGCCGAAATAACCAGGTATTTTTTTTTCATCAGTGCAGTGTCAGTCTCGCCGTGCCTGGTTGCCAATTGGAAGTTCCCTGGTTTTGAGTGTACCACCCAATTTGAAGTGCTGCGAAGCGGGCGGACGGAATTGTGATCCGGGCCCATGGCACGGTTGTCAAGCCCAGGGGCCACCGGTACCATGACCGGCTTGACCCGGGGGATTCCCTCACTTCAGAACACTACGGTGCGTCGCTCTGGCGCACAGGAGAAGCAGGCATGTTTCAAGGCAGCATGGTGGCCCTGGTGACACCTATGCATCCGGACGGCGCTCTGGATTTTGATGCGCTGGACCGTCTGATCGAGTTCCATATCGACAACGGAACCAGTGCGATTGTCGCGGTGGGGACCACCGGCGAATCGGCGACGGTGGACGTCAAGGAACATTGCACCATCATCCGCCGGGTCGTCAGCCAAGTGAAGGGGCGGATTCCCGTCATTGCCGGGACCGGCGCCAACTCGACCACCGAGGCCATTGAACTGACCCGCAGCGCCATGGAGATGGGTGCCGATGCCTGCCTGCTGGTGACCCCGTACTACAACAAGCCCACTCAGGAAGGTCTCTACCGGCACTACAAGGCGATATCCGAGGCGGCAGCCATACCGCAGATTCTCTACAACGTGCCTGGCCGCACCGCCTGCGACATGCAGCCGGAAACCGTGGCCCGTCTGGCCGAGTTTTCCAACATCGTGGGGATCAAGGAGGCCACCGGAAATCTGGAACGCACCAGCAAGATCCGCGAGCTGTGTGGTGCGCGGATGGATCTCTACAGCGGCGATGATGCCACGGGCATGGAGTTCATACTGCAGGGTGGACAGGGGGTGATTTCAGTGACCAACAACCTGGCGCCCAAACTCATGAGCGAGATGTGCGCCGCAGCGTTGGCCGGAGACCGTGCCACCGCCGAAGCCATCAATGCCCGGCTGGATGGACTGCACCAGCGGCTCTTCCTGGAGGCCAACCCGATCCCGGTCAAGTGGGCGCTGTGCGAGATGGGCATGATCTCTTCCGGAATCCGGCTGCCGCTCACCCCGCTCTCCGAGCAGTATCACGAGCCGTTGCGCGAAGCGATGCGCACCGCCGGACTGATTGGCTGAATCATGACACGAGAAACCTGTTATGCGGCGCTCGCCGCCGTGGCGGTGGTGGTGTTGACCGGCTGCAGCGGGATGCAGGACCGGCAGACCGCCTACCTGAACGCCGAGGCGGTGGAGAATTTGGAGGTGCCGCCGGAGCTGAGTGACCAGGCCTTTGGCAACCGGCTCACTGTTCCCGGTGGTTCGGCGGTCAACCTCACCCAGGTGGGCGTGGCCCAGCAGTGGCCCGGACTGCAGCTTCACCGCGATCGCGATTTCTATTGGCTGAGCGCCCAGGTGGAACCCAAAAAACTGTGGGACGCCATGCTCAATTTCTTCCTGGCCGAGGAGTTTCTCATCCGTCGTCAGGAACCGGTGCTTGGCCTGTTGGAGACCGACTGGCTGGAGACCGATTTCAACGCGCCGGAACCCGGTTTTTTTCGCAACCTGTTCAGCCGCGTCTTCGGGCAGACCTATGCCACTGAGGGGCTCGACAAATTCCGCGTCCGGGTGGAGCGCAACGAAGCGGCCGGCACCAGCGAGGTCCACTTCAGTCACCTGGGGCTGCGCGAAACCGTGTTCGGCGAGTCGACCATCTGGGAACCCACCCCCTCGCGCCCCGACCTGGAGGCCGAGATGCTGCACCGTTTCATGCTCCATGTTGGGTTGACCAGCGCCCAGACCGCCAAGCTGTTTCAACAGGCGCCGGCGCCAACGACCGAAGTGCGCCTGGTCAGGGGCGCAGACGGCTATCCCAGCCTGCAGGTTTCTGGCGGGCAGGAGCAGAACTGGCGGCGGACCGGTACTGCGCTGCAGCGCGCCGGGCTGGTGGTGGAGTCCCTCGACCGCAAGGCGGGTCGTTATCGGGTTCACTATGAATCGCTGGCTTCGGTACGCAACGTGCCCGACCGCTTTTTGAGCCCGGTCGACACCCGGCTGGAGGATGGTCAAGTCCTCGACATTGCGGTGCGCTCCCTGCAGCGCGGCAGTGTGATCGAAGCTCGGAAGGCGGGAGGCGAGCCTCTGGATCCGCAAACCGCACAGGAACTGCTGCAACTGCTGCGCGACCAGCTGGCCTGATGCTGCAGATTGCCGCGCTGGGCAGCGGGAGTCGCGGCAATGCCTTCGTGGTGCGGGCGCAGGGGACCACCATCCTGGTCGACTGCGGCTTCTCCGCCCAGGAGACCACCCGCCGACTGCAGCTGATCGATTGTGATCCCCACCAGCTCTCCGCCATTTTCGTCACCCACGAACACCAGGACCACTCCGGTGGTGTCGGCGTCGTCTCCCGACGTTATGCGCTGCCGGTCTGGGCGACAGGCGGCACCTCCCGGCAGTCGCGCTGGGGAGCCGTGGCCCAGTTCAACCGGGTGAGTGCCGGCAGCGTGGTGCAGGTGGGGGCGCTCACCATAGAGAGCTTCCAGCTCGTGCACGACGCCAGCGAGCCGGTACAGTTCATCGTGGGTCATGGTGATCGGCGGATCGGGATTCTGACCGACACCGGCACCCTGAATGCCGAGGCCATGCAGATGGCCCACCGTTGTGACGGTCTGGTGCTGGAGGCGAACCACGACGCCGGCATGCTGCGCGACGGACCCTACCCACCCAGTCTCAAACGTCGCGTCGGGGGCCAGTATGGCCACCTCAGCAACAGTCAGGCGCGGGCGGTTCTGGCCAGTCTCACCCCGGGGCGCCTGCAGTGGATTGCCGCCGCCCATCTGAGCGAACAGAACAACAAACCCGAACTGGTGGTGGACCAGCTCAAACCGCAGAGTGAACGGTTGGGGGCCCGCCTGGTGGTGGCCCACCAGGAGCGGGGCCTGGCCTGGCAGACCGTGAAATAGGCGGATGGCGGTTTATGCGGTGGGGCGCATCCGATATCATTGCGCCTTTTCCAGATAATGAACCCCAACGCCAGCCATGTTGCAGCTCCCCGGCCGCCCCGCACTCTCCCAGTTTCGTCGCGATAAACTGCTTGCCGCACTGCAGGCCCGGGTGCCGGCGGTCACCGCCGTCTACGCCGAATTTGTCCACTTCGCCGATTGCGAACGGCCACTGAGTGGCGAAGAGCAGGCCCTGCTGCAGCGGCTGCTGGAATATGGCCCGCGGCGGCAGACGGAGCAACCGGACGGCCATTGCTTCCTGGTGGTACCCCGCCTGGGCACCAAATCCCCCTGGTCCAGCAAGGCCTCGGACATTGCCCACAACTGCGGACTGGGCATGGTGCGGCGCCTGGAGCGCGGCACCCGCTTTGTGATTTCGGGCCCGTCGGCGCTGGACGACACTGATCGGCAGGCCCTGTTGCCGCTGCTGCACGATCGCATGACCCAGACCCTTGTCGCGGGTGACGCCGCCCCTGAACTGTTCAGCCGTGCCGAACCGGCACCGTTGACCCGGGTGGACATCCTGGCGGGCGGCCGGGACGCGCTGGTCGCCGCCGATCGCACCATGGGCTTTGCCCTCTCCGACGAGGAGATCGACTACCTGGTCGACAGCTTCCGCACACTGGGCCGCAATCCGACCGACGTGGAACTGATGATGTTCGCCCAGGCCAATTCCGAGCACTGCCGCCACAAGATCTTCAAGGCAGACTGGATCATCGACGGCCAGGCGCAGGCCAAATCGCTGTTCGGCATGATCCGCAACACCCACGAGCACAATGCGCAGGGGGTGCTCTCCGCCTACAGCGACAACTCCGCGGTGATCGAAGGGAGTGTGGCGGGGCGCTTCTTTCCGGAGGCGGAGAGCGGTATCTACCGGTACCAAGAAGAGCCGGTCCATATCCTGATGAAGGTGGAGACCCACAACCACCCCACCGCCATCTCGCCGCATCCGGGCGCATCTACCGGGTCGGGGGGGGAGATCCGTGACGAAGGGGCCACCGGCCGGGGCTCCAAGCCCAAAGTGGGTCTCACCGGCTTCAGTGTCTCCAACCTGCAGATTCCCGGTTTTACCCAACCCTGGGAGCAGCCGTACGGCAAGCCGGACCGCATTGTGTCGGCGCTGGACATCATGCTCGAGGGCCCCATCGGGGGTGCCGCCTTCAATAATGAATTTGGCCGGCCCAACGTCTGCGGCTATTTCCGCACCTACGAGCAGGCGGTGCCGGGGCAGGCGGGCGACGAGGTGCGCGGTTACCACAAGCCGATCATGATCGCCGGCGGTTACGGCAATATCCGGGCCCAACACGTGGCAAAGAACGAGATTCCACCGGGCGCCAAGCTCATTGTGCTGGGCGGTCCGGCGATGCTCATCGGGCTGGGCGGTGGCGCCGCCTCCTCCATGGCCTCGGGTACCAGCAGTGCCGATCTGGATTTCGCTTCCGTCCAACGGGACAACCCGGAAATCGAGCGTCGCTGCCAGGAGGTGATCGACGCCTGCTGGGGGCTGGGCGATGCCAATCCCATCATCTCCATCCACGATGTGGGTGCGGGCGGTCTCTCCAACGCGCTGCCTGAATTGGTCCATGACTCAGCCCGGGGCGCACGCTTTGACCTGCGGGCCGTGCCCAATGACGAGCCGGGTATGTCGCCGATGCAGATCTGGAGCAACGAGGCGCAGGAGCGCTACGTGCTGGCCATTGCACCCGAAGCAGTGGCGCGTTTTACCGCCATCTGCGAGCGCGAGCGCTGTCCCTTTGCCGTGGTGGGAGAGGCGACCGCCGAGGAGCATCTGCAGCTGGCGGATGGCCATTTTGACAACCTGCCGATCGACATGCCGATGGGCGTGCTGTTCGGCAATGCCCCGCACATGGTCCGCGAGGTGGCGCGGGTCCGTCGGCCGGGGATGCCGCTAGCGACCGCATCCATCGACCTGGACGAGGCGTTGCGCCGGGTGTTGCGCCTGCCAACCGTGGCTGGCAAGGGGTTCCTGATCACCATCGGTGATCGTACCGTCACCGGTCAGGTGGTGCGCGACCAGATGGTCGGACCGTGGCAGGTTCCGGTCGCCGACTGTGCGGTGACCACCGCCGGCTACACGTCGCTGCGCGGCGAAGCGATGGCCATGGGCGAACGCACACCGGTGGCCCTGCTCGATTCCGCAGCCGCCGCGCGACTGGCGGTAGGGGAGGCGCTCACCAACCTGGCCGCCACGGCCGTGGGTGAGACCCGCAATATCCGCCTGTCGGCCAACTGGATGGCGGCCACCAGCCATCCGGGCGAGGATGCGGCACTGTTTGATGCCGTGCGCGCAATCGGCGAGGAGCTCTGCCCGGCACTGGATATCACCATCCCCGTGGGCAAGGATTCCCTGTCCATGCGCACCATCTGGAGCGAGGGAGAAGAGCAGCGCAGCGTGACCGCGCCGGTCAGCCTGATCGTATCCGCCTTTGCGCCGGTCAGCGACGTCACCCTGAGTGTGACGCCGCAGCTGCACGTGGCCTGTGGCGGCAGTGAATTGTGGCTGATTGATCTGGGCAGGGGGCGCAACCGTCTGGGTGGCTCGTGTCTGGCCCAGGTCTATAACTCCCTGGGTGAATCCACGCCCGATGTGGATGAGCCGCGCAGGCTGCAGCAGGCCTTTGCCGCGCTGCAGGAGCTGTTGGGCCAACGGCGCCTCCTGGCCATGCACGACCGTTCCGATGGCGGACTGATCGTGACCCTGCTGGAGATGGCTTTCGCCGGCCACTGCGGGCTGGAGATCGATACCGACCGGTTGGACAAAGACCTGGTCGCGGCCCTGTTCAGCGAGGAGCTGGGCTGGGTTATCCAGGTGGCGGACGCTGAGCGCCATGCGATGCGGGAGCTGTTTGAACGTTACGAAGTGGCGGATCTGCTGGTGCCGATCGGGCGTCCCGTTTCCGGAAGCCGTATCCGCCTGTTGAGCGCCGGCGAACCGCGCCACAGCTGGGAGCGTGCCGATTTGCATCGCCTCTGGGCGGAGACCAGCTACCGCATGCAGTCCCTGCGCGACAATCCCAAGTGCGCCCGGGAAGAGTTTGACGCCCTGCTGGATGAGTCCGACCCCGGTCTGCACGCCCACCTGGCGTTCGATCCGGCGGTGAAGATCAGCGTGGCACCGGCAGTCAGTGTCGCCCGGCCCCGGGTAGCCGTACTGCGGGAACAGGGCGTCAACGGCCACCTGGAGATGGCAGCGGCGTTTGACCGTGCCGGCTTCGAGGCGGTGGATGTGCACATGAGCGATCTGCTTTCCGGCCGGCGTGAGCTGACCGGGTTTCACGGCCTGGTTGCCTGCGGCGGATTCTCCTATGGCGATGTGCTGGGCGCTGGCGAAGGATGGGCCAAATCGGTGCTGTTCAACGCGCGCGCCCGGGATCAGTTTGCAGCGTTTCTGGCGCGTACCGACCGGTTTGCGTTGGGGGTGTGCAACGGCTGCCAGATGCTCAGCAACCTGCGTGAACTGATTCCGGGTACGGAGCACTGGCCGCACTTCGTGCGCAACGAATCGGAGCAATTTGAAGCCAGACTGTCGCTGGTTGAAGTGACGGAATCGCCGTCCATTCTGCTGGCGGGTATGGTCGGCTCCCGGATGCCGGTTGCCGTGGCCCACGGTGAGGGACGGGCCGAATTCCGCAGCGGCCAGGATCCGCAGGGGGTGCTTGCCGACGGTGGTGTCAGCCTGCGCTTTGTGGACAATCACGGCCAGCCGACGGAGCGATACCCGGCCAATCCCAATGGCTCACCCCTGGGTATCACCGGCCTGACCAATCGCGATGGTCGGGTGACCATCATGATGCCTCACCCGGAGCGACTGTTTCGCGCCGTGCAGCACAGCTGGCGGCCCGCCGGCTGGGGCGACGATGGGCCTTGGATGCGGCTCTTCAGAAATGCGCGTAGCTGGCTAAGCTGAGCAAAGTGGTAAACTATTGCCATGCGGGCCCGAATACCTAGTCTGATAACCGGCCTGTTCGCGTATGGTGCGCTGCTCTTTCTGGGTGGCTGGATGCTGGATCGACATGAGGGTGTGCGTTCCACGGTACCCACTGTGGTCATACCCGAAACGATGCGCCTGACTGTTGGCGAACGGGAGATGCTGAACGCACGCGTTGAACCGCGGAGCTATCGTGTCGACTCTGCCGATGGTTTGGCGGCTCTGTTCGAAGCGCACGATTTTCTGTGGCCGCCGATGGGCGATCAGGCCGTACCGCCCATCACTGTGGAGCGGCTGCCTCCCGATCTCGAGAAAGTTCCCCTGGCGGAACGCAAATCCCTTTTTCTTCGGATCATGCTGCCGCTGGTATTGCTGGAAAACCGCGCCATCCTGCGCGACCGGCTGCACCTGCGGCATGCCTTTGTACACGAGCAGATCGCTTCCGGATCCTATCTTGCACGCCAGGTGCAGCGCATTGCGGCCCGCTATCGGGTGAAGGGTGACATCAATGACCCTGCTGTGCGCCAACGCCTGCTACGCCGGGTGGATGTGGTACCGCCGGCCCTGGCCATGGCCCAGGCGGCCAACGAAAGCGCCTGGGGTACATCGCGCTTTGCGCTGGAGGCCAACAACCTGTTTGGCCAGTGGATCTTTGGCAAGGGGCCGGGACTCATTCCCGAGCAGCGGCCGGAAGGGGCCAGTTATCGGGTGCGGGTGTTTACCGACCTGCGCCACTCGGTCCAGGGCTACCTGCAGAACATCAATGTCGGTCACGCCTATGGCGAATTGCGCGCCCGGCGCGCCGCCATGCGCCAAGCCCACGAATCTATGAATCCGCTGCTGTTGGCCATGGGGCTTGAGCGGTATTCCACCCGCGGCAAGGAGTATGTGGCCGAAATCCAGCGAATGATTGCCGGCAACCGGTTGCACCGGTTGCAGCCCATGCGCCTTGCGGCAGTCGACTACTGAGCCGCCGCCTCTTCCGGCGCCAACACAATCCACGGCTGACTGAACCAGAAATAGCGGCCGCTCCGGTCGCTGGGTGCGGTGCAGTTGTAGCGGTTGCGCCCGGGTGCCAGGGGCTGCGGGGCAACCACTTCAAACTGCCCCGCGGCGCGATCAGTCCAGGTGACCTCCACCTTGCCCTGACCGCTGACAAAACAGCTCAGCTGATCCAGGTGCGCATGCTCTTCATCCAGGTCCAGATGGAGCACCGGTTTTGGATTGGTGGTGAGCGGATCGAAATCGGGGATCTTGGCCAGAGTGAACGGCAAGCTGCGCACCTTGTCGCCGAAGCCGGGCATCTGCCCGTAGGTTTCATTGACCGGAAAGCGGGGCAGCGCCTGGGGATGGCTGTATTTTCCCAACGCCCCCGAGTGCTGACCGAAAGCGTGGTAGCCCATCTCTGCCAACAGCGTCATCAGCCGGCGGTCGTACTCACCGTAGGGATAGGCGAACAGTTTGGGAGTGACCCCCAGTTCGGCTCCCAGGCGCGCTTCAGCGGCCTGGATATCGGCGCGGACCCGCGCCAGCCACTGCGCCTCCGTTTCGTCATTGCGCCGTTCGAGCAGATGATCGTGGGTCGTGGTGTGATTGGAAAAGGTGGCGCCGAATTTCTGCATTTCGCGCATCTGGTCCCAGGTCAGGAAATCCCCCATCCGCCGGTCGACCGGATCGGTGGAGACAAAGACGTGGAACGGCCAGCCTCGTTTTTTCAACAGGGGGAAGGCGTTGTCATAAATGGAGGCGTAAGCGTCATCGATGGTGATGGCCACCACCTTCGGCGGCAGCGGCTCACCGTTGTCAAACACCGCCGCCAGCACGCGCCCGAGACTCCATACCGAGAAGCCTTCGTTTTCAAACAGCTGCAGCTGCTCCTCGAACTGTCCGATGCGCACGTTCGTGCTCGGGTAGCGGTCCTCGCCAAACCGGTGGTACATCAGCACTGCGGCACCCCCCTCCGCCGCGAAGGCAATCGGTGGCATCACGGCAAGCCAACTCAGCAACATCGCGCTTGTCAGTCTGGGCATTCGGGGGGTCTCCGTCGGGGCGGGCTGCAAAATGATACCGGGTTTTACCGGGTGCGACCGAAGATTACTGTGCGCCAGGTCGCGTCCGGCACCGCTTCGGGTAGACTTCGGCGATGTCCAGCAATGTGAATCCAGGCAAAACCAGCGAGGTGATCGCACCGGTGGTGGTGCCGGCCGGGCCGACGCACGCCGCGTCGGCCCGGCTGCTGAGCAACCGACTCGGCCTGATCTATCGTGATCAGCCGTTGCCTGACGATCGCCTGCTGCTCGAGCAGGGGGACCGTCTGACGCTGCACGAGAACCGCGCGAATGCGCCCCTGGTCTGCGCCGATTTTCTCGGTGGCCCGACGGGCTACCGGTTGCGCCAGGGGGCCGGGCGCCGTGAGCCGCTCGCCCGCGCGCTGGGGCTGCACAAGCGACCCTTGGATCTGGTGGTGGATGCCACCGCCGGGCTGGGACGCGACACGGTGTGGCTGGCCCAGCTGGGCTGTCGCGTGGTGGCCTGTGAACGCTCTCCCATAGTGGCCGCGCTGTTGCTCGATGGGCTTGACCGTGCGCGGTCTCACGAGGTCCTGGCGGAGGCCCTGGCGCGCATTGATGTGCGCCAGGAATCCGCCGAACAGTATCTGGCAGTGGCGGGGTTGCCGTTGCAGGGCAGTGCCGTCTATCTGGATCCCATGTACGCGGATCACGGATCGGCTGCCGCCAAAAAAGAGATGAGCCTGTTCAGGGAGATGCTGGGTCAGCCGGCAGAGGGGGAGGGCGAGCAACTGCTGCGGGCGGCCATCGAATCGGGTGCCGGCAGGGTGGTGGTCAAGCGGCCGTTGCGGGGCCGTGATCTCGGATCCCGCCCTCCGGACTGGCGCATCACCGGCTCCAGCACCCGCTATGACGTCTACTCAGCCGGCTGATTTGCGGGGGTCGGGCTGTTCCATGATTGGTGCGGGTGCGTGCGGCTCGGGCCCCTGGGTCCGTAGCGCACTCCCGAGGTAATAGGCGACACCCGCCACTGCGGCCAACAAAGCCAGTGTGGCCAATCGGCGCAGCAGCTTGTTGCTGGTCTGCTGCACCATGGTGGAGACCATGGTGCCCAGGTGGTTCACCTCGGTGGTCTGGTGCAGTTTTTCAGCCTGTAATTCAATTTGTCGCTGCAGTTGCTTGTTGTGGGCGTGGAGATCGGCCATCTCATTGCGCGCCTGTTCCAGCTCGCTGTGCAGGCGGCGGATTTCCGAATCATCCATTCGGATGCCGCCGGCGGCTGCCGCCCTGGCGTTTTCGACAATCATGGCGGCCTCATGCTGTGCCTGCAGCCGGACAGCCTCCGCTTGCGCGCGGGCCTCGTCCAGGATGCCGCGGGCTGCGGCATTTGCCCGGTTCTCGGCCTGCCGCTGCGCGGCGTCCTCGTTGCCGGTCTTGAAGGTATCGGTGTTGTCGTAGCGGCCGGCCTCCTGCACCGCATCCCGCGACCTGACCATCGAGCGGAGATGCTGGCTCTTGTTCGGTCGCTCGTCGGTGCCTCGGGCCAGGAACACATTGCCCGGCAGGTTCATCAGTCCGCCGCCCAGGACATAGGATTCAAACCCCGCCTGCTGCAGCAGAAAGGCGGCCGATGCGCTGCGCCGCCCGGTGTCGCAATAGAGGACGTAGACCCGCTTGGGATCCAGCCGGTTGGTATTCATGCGCAGTGCGGGCAGCGGCAGATTCAGGCTGTTGATGAAGTGTCCGTTGCGATACTCGTCGGGAAGGCGCACATCGAGCCAGATGCCGCCATCGTTGATCTTGGATTCCGCCAGATAGTAGTCGATCTCGTTTTCCAGGGGCTGTTTGATGAGATCGAGGAAATCGCTCTTCGCCAGGCGCATCAATACCCCGGCACTCAGCATGATGACGTTGGCGTTGCGCTTGGTGCCCGAGACCAGCGCCTCTTCTCCAAAACTGTCGCCCTCGGCAAGTTCCGCCAGCTTGACCGGTTTGTCCTGCCCTTTTACCTTGCGGGTGACCGCCGCGTGGCCGCGGCGCACCACGTAGTAGTAGTCGCCGGGCGTTCCCTGCTCGATGATCACCTGACCCTGCTCAACCGGCATCGCCTCCATGCGCTCGATCACCGTCTGCAGGTTTTCCGGCGGGAGTTTCTGGAACAGGGTCAATTGCAGCATGCGCATGATCCAGTCGCTGTCCCGCGCTGTGTCCAGCGTGGCGCTGCCGTCCGGCGCCGATTGGCACCAGGTGAGGAAAATATCCAGCAGGTTGCGGCTGACGTTGACAATCCGGATGGGGGTCAGGGCCCGGACATCGGCCTGTCTGGGGTAGGCGGGTGCGATCGGGTATTTGGCGGGAAAGGTCGAGGCGTCCAGCAGTTCTGTCTTGCCGTTCTCCTTGAGAATCTCCACCTTCCCCCGCAGCAGGTAGACAGCGGCGTTGTCGCACTGACCGGCGCGCATCACGTAGTCGCCCGTGTTCAGTTCGTGGTATTCCGCGGTACTGGCGATGCGCTGGAAATAGGCGGGCGGCAATGCCTTGATGGGAATCAGTCCCGTCAGGTCCTGCATCAGGCGTCGCGTATCGACGAATTCTCCGCTGGTATCTGCTGTGGCCTCACTGCTCATTGTGCTGATTCTAGGCTAGGTCTCGGCGTGCTGTCGTTAATCATGTCTACTTTTTCAGACGGCCCAGATATTCCCGGGCAAATTGCTCGGCCACGCGGCCACTGCGTGAGCCCCGCTGCAGCGCCCAGCGCAGGGCCTGTTTCCGGGCCTCTTCGTCCAGTGGGCAGTCACCCTGCTGTTTAAGCCAATGGGCGACAATGGTGAGGTACTCGTCCTGCTTGAAGGGATGAAACGAGAGCCAGAGCCCGAACCGCTCGGAGAGTGAGATTTTCTCCTCGACCGCTTCGCCATGGTGCAGCTCGCCATCGGCTACCCGGGTGCCCGCATTGTCGGACTGGAACTCCGGCAGCAGGTGACGGCGGTTGGACGTGGCGTACACCAGGACATTGTCCGGCAGCCGGTTCACCGAACCGTCCAGTGCCGCCTTCAATGCCTTGTAACTCGGGTCATTGGCCTCAAACGAGAGGTCATCGGAGAAGAAGATAAACCGGTATCTGGCATCGCTGCCAAGCTCGCGGCAGATGGCCGGCAGATCGACCAGATCGAACTTGTCCACCTCGATCAGCCGCAGGCCACGCGCGGCGTAGGTATGCAGCAGCGCCTTGACCAGGGAGGATTTTCCGGTACCCCGCGACCCCCACAACAGCGCGTTGTTGGCCAGATGGCCGGCCAGAAAACGCTCGGTGTTGGCCACCAGCGCCGCTTTCTGGCGGTCCAGGTGGTGCAGGTCATCGAGCATCAGGCGGTGCGGATGGCTGACCACCTCCAGATGGCCGTGCCCGCGGCGGTCGCGCTGCCACGCCGCGGCGGTGGTCGCCGACCAGTCGATCTGGCGGTGCGCGGGAGGCAGCCACGCATCCAGCCGGTCAAGCAGCTGGTCGACCCGGTCGAGAAACAGGTCCAGGCGCTTGCCGTCCATCAGGCGTCGAGTCTCCGGTACTTGATCCGGTGCGGTTGGTCCGCGTCTTCCCCGAGCCGGCGCTTGCGATCCGCCTCGTAGTCGGCGTAGTTGCCCTCGAACCAGACGGTTCGGCTGTCCCCTTCAAAGGCGAGGATATGGGTGGCGATACGGTCGAGGAACCAGCGGTCATGGGAGATCACGACAGCGCAGCCGGGGAATTCCAGCAACGCCTCTTCGAGGGCGCGCAGGGTCTCCACGTCCAGGTCGTTAGTCGGTTCGTCGAGCAGCAGCACATTGCCGCCGCTGCGCAGCAACTTGGCCAGGTGCACCCGGTTGCGTTCACCGCCGGACAGTTCGCCCACCCGCTTCTGCTGGTCGGTCCCCTTGAAGTTGAAGCGCCCCACATAGGAGCGGGACTGAATCTGGTATTTACCGATCTCGATGATGTCCTGGCCGTCGGCGATCTCCTGCCAGACCGTCTTGTTGGGATCGAGGCTGTCGCGACTCTGGTCGACGTAGGCCAGCTCCACGCTGTCACCGATCCGCAGTTCGCCCGCATCCGGCTGTTCGAGTCCGACCATCATCCGGAACAGGGTGGATTTGCCCGCACCGTTGGGTCCGATGACCCCGACGATGCCCCCCTTGGGCAGATTGAAGGAGAGATCATCCACCAGCAGCCGGTCGCCAAATCCCTTGCGTACCGATTTGGCTTCCACCACCAGGTCACCGAGGCGGGGGCCCGGAGGGATGTAGAGTTCGCGCGTTTCGTTGCGTTTCTGGTAGTCCTGCGAGGCGAGCTCCTCGAACCGTTTGAGGCGGGCCTTGCTCTTGGCCTGGCGCCCCTTGGGGTTGGCGCGCACCCACTCCAGTTCCTCCTTCATGGCGCGGATTCTGGCGGTCTCCTGGCGCTCTTCGGTCTCCAGGCGCTGCTCCTTCTGCTCCAGCCAGGAGGAGTAGTTGCCTTCCCACGGAATGCCGAAGCCACGGTCCAGCTCCAGAATCCAGCCCGCCACGTTGTCCAGGAAGTAGCGGTCGTGGGTGATGGCGATGACCGTTCCCGGGTACTCCTGGAGGAAGCGCTCGAGCCAGGCCACCGATTCCGCGTCCAGATGGTTGGTCGGTTCGTCCAGCAGCAGCATGTCCGGCGCCGAGAGCAGCAGCTGACACAGGGCCACCCGGCGCCGTTCGCCGCCGGAGAGCTTGCTCACCTCGGCATCCCAGGGTGGGAGGCGCAGCGCGTCGGCGGCCACTTCCAGGCGGCGATCGATGTTGTGTCCGTCGGCGGCCTCGATAATCGCCTCAAGCTTCCCCTGCTCGGCGGCCAGGGCGTCGAAGTCGGCGCCATCTTCCGCATAGGCGGCGTAGACCTCGTCCAGACGCTGGAGCGTACCTTTAATATGGGCCACCGCCATTTCCACGTTGCCACGCACATCCTTGGTGTTGTCCAGCTGCGGCTCCTGGGGCAGGTAGCCGATGTTGATGCCAGGTTGCGGGCGTGCTTCGCCGTGATATTCGGTGTCCACGCCCGCCATGATACGCAGCAGGGTCGACTTGCCGGCACCGTTCAGGCCCAGCACGCCGATCTTGGCGCCCGGGAAGAAGGAGAGGGAAATGTCGCGGAGAATCTCCCGCTTGGGGGGCACGACCTTCCCCACGCGGTTCATGGTGTAAATAAACTGGGCCATATAAATGTATGCAGCTGCCTGATGCCAAGTTGGAAAGGGCGCCATTATAGGTGATTTGTGGGGTGTCAGTGGTCTCCCACCGGCGATCAGTTTGACACCACACAACCCTCTTCTACACTTCAAGCGTGGATGGAGACTGCGATTCCAACTGCTGACACTGCAACAATAAATGTCTGCTTTATCAGCCATTCCGATGCGCGCCGGTGGTTCCAAGGGTGATCGCGGTCTGGTGGTTGCCCCGCACGACAGCTATCCGGGAAGTTTGCAATCCAGGCGGTGACGCTTGGCGTTTGGCGCGAGCACCATTCCATCCATGACAGGCAGCAATGAGTGCGGCCTGTAAAACAATCAAGATTTGACGATGTTGGCGGGGACCAAGGGGAATGTGATCGATGGTTATTTGAACAAGTAAAGTCAGGAGTTAAGCGCTATGGCAAGTATATTGGCCGTGGACGACTCGGCCTCCATGCGGCAGATGGTCAGTTTCACCCTCAAGGGTGCTGGCTACGATGTCGTTGAGGCAGCCGATGGCGTGCAGGCGCTGGGCGTTGCCAAGAGCAAGACTGTCAATCTGGTGGTCACCGACGTCAATATGCCCAACATGGATGGTATCTCACTCATCAGGGAGTTGCGGGCGCTGCCGAGCTACAAATTTGTGCCCATCCTGATGCTTACCACCGAAACCGATCCGGGAAAAAAAGCCGAAGGCAAAAGTGCCGGCGCCACAGGTTGGCTGGTCAAGCCGTTCAACCCCGACCAGCTGCTGGCCACGATCAAAAAGGTATTGGGCTAGCCATGTCGGTGGACATGTCCCAGTTCATCCAGACCTTTTTCGAAGAGAGCTTCGAAGGGCTGGATCTCATGGAAGCGGGATTGTTGGGGCTGGATGGCAGCGCTGATCCCGAGACCGTCAACAGCATTTTTCGCGCTGCTCACTCCATCAAGGGTGGGGGCGCCACCTTCGGTTTTTCCCAGGTTTCCGAATTCACCCATGGGGTCGAGACCCTGCTGGACCGGATCCGTTCCAACGAGCACGACGCCGATGCACAGACCGTCTCCGTGCTGCTGCAGACCGTGGATTGTCTGCGCGAGATGCTTAATGCCGCCAGACAGAAAGAGGAGTACGACCAGGAGCGGGCGGCCGGATTGGCGGAACAGGTCAATGGTTTGCTCGGCAAGGCACCGGGCAATGGCGAGGGCAGCGGCGTTCATACCCAGCACGCCCCTGCCGCAGGGGAATCGATTGGCTGGCGTATCTCATTCAAGCCCTTCCCCTATCTGATGCGGACGGGGAATGACCCGGTACGCATGCTGGGCATGCTCGCCAGCATGGGCAGCTATCAGGTAACAGTGGATACCAGCCAGGTACCGGCCTTTGAGGATCTCGATCCCGAAGAGTGCCACCTGGCCTGGCAGATCGAGTTGCGCGGCACCATTCCGCGCGAAGAGGTGGATGAAGTTTTCTCCTGGGTGGAAGAGGACTGTGAGCTGGCGATTGAACCCATAGCCGCGGCCACGCCCGGGCGGACCGCATTGGAGCGGGACGATACCCGGGTGGTGAACGGCGAGCTGGTGGAAGACCGCAGAACGGGCAAGGATCGTAGACAGGTGACGGAGCGCAGGCTCTCCAATCTGGCCGGTGACAAAGGGTCGATCCGCGTCAGTATCGACAAGGTGGACGACGTCATCAATCTGGTCGGCGAACTGGTCACCACCCAGTCAATGCTGGCCAACATTGCCGAGAATTTTGAGACGGCAAAACTGGACCTGCTGCGAGAAGCGGTGGATCAGCTTGAACTCAACACGCATGAGTTGCAGGAGAGCATTATGCGGATCCGCATGATGCCGATCAGTTTTGTGTTTGCCCGCTATCCGCGCATGGTGCATGACCTCGGCCAGACGCTGGGTAAAAAAATCGAGCTTCAGCTAGAAGGTGAGCAGACTGAGCTGGACAAAACCGTTATCGAAAAGATTGCCGATCCGATGACGCATCTGGTCCGCAATAGCGTGGACCACGGTATAGAAATTCCCGAGGTACGGCGTGCCGCAGGCAAAAGTGAGACGGGTACCCTGGTACTGAATGCCTACCACAAAGGCGGGAACATCGTGATAGAAATCACAGATGACGGGAAGGGTCTGGATGCCGAACTCCTTCGCGACAAGGCGATTGAACGAGGTCTGATTGAGCCAAATGAAGAACTCAGCAAACAGCAGATTTTCGATCTGATATTTCTACCCGGCTTCTCTACTGCTACCGCGGTGAGCGATCTTTCCGGGCGGGGCGTGGGCATGGATGTCGTCCGTCGGAATATTCAGAGCCTCAATGGAACCATTCGCCTCGATTCGGAAAAAGGCAAATTCACCCGGGTAACGATCCAGCTGCCACTCACCCTGGCAATCCTCGAAGGACAACTGATCAGCGTGGGCGATGAGTGTTACATCGTACCTCTGGTCTCCATAATCGAGTCGTTGCAGGCGCGCCCGGAGATGGTGAGCCTAGTCGCAGGCAAGGGGGAAGTGTTCCGTTTCAGGGAAGAGTTTATCCCGATCATGCGGCTGCACCGACTGTTTGACATCACGCCGCATACCGAAACGATCACCGAAGGACTGTTGGTGGTGGTGGAGTCAGACGGTGAGCATATCGCGCTGTTTGTCGATGACCTTCTGGGGCAGCAGCAGGTGGCGATCAAATCGCTTGAGAACAACTACGAACACGTGGCCGGCGTGTCGGGGGCGACCATATTGGGTGACGGACGGGTGGCACTGATCCTCGATGTGCCGGGTCTGTTGCGTTTAGGCCAGTTACATTGAGTGAATTGAACATGGGAACCCAGCGCCAAGCACTATCCGATACGTCAGAAAATGTGCGAGCCATGACGGTTGCTGCCGATTCAACGGCGCAGTACCTGACGTTTGAACTGAATGGAGAAATCTACGGCGTCGAAATACTGCGGGTGCACGAGATCAAGGGCTGGCAGCCGGTGACTCACGTACCGAATGCTCCGGCTCACGTGCTGGGCGTACTGAATCTGCGCGGCGCCATTGTGCCGATTATCGACATGCGGGCCCGCTTCAACCTGGAGCGCGAGGCTCCGACCAAGACCACGGTGGTGATCGTGGTGACGGTTTATCGGGAAGAACGACGGAAAATCATGGGGATTGTGGTCGATGGGGTTTCCGATGTGTTGACGGTGAAACCCGAAGCCATCAAACCGCCCCCCCAATTCGACGTTGCGGTGGACAGTGAGTGCATCGCCGGTCTAGTAGCCGCCGAAGACCAGATGGTCATGCTGATCGATATCGATTTACTGCTGGCGGGTAAGACAACCAGCATCGTCCAGTAAGCATCAGGCAGGCCGCGCCGGGAAGCGTGCGCCTCTTGCTACGTACGCAACGAAGGGGTGAGAGGTGATTCAGTCAACTGCGCGTCAGGTGTCGGAAACCGCGGCCAGACAACCGTCTTCCACGGGGCGTGATTACCAACTCAGTACCGCCGAGTTTGAGGCGATTCGGGAACTGGTTGGCAGGCACACGGGCATATCCCTGAGCGACAAGAAACGGGAGCTGGTATACAGCCGGCTGGCAAAACGCCTGCGCCAGCTTCAGCTCAGCTCCTTCGCAGACTATGTCGCGCGCATCGAGCGTGGCGACCGCGAAGAGCTGCTGGAGCTGATCAACGCCATTACCACCAACCTGACGGCGTTTTTCCGGGAGCGCCATCACTTTGACTATCTGGCGAGCCACGTGTTGCCGGAGATCGACCGGCGGGACGGGAAGCGCTCCCTACGTATCTGGTCGGCAGGCTGCTCGAGCGGTGAAGAGCCCTATTCCATCGCCATCACCGTGTTGGAGGCACTGCCCCACTGGAGCAGCAGCAACTTCGAGATATTCGCCACCGATCTGGATTCCAATATGGTGGCCCATGCCCGCCATGGAATCTATGCCGTAGACCGGGTAAAGGATCTACCTAAGCCGGTGCTCAAGGCTTGGTTCCGGCGGGGCAAGGGGGATAAATCTGGGTTGGCCAGAGTCAGTCCGGAACTGCAGCGCATATTGCACTTCTCGGTGCTCAACCTGATGGCCGACTGGTCGCTGAAGGGGCCGCTTGACGCCATCTTCTGCCGAAACGTGATGATCTACTTCAACAAGGACACACAGCGCAAATTGGTGGATCGGTTCGCCAACATGCTGGCGCCAAATGGTCACCTCTTTTTGGGGCATTCGGAATCATTGCACAATGTATCGGACCGTTTTACCTCCAAAGGTAAAACGGTGTATCAAAAGATTGCCTGACTGGGGCAACTGATGTGAGCGGCTATGTCCGATATTGGGATCATGTACTCGAGCGCGAGGCGGTCAAGGTACAACCCGGCGGGTACTATGCTTCTGCCAGTGGTGAACTGATTGTGACCACGCTGGGATCCTGTGTTTCGGCATGCCTGTATGATCGAAAGGTCGGGATTGCCGGCATGAACCATTTCCTGTTGCCGGTCAACAACAGTACGGCGGGTGCCCAGTTCGGCATCAGCGCCGCAGCCCGCTACGGCGACTATGCGATGGAGGCGATCATCAACGCGATGATGAAGCTCGGGGGGAGCAAACGTCGCATGGAGGTCAAAATATTTGGCGGGGCGAAGGTGATCGATTCCATGATGAACATTGGTCAGCAGAATATCAATTTCGTCCGATTTTTTCTGGCCAACGAAGATATGCGCCTTGATGCGGAGGACGTCGGCGGTCTGCAGCCCAGAAAAATATACCTCTATTCGGAAGATGGACGGATCAGGGTGAAGAAATTCCGGGCGTTGCACAATGATACGCTGGTGAAAACCGAGCGTAACTATCTGGAAGAGATCAGCAGTACCGACGTCGGCGGCAGCGTGGAACTGTTTACGGAGTAGGGAGCAATGGCAAAAATCAGGGTACTCATCATCGACGATTCCGCACTGGTGCGTCAGGTGTTGACCGAGGTACTGGGCAGCGTGCACGACATTGAAGTGGTTGGCGTTGCGCCCGATCCCTACGTGGCGCGCGACAAAATCAAGGCACTGAATCCCGATGTCATTACCCTGGATGTCGAAATGCCACGAATGGATGGACTGACCTTCCTCAGCAATCTCATGCGGCTGCGTCCCATGCCGGTGGTGATGGTCTCCACGCTAACCGAAAAAGGGGCCGAAATCACCTTGCGTGCCCTGGAATTGGGCGCCGTGGAAATTATCACCAAGCCCAAGATCAATGTCGCAGACAGTCTCCGGGACTACGCAGAAGAGCTGGCCGAAAAGGTGCGTGCTGCGGCCTCGGCGCATGTCCGTGCGCTGGACGCAACGCCGAAGAAGCCAGTGAAGACCGTGGACATGCCGCAGGTTGTCCCCAAGCTCTCTGCTGATGCGGTGATTGGCAGAAAGGCCGGGATCAAGTTCCGTACCACCGATTCCATTGTGGCCATCGGCGCTTCGACCGGGGGTACCGAGGCGATCAAGGAGGTGTTGATGCGCATGCCGCCCGATGCACCGGGGATTGTCATTGCCCAGCATATTCCCGGCGGCTTCAGTACCGCGTTTGCCAAGCGGATGGATTCGCTGTGCAAAATCCGGGTGTTTGAGGCGGAGGACGGACAGCAGGTGATCCCCGGTCATGCCTATATTGCGCCCGGCACCATGCACCTGTTGCTGGCCCGTGATGGCGCCCGGTATCGCTGCCAGCTCAGTGACGGACCGCCGGTCAATCGCCACAAACCCAGTGTCGATGTGCTGTTCCGGTCGGTGGCCCAGACCGCGGGACCCAATGCGGTCGGTTTGATCCTTACTGGAATGGGCGCCGATGGCGCCAAGGGCCTTCTCGAAATGCGGGAGATGGGGGCGTACACCATTGCCCAGGACGAGAAGAGCTCTGTGGTCTGGGGTATGCCCGGTGAGGCGGTGAAACTGGGGGCAGCCATGGAGGTGGTTTCGCTCAACGATGCTGCGAAAGTTGTGCTTAACTCAATCGTTAGAGAGCGTGGCAAGGCCGCGTCGTGAGATGAAGGTATAGAGGTATGAACGGCATCCCATTGCAGCGGCTCACCACCTCAAGCAGTCTATTGCTGCGAACCCATCTGTTGGGTCTGGGGGTCACGGTCGCCGTCCTGGGTCTGGTAATTACCAGCCAGTACCTGTTTGACAGTATCCTGGTGCACATCATTTCCACCCTGGTGGTCGCCGGGGTGTGGATCTTCGAGCTGAATCAGACCAGCCATCATTGGCGGGCCAAGTACCATGAGGTCCAGAATTCCGGCAGCGAGTACCACGAAGAGGTCCAGCTGCTGGTGGATGATCTCTCCTCCTATTACCGGACGGAGTTGAAGGACATGACCAATGGGCTGGTCCAGATCAAGGAGCTGGTCTCTGATGCCGTCGGCAAGCTGCACAGCAGCTTCAACGGATTGCACGAGCTATCCGGCAACCAGCTCGGTCTGGTGGACGGACTGATCCGGAAAATTGCCAGCTCCGAGGGCCATGGGGATGACAGCGCCACGTCGGTCCAGAAGTTTGCCAATGAGACCAGCGATGTTCTGCAGTACTACATCAACGTACTGAGCAGCATGAGCAAGCAGAGCATGGAAACCGTCATGAAGATCAACGACATGGTTGAGCAGATGGATGGGATATTCGCGCGCCTGGACGACGTCAAGGGTATCGCGGACCAGACCAACCTGCTGGCGCTCAATGCAGCGATTGAAGCAGCCCGCGCGGGTGAAGCCGGCCGCGGTTTTGCGGTGGTCGCCGACGAGGTGCGCAAGCTATCGCTCAATTCTGCGAAGTTCAATGATGAGATTCGGGTCAAGGCGCAGACCGCCAAGCAGGCGGTCGACGCGGCACGGGACCTGGTCGGAAAAATGGCGTCCAACGACATGAATGCCGCGCTGAAGGCCCAGAACCAGGTCAATGACATGCTCTCCGAGCTACAGGCGCTGGACAGTGTCATCGGTTCCCAACTGGTGGATCTCTCCGGCATCGGCGAGCAGCTGAATCAGGATGTCGGAGTTGCCGTTCGCGCCCTCCAGTTCGAGGATATTGTGCGGCAGACGGCCGAGCACGCCGAGGACGTGGCGCACAGTCTGTCGGACACTGCGGAAGCGACAGTTCACGGACTGGGCCACGGCTCAGATGCCGATGGCAGCGAGCTGGGTCGGTGTGTTAGCATTCTGCGGCAGCTGCGTACCGAGTTGCTGGCGCAGCGAACCCGCGTTGCAGAGACCAGGCACCGGGCGGTGACACAAGAGAACATGGATGCGGGGAGCGTGGAGCTGTTCTAAAATAGACCAATCGCTCTCGCGTTTATTCAACAAGACCACAGTAGGTAACGGGAACAGAGAACCATGTCGCTGACTACAAGCGTTTCGGACGACGGCAAGCGCATCACAATCAATATCAGTGGGCGTTTCGACTTCAATCTGCACCAGGAATTTCGCCAGGCCTATGAACAGTCCCGGAATTCCGACACCGGTTACACCATCAATCTGGCCAACACCGAATACATGGACAGCTCGGCTCTGGGCATGCTGCTGCTGCTTCGGGAACGGGCCGGTGGTGACAAGGCCAATATTGAAATCGTCAACTGTTCGCCGGAAATCAAGAAGATTCTGACCATTTCGAATTTCCACCAGCTGTTCAATATTGCCTGAAGAACGGCCTGACGATCTTCCCCGGAGTTGCCCGGATCTGTCCGGGTCGATCCCTTCAGCCTAGCGGGAGCGCCCTATGAGAGCCTTGGTGGTCGATGATGATCGCACCAACAGGCTGGTTCTGCGTGCGCTGCTGTCCAAAGAAGGTTTCTCGGTAAGCGAGGCTGAAAACGGGCGCCAGGCGGTGGACGAATTTCATCGAGACACACCCGATCTGGTACTCATGGACGTGATGATGCCGGTGATGGACGGCTACGAGGCCACCCGGCTGATCAAGGAGATGTCCGGTGACCGGTTCGTGCCGGTGATCTTTCTCACCGCCCTGAACGATGAAGCCTCGCTGACCCGGTGCGTGTCGAGCGGTGGCGACGACTTTCTGACCAAGCCCTACAACCGGGTGATCCTGCGCTCCAAGATCCAGGCACTCGAGCGGGTCCGCCGGCTCTACCACACGCTCAAGATCCAACGGGACGAACTCAGCTACCATCAGCGGCGCCTGATGCGCGAGCAGGAGGTGGCCGAACGGGTCTTCTCCAGGATCATCCATTCGGCCACCCTGCAACTCCCCTATATCCGGCATGTGGTTTCCCCCATGTCCCTGTTCAACGGAGACCTGCTGCTCGCGGCGCGCAACCCGAGTGGTGGCCTCAATGTGGTGGTCGGGGACTTTACCGGACATGGACTGCCGGCTGCGGTTGGAACGGTGCCGGTTGCCGAGGCGTTCTATGCCATGACCAGCAAGGGATACGGTGTTGGCGACATCGTGGCGGAACTCAATCGAAAGCTGAAGCAGCTGCTGCCGGTGGACATCTTTTTTGCCGCCTGCTGCTTGGGATTCGATTTCGAACGCGGTACCCTAAGTTATTGGAATGGCGGACTTCCTGACGGATATGTGCTCGATCTGCGGGGCCAGATCCGGCAGCGACTGGTGTCGAAACACCCCCCGCTTGGCGTCCTTTCCGTAGAGCAGTTCCAACGCTGGCCGGAAATCATCGAACTGCCTGCAGGCGAGCGGGTGTTCTTCTACAGCGACGGCGTGGTTGAGACCCATGCGCCCGGTGGCGGCATGTTCGGTGAGGAGCGGTTGGAGGCCTTGCTGCAGGACGGGCGAGCGGGCCAGTCGGCAGTTGACCAGGTACTGAATGCCTTGGAGTCTTTTCGGCATGGGCTGCCTCAGGGCGATGATATAACCATGATAGAGATCACGATGCAGGATCAGGCGGACATAGGACCGGACCAGGAGATGCCGGGCGTGGAATTGCCCAAGGGCGCAATGGAGTGGTCCTTTCACCTGGAACTGGAGGCCGATGCGCTGCGTGAATTTGATCCACTGCCGCACCTGATGCAGTTGCTGATGGAAGTGCAGAGCCTCTACACCCACCGCGAACGGATCTATACGGTACTGGCGGAGCTCTACACCAACGCACTGGACCACGGCGTGCTGAAACTGGATTCGGCCATGAAGGCCACCCCGGAAGGGTTCATCGATTTCTACCACAAGCGGGCAGAAAAACTCGCCGCCCTGGAGCACGGCTGGGTGCGCATCGAACTGGCACACCAACAGACAGACGGCGGCGGTCAGCTCAGGGTGATGGTGAGCGACAGCGGAGAAGGATTCGCCGTGGACTCCGTCGCCGAGGGATTCGGAGGGGCCGCTTCTTTTTGCGGGCGTGGCATTCCCCTGCTGCGTTCGCTCTGCAGTCAGCTCAGCTACGAAGAGCGCGGTTCACGGGCGGTAGCCCACTATGACTGGGAAGCGGACTAGCTTCCATGCCACGCATCCGATCAGGAAGAATCAGTCACCTGCCTGTAATTATCCGGGTGGACTAACCTTGCGTGTCGCCGGGCTTCTACTCCTTGCCCTGTTGCTGCTGTCCGGTTGGGTGGCGGCGGTGTTTGGTGTCCACTCCCTGGACCAGTTTTTTGATGAACTGACCAACACCACCCTTCCGGTGCAGTCCGAGCTGCAATCGGTCTATGCCATCACCGTGGATGTCGATCAACTGATCAGTTCGGGGATCCAGCCGGGGGTCGGAGTCCGGGACAATTCGCTCAAGAGCGTGCTCGGCTCCCTCGAGGCAACCCACAACGCCATTCTGGTGCGCTACTCCGCGCTGGTGGATCGCTACTTTCCCGGTGAGGGGGGGTACCGGGATCAATTGGTTGAACTCAGCCGGAGCTACTGGCAGGCGGTGCGCGAGATGCAAACCGGGCGTGGCGATGAGCTGATCGCACGTTACCGGGAACTCCACCGTCAGATCAATGCGCTGCTGGTCGACGCCTTGCGCCAGGAGCAGCAGGAGCTGATCGAGTATTCCGAGCAGCTCGAAGCGGAGCTGGAGCGTACCCAGACTCTGGTGCCGGTGGCCAGCCTGCTGACCCTGTTGCTGGTGGGCGGCCTTATTCTCCAGTTTCACCGTCTGCAACGGGAAAAGCTCCTCGCCGCCGATGTGGCGCAGCATTCAACCACGCTCAACCAGATGCTCTACGACGCCGTGGAGGATTCCGTGCTGGTCACTTCGGAGGCGGGCGATGTAATTTCCTGCAACGGCGCCTTCGCAGCACTCTGCGGGGTGGAACTGCGACGCCTGGAATTGGCGCAAATGAATCAGGTCCGCAAGTGGCTGGCCCAGCGCATACAGGAGTCCGACGCGATCTGGGACAAGCTGGAGAGCGGCGCCAGTGTGCGTATCACAACGCACACCCGGTCGGAATACCTGCTGCGTTGTGCCATTCGGCCACTGCCTGGAACCGGTACTGTGCGGATCTGGACCGGACATCGGGTGCGCGGCACCAGCGTGGAAAATGATGACGTTATTGAACACATGGTGGCCCAGCGCACTGCCCAGTTGGAAGAGAAGCTGGCGTCCGCCAATCAGCTCATCGCCGGTCAGCGCCAGGAGCTGAACAAAGTCGAGGAGATAGTCGAACGACTGCAGAGTGTGCTGGAGAATGTTGCCGATGGCATGCTGATCATCGGGCCCAGCGGTACCATCCAGTTTGCCAACCATGAAGCAAAGCGCATCATCGGATTGCGGGAGTTGGATCCCGATCAGGTGCCGATCGAGGAGTTGCTTGAAGGTTACCTCGGCTGGGCGACACTGGTATTTTCCCAGGATGCCTCCGGGGCTGGATCACGCCAGCAACAGTGGCAGGAATTTGTCCTGCGCCGACCGAACGGTGAATCAGTCAATGTAGAGGTGACGGTCAAGCGGCTGACCTTCTTCAGCGAGGAGCTGCAGGTGGCTATTGTGCGCGATCTGGAGCGCCGGCGGGATGCCGAAAAGGAGCTGATCGCGGCTCGCGAGGCCGCCCTGCTTGCTTCCCGGCTCAAGTCCGAATTCATCGCCAATATGACCCACGAAATCCGCACGCCGTTGAACGGCGTGCTGGGCATGCTGAGCCTGATCCGTGGCACGCAGCTGAATGGCGAACAGCGGGAGTATGCCGAAATCGCTGTGAGTTCCGGTGAGGCGCTCTTGCAGCTGCTGAACGACATACTCGACTTTGCCAAGATTGAGGCGGGCCACCTCGTGCTCTACGCGGATCGCTTCGATCTGCTGGAGTTGCTGGACGACGTCATCGGACTGTTCGCCTCCAGTGCCAACGAACGCAATCTCGACTTCGGTTACTTCTGCGCACCGGAGATACCACGTCACTGGTCCGGCGACATGGCCAGACTGCGCCAAGTGCTGGTCAACCTGATCGGCAACGCCGTGAAATTCACAGCCGCCGGCTCCGTTAGTCTTGGCGTCAGCCAGTGGCAGCAGGGATTGCGATTTGAAGTGACTGACACCGGAGTCGGCATCGACCAGTCACGGGCCGACGAGGTCTTTGAAGTGTTTACCCAAATCGATGGTTCCATGAGCCGGCGCTACGGCGGTGCGGGCCTCGGCCTCGCCATCTCGAAAAAGCTGGTGGGCATTATGGAAGGGGAGATTGGTGTCGACAGTGCGCTTGGTCGCGGCTCCAGGTTCTGGTTTACCGCCAGGCTCCATCCCGAGGCGGAGGTGGTGCAGCAGGACGTGGTGGTGGGTGAAACACAGGTCTGTCTGATCGGCGCAGGTGAGGTGGTCAGTGCCAATGTCGCCACTCTCTGTCGCGAATTCGGCGTTGAGCTGACCCAGTACCCCGGTATCGCCCAGGTGCCGCGCGACACCGTTCAGCAGATCGGTAGAGGGGGGGTTGGGTGGGTGATAGTGGATGGCCAAGCCAATCTGCGGGAACTGGAGAAGATGTTTCCCAAGCAGGACCGCAAATTCAATCTGGTCGCCCTGGTACAACCTGGAGGTGCACGCACTTCGCGCGCCGACCGAGAAGGTCTGGATGCCACACTGATGCGCCCGGTTCGCTTTTCCGCCATGCGTCAGATGTTGCTGCGCCGGGTGGAAGATCACGAGTTCCAGACGGATCTCAGATTTCCCCTGGATCACCCACCGCAGGTGCTGCTGGTGGAGGACGACACCGTCAACCAGCAGGTCACCACGCGTCTCCTGGAACGGCTGGGGCTGCAGGTTCATCTGGTGAGTGATGGCCAGCAGGCGGTTGACCGGGCACTGACAGAACAGTTCGACCTCATCCTGCTGGATTGCCAGCTGCCGGTTATGGATGGATTTCAAGCCGCCCGGCGTATTCGCGAGCTGGAGCGGGGTGGACGGGTTCCCATCGTCGCGCTCACCGCCCGCGCCATGGAGGACGACCGCCAACAGTGTCTGGATGCGGGGATGGATGATCACCTGGCCAAGCCGGTCACCCTGGGATCGCTGGAAGAGAAGGTGCGTCTCTGGCTCTGTGGAGAAGCCGGTCCTGCGAGCGAAATCCCGGCCAGCCGGTTGACCGCTGAACGCAACGAATTTGCCACCAGCCTGCGATCGCTTTCGGAGTTGATGGGCGATGGACTCGACGCACTGATGGATGCCTATCTCGCAGATACCACCGCGCGCCTGCAACAGATGCGCGAAGCGGCGGCGGTGGACGATGCCGCCGAACTGTCGCAGCTGGCGCACACCGTCAAGGGCAGCAGTCTGAATGTGGGTGCCGCGCAGTTTGCCCAGCTCTGCTCAGACCTGGATCTGAGCTGCCGGGACGGCTTGCCCGCAGACGTCGACAACCGCCTTGA
>JBNLBB010000016.1:21178-30216 GCA_050302415.1 Gammaproteobacteria bacterium | reverse complement strand
CGCCTGGGTCCCTGGGCCCTGCTTGAGGCGGTAACCCGGGCCTGGACGTCGCCCGTGGCGCCGGAAGTGGCGGACGATCCCATCTGGTCGCTGTTGCGCGAGCTGGATGGACGTGGTCCGGCCGAAATAGTGGGTTCCGGTCTGCAGGTCGGATGCGACTTTCAACTGCCTGCAGTCTGGATGTCCGGGGAACTGGACCTCGTTCCCCCGTTTTACTGGAGTTGTGCGCAGGGGCGACTGCGGCTGTGGGAGGCGCAGGGAGTGCTGCTTGCCGATCAGCCGGTGGCGACGCGACCGGTGCGGCAGGCACGGGCGCTATGCCGGAGCGTACACGGTCATCAGCAGGTGTCGCTGGTACGGGCAGCCGCACGCAAAGCACCCGGAACGCCGCCCGATCTGGGCGGCTGCAGTCCTGCTTTGCGCCGGGTATTGGGATGGCTGCTGCCGGTGTTGCGCACCCGCATGGCGCAGGCCATGGGTGAAGAGTCGCTGAGCGTTGAGCGACTGTCGCGACTGCTCACCTGCCCGGCAAAAGTCTACGCCGGCGCCACGCACCTGGATGTGGTTATGGCGCTGGACGATATCCGGTTGGAACTGCGGCAGGCCGGGCTGGATCGCGATCCGGGCTGGCTGCCGGGCTGGGCACGGGTGGTGTCCTTTCATTTTGAGTGAGCTTAGGAGAAGGCCATGGCCCTGAGTCAGACGGCATTCGATCATGTTCCGCGGACCGCCGCCGGCAGTTTCGTGCTCTACCTCTATGCCGCCATCTACCACCTCATGCGCCAGATCAACCGCCTGGGTGAAGCCGGCGGCCTGTCGTTTGACGAAATCTTTGAGCGCTATCCCTTCCTCGGCGACTACTACGAGGAGATGCGCCGTCACATGCCCCAGCAGATCAGCTGGTCGGAGGCGGGCGCCTGGTGGCGGACCGAAATCCAGGCGTGGGAGGCGTCCGCGCAGATCCATCTGCCGCTGCGTGCATTGATCCAAGAGGGTGGCCTGCAGTTTTCCAGTTGCCTTGCGTTCATGATCACTGGACTGGTGGAGGAGGATTCGCGTTTTGGCACGCTGTTCGCCGAGCTGCAGGAACCCCTGGTGCAGCGGCGGCCCACCCTGGAACTGGTCGGACAGATGATGATTGACGAGGCGCAGGTGGCAGAGGCCGATCCCTGGACGGTATGCCGTCCGCTGCTGGAGATGGGACTGGTGGAGACCCCCAACCGGCAGGTGCCGCGTTCCGAGTGGACGCTGCGGGTGCCGCCCCTGCTGTGGGATGCCGCGCGTGGCGAGATCAATCCCCGGCCTGCGACCTGGGCCAGCCACAGTCCCATGGAACAAGCGACCGGAATGGAGCGGTTGATCGCCCCGCCGGCGCTTCTCGAGCGGCTGCGCAAACTGCCGGAGCTGGTGCGTGCCGGCATCACGCGGCTGATTGTCCTGCGCGGCGTTCAGGGGTCAAACACCGCGGAGATGACCGGTGCCGTGGCAGCGGCCCTGGACTACGGCCTCCTGGAGGTGGAAGGTGGGGCGCTGGGTGAGGCCGAAGAGGCGCCGTTTCTGGGGGCGCTCTGCACCATGATCCGGGCCGTCCCCCTGATCAGCTACGATCTGGCCCCGGGCGAGAGTGCAGAGCTGCCGCGCCTGGCCGGATACACCGGACCGATCGCCATCTACCTGGGTACCGAAGGGGGCCTCTCCAGCCGGATCACCGAAAAGGCGGTGACCCTCAATCTGCAGACCCCAGGCGCGCAGCAACGGATCGGGTTTTGGCAGCAGGCCCTGGGGGATCAGGCGGTGGAGGATCTACCGCAGATCGCGGACCGGTTCCACCTGCCTGGCGGTTATATCCGTCAGGTGGCTGACATCGCAGTGGCCCACGCCGCCATGAACGGACACGAAAAAGTCCGGGCCGATGACGTGCGCGAAGCGAGCCGCACCCTCAACCGGCAGTTGCTCGACACCCTGGCCGACCACCTGGAGACGTGCGGCGACTGGTCCGACCTGGTGGCGGGCGATACCACCGGCGCCAAACTGCGCGAACTGGAGCAACGCTGCCGCTACCGCGAACGGCTGCTCGGACACCTGGGCCGCGCCTTCGGCAACAATGCCAACCGCGGGGTGCGCGCACTGATGACCGGGGCCAGCGGAACCGGCAAGACCCTGGCGGCCAAAGTGCTGGCCTCGGTGCTGGGCATGGATCTCTACCGCGTCGATCTGGCCGCCATCATCAACAAGTACATCGGTGAAACCGAAAAAAACCTGCACCGGGTACTCTCCCGCGCCGAGGCGCTCGACGTCATGCTGCTGCTCGACGAGGGTGACGCGCTGCTCGGTAACCGCACCGACGTCAAGTCGGCCAACGACCGCTATGCCAACCTCGAAACCAACTATCTGCTGCAGCGCCTGGAGAACTACCAGGGGATCGTGCTGATCACCACCAATCTGGTGGAGAACATCGACCGGGCCTTTCAGCGGCGGATGGATGTGGTGGTGCCGTTTTTCGCCCCGCAGACCGCCGAGCGGCTGCGCATTCTGGACATCCACCTGCCCGCAGGGCATGGCGTCGAGCAGCGCTACCTGGAACTGGTGGCCCGCCGCTGTGCGCTGAGCGGCGGACAGATTCGCAGTGCCGCATTGCACGCAGCGCTGCTGGCACTGGACGACGGTTCCACCCTGGAACAGTGGCACCTGGAGGCGGCCCTGCGCAGTGAGTACCGCAAGGCGGGCGGCACCTTTCCACTGGAGGGGGGAGACCATCTGCGGGAGCGCGACGGTGGCATGGGTGGCCTGGTGGCGGCGCTGAGCGGCCGCTAGCGGCATGGCACAGAAAGAGCGCAAGCGGAGCTATCAACACCGCCCTGAGGCGGCGAAGGTGGTTGTGCTGCAGCCCGGGCCGGGCCGCCACCCGGTCGGCGATCACGAACAGCGCGAGATTTCACACCAGTTGGGTGCCGGGTATGCGGGCGGTACCGCCTATGCCCTGAGCGCCCACGCGGCACCCGATCCGCCGCCGCACCACGATCCCGAATCCCTGGCGGCACGTGACCGGGGTGAACCCCTGCCCGGGGCGCTGCGGCGACGCCTGGAACGGCGATTTGGCCGCAACCTGGGTGCGGTGCGGATTCACCGCGGCAAGCTGGCCACCGAAGCGGCCGGTGCCCTGGAGGCACACGCCTTCACCCATCGCAACCACATCTGGTTGGGACCGGGGGGCGAGCGTGGCGGTGAGGCGCTGCTTGCCCATGAGCTGACCCACGTGGCACAGCAGGGTCACGCGCCCCGCCTGGCACCCCGCGCCGCGGTCAGCCTGGGGGGCGGCAGGCACGCGGGCGGAGGTGGTCAGGGCGCGGCCGCCGCCGCGCCACCGGCGCGATCCGGCGGTGGGGCAGTCCAGCGGTTTGACATCTGGGGCGCGGCCAAGCGGGTCGGGGGCGCGGTGGCCTCCACGGTGCGGGCAGGGGTGGGGGCGGTTGCGGATGTGGCCGGCAACCTGCTGAGCATGGGGCGCAGTGCGCTGCTGGCAGTGGTGCGGCGCATTGCTCCCGATTTCCTGCCGCTGTTCGAGGGCGACGGCATTGTCGGCTTTGTCCGGCGCCTGATTCAACGCGGGTTGCGCTCTCTGTTCGACGGCCTGATGGCCCCGTTGCGCGGCTTCATCAATTTCGGCGCCATCGGTGCGCGTCTCTCCCAGGCGGTCACCTGGATCAGCACCATCGCCGGCCAGCTCGCCAACAACGACTGCTCCGGAATCCTGGCCGCGGCACGGCAGGTGGGGAACTTTTTCTCGCGGGCGCTCAAACCGGTGGTGGACCGCATCAAAAGCATTGCCGACCGGGTCAGCGGATTCTTCAGCAGCATCTGGAACGCCATCGGCGCACCGATCATGGACATCCTGCGCCGCATCGGCGGCGAGATCTGGCGCAGCCTGCAGGGCTTTGTCCGTGATGTGGGGCGGGTCATCCGTCGCGTGCGCAATGCGCTGGGTGCCGCCTGGGATCGCGTCAAACGCTGGTTCGGCATCGGCGCCGAAGAGGGCGAGAGCGAAGGTGGCGGCCTGTGGAACTGGATCCGCGACAAGGCGAGCAGTATCGGCAGCCGGATTGCCCGGGCGGTGCGCCCCATCATCGGCCCTCTGCGCCAGGCGGGCGGGGTGCTGCTGTTGCTGGTTCCGGGTGGCCAGATTGCCGCGGTGATGCTGCTGTGGCCGGAACTGCGCCGCGCCTTCTCCTGGCTCACCCAGAAGTGGCGCGATCTGAACCTGATCCCGCGCGCCAGCGCCTATCTCTCCAACACCGTGTTGCCGGCGGTGATCAATGCCGCCGAGGGACTGGCCCAGGCCTTTCTGCGCGGCGCGGACTGGCTGCTCGGTTTGCTTGACCGTCTGGTCGGATTTCTGGCCGGCGGCGCGCGCGCGGCCACCGGCCTGTTTGCACCACTGGGGCGTCTCATCGGATATGCGCGCCAGCAGTTTCACCGCATCGTCAGCTGGGTGCGTTCCGGCCTGCGTTACGCCTCCCGGAATTTCCGCAGCCTGGTGCGGCGGCTGATCGCATTTCTACAACCCATACTCAACGCGCTGCGCCAGTTGATCCTGATTGCCGTCAATCCCTTCGGCATAGTCGGATTCCTGATGGGCTCCCTGTGGCGTCTGCTGCCCGACTGCCTCAAGGGTCCGATCATCGATTTCATCCTCAGCATCATCATCCGTGTGCTGCGGGCGATGCCCCCCAATCCGCTGCTCGGTTTTCTCTGGCCGCTGGTGAAATCGGCCATGCTTGGTTTTCTGGAAACAGTTCTGGGCTTCAGCACCCAGCGCAAGGTCAATGTTTCAAACAAGATCGCGCGCATCATTTCCGGCATGAGTCCGACCTTCTTTCTGGGCTTCCTGCGTGGCTTGGCACTGGGCGTCTGGAACGGTATCACCGCGCCGTTCCAGGCAATTGCCACGATTTTTGAACTTCCGTCGATGATCCAGAGTTTTCTCAGCAATCTGGGTGTCCGCCTCTGTGAACTGGTGGAACGCATCCGCTGCTTTGCCGCCGAACTGGCCGGCCGGGTGTTTGGGTCGCTGGACAGCATCCTGAGCGGACTGCAGGAGCTGCTGTCCGATCCGGCACGCATCCTGAGTCTGATCCGCTGCGCCATTGAAGGGGCTTTGGGGGCTGCACAGACCATAGGGCAGCAGATTGCCAATGGACTGATGCAGATCCTGGAGGGGCCGGACGACAGTATCGGCGAGCGCCTGGGCGAACTGGCCGGGAATCAGCTGGTGCAGGCGGTCATCACCTATTTCACCGCCGGTGTCGGTGCCGGCGTGGGCATCATCCAGAGTCTGTCGCGCGCACTCTCCGCGGTGGGCCGCGCCATCCGCCAGGTGGTGCAGTTGCTGCGCGGACTGTTGGGCCGCCTGGTGGGGTTTGTGCGTGGCCTCGCCAGCCGGTTTGCCGGAGCGGTGGTTCGCGGAACGCGCAGCGTGCTGGGCCGGTTGGGCGGATTCTTCCGCCGCGTGGCGGCGTGGTTCGGGCGTCTGTTCAGGCGCCTGGGGGCGCGCCTCGGCCGCCGTTTCCGTCTGACTGCTGCGGAACGGGCGCAGTGGGCGCAGTTCAGGGTGGCCGTGCGCGGGGCGCTGGCAGCCTATCCCCAGGGCGTGCGCCGAAATGCTTTGCGTACCCGCTACCGGAGCATTCTCAGCGGACATCGAAGGGTGGCCAAATGGCCGGCGTTCATCACCCGACACAATGCCTATTTTCGACTTTGGGTAAGGCGAGTGAAGAGCCTGCGGCCGCGGCGGGTGGGTCGGGTGCTGGAGGATTCAGAATCACGTTTTCGCAGGGCGGCCCGTGTCGTGCGACGGCGCCTGCGCCGGGTACGGAACAGAGACAAAAATGTAGGTGCACTCAACCGGATATTGCAACCTCTGAGACGCCGATTCCGTTTCACCCAACTGGAAGCGCGACACGACACTGCGGAGCATGACTTTGACATTATCGGTGCTATGAGCCCGCGGCGAAAAATCGCGGAAGTTGACGAAGAGGATTTTGCGACTCAGAGCGAACCGTTGCCGTTGCGGTATCCAAAACGCGCGAGCAGCCGGTATCCGGTTCTTTATTTCGGACCTCGATTCGGATCGCGGGGCTCGGGTGTCAGCCAGGAGCGGCTGCGTGCCGCCCAAAACAGCGATACCCGAAAGCGTGCATTGCGTGGTTTGCTGTCACCTCGGGAAAAAACCCGCTGGGATGAGCGTGGTCGGGAAATAGAAACCTATCGTCCCCACGGAAGCAAAGCACTGCCCGGATCAAGCCGGGTTGTCGGTATTGGAGGCACCTGGCGGGTGAGTCGTGGCAAGTTGCTCAAACTGGAACCATCGGACTCAGGGACGCCGGGTGGTGGGCGCATGAATCGTGCACTTCGCCCCTATGGTTTCATGCCCTCGGTCGAGAATATGGATGGCGATCATGTCGTGGAGATCCAGTTGGGTGGACGCGACATTATTCCCAACCTCTGGCCTCTCGATGCATCGGAAAATCGATCTGCTGGATCGCTGCTTTCGAGCATGAGTTTCACTAAACCTGACGGCTCGCCGATCAGCATGAACGAACTGAAACGGGAGGCGCGTCGTCGTCGGCGTCGTGGTCGGTTCGTCTGGCTGAGAATCAGCAGTACCAGATGAACAAGAGGGACAACAGGCGGAAGTTGGTGATGCGTGACCGCCATACCCTGGTCAGCGGGAGGCGCCGTGGCGGGTAGTGCGCGCAAGGAAAAGCCGGGAAAACGCCCGACGACGTCGAAGCTGGTTACACCTCCGACTTCGGCGGTGGGCGAGCGAGTGGCGTCCGCTGAACGTGGTGCCCGTCAGGGTGATCGTCGCCCTGGCACGACGCCGCGTTTGGGCGCAGTTCAAGCGAAAGTAACCGTTGGAACTCCGGGTGATCGTTACGAGCGCGAGGCGGATGCGGTGGCAGATCGGGTCACCAGTGGCGGTGAGGCCGGGCCGATCTCGCGCATCCCTCCCAGTGGCTTGCGTGCCCAAAGTCAGGCAGAGGATTCGGCCAAGGAGGCAGCGCAAACACATCCAGTGCAGAAGGCAGCGGAATCGAGTGGTGACGAAGTACAGGAAAAGTGCGCTGCCTGTGCCGCAGAGGAGCAGGCGCAACCCAAAGGCGAACCAAGTGATGGCGCGGGAGCGACCAATCCCGTGCAGGAGAAGTGTGCCGCTTGCGAGCAGGAGGATGACGCGGCGGCTGGCGGCGGTGCACAGGCACAACAAATGCCCGATAGCGAATCCGCGCAAGAGTCGGCCAATGTTCAGAAACAGCAGCAAACAGAATCTGCCGACGATTCCGGTGGTGAGTCAGTTCAGGCCCAGGATGAACCAACCGAAGCTGCAGCTGATTCCGGCGGTGCAGACGAGACTTCCGATTCGGGTGAGGAAGGCGGCGAGGGAGCCAGCCCGGCTGCCACGGAATGTACCCCAGCCGGTGGCGCCGAGGGCGGCTCGGATTCTGACAGTGAAAGTGGCGGTGAAGAAGACGATACCGGTGAAGCGGCAGGAGAAGCGCCAGCTTCGGAATCGGAGTCGGCAGCAGGCGGCGGTGACCTCGACTGTGGCGGAGGCGGTGGCGATTCGGAAGGTGAGGCAGCCGGGGGAGAGGGTGGTGAAGCCGCAGCCGGTGGTGCGGGCGGCGGATCCTGCGGCGGAGGCGGTGCCGCTGCCGAGGCAGCCGGCGGGGAGGGGGCAACCGCGGGTGAGGGCGGTGGCGCGGATACCGAGGCCGCGCCGGCGGCACCCCCGGGCGTGGCCGGTGGCGGTGTTCCCTCCTGTGCGGAGGAGGTGCCTGCGGCCGAAGAGACGGCCGAGGAGGCCGGCGGTGATGCAGCGGGTGCCGGTGGGCCGGGGGGCGGTGGGTCTGAAAGCTCCGGTGGTGCCTGTGCCGCGGCCCAGACGCAGGCCGAACCGGCCGGCGGGGCGGCGGAAAACGCCGAGTCGCCGGTACAGCGGAAATCGGAGGAGGAGGGGCAGGGAGGTGGCGCACCGCCATCCGCCATCCAGGAGGCCGCGGAGCGCGGCGGCGCAGGCGCGGAAGCGGCGCGCGATGGTGCGGCACAGGAATCCGTAGAGGAGTCTGCGCGGGAGGAAGCCGAAGATCCGGCACAGGAAACCGCAGAGAACACCGCTGGGGATTCCACTGCGGAAACCGCCCAGGAAGCGACTGACGAAGCGGCCGTTCAGAAACAGGAGGCCGCCGCGACGCGGCGACGTGAAAAGAGCGAGATCGCCTCCCAGGCCATCCATGCCCGCGGTGCCGGAGAACCCCTGGCGCCGCAGACCCGCGACCCGCTTGAGCGCGGGCTGGGCATCGATCTGGGTGATGTGCGGGTGCACACCGGCAGCGGCGCCCAGGCGGCCAGCAAGGGAATGCGGGCCCGCGCATTTACCCACAGGAACCATATCTGGCTCGGCCCCGGCCAGTCGCCCACCGATCTGCGTCTGATGGCGCACGAAGTGACGCATACCGTTCAGCAGGGGGCGGTTGATCCGGGAAGGGCTCCCGCGGCTGCGGGACATGCCAAGGGTGCCTCCGCGGATGCAGCTCGAGATGCCGGTCCGGCCCGGCAGGACGGGGATTCGGAAGCAGAATCGCCAAAAGCGGTGAACAGAGGGGCGGCTGCCGCGGAGGGTGGAGACCGGAGCTCCAAGGCGGGGCCTCCAGGTGCCGCCGACACCAGGACGGCTGGACCGGAAGCGCTCGGTAAGCCGCCCGCCGTCCCCACCGGCAAGGCAGTCCCCGGCACCTGGCCCTCCGGACCGCGGCCGACGCCGGGCACCGTCCCGACGGCAGCGGCGGCACCTGCGCTGAACACTTCGGCCGCAGAGGTCACCCCGTTGGCCAAACCGGGATCAGGTCCAACGGCAGGTCCAACGGCAGGTCCAACGGCAGGTCCAACGGCAGGTCCAACGGCAGGTCCAACGGCAGGTCCAACGGCAGGTCCAACGGCAGGTCCAACGGCAGGTCCAACGGCAGGTCCAACGGCAGGTT
>JBNLBB010000016.1:0-21079 GCA_050302415.1 Gammaproteobacteria bacterium | reverse complement strand
CAGGTCCAACGGCAGGTCCAACGGCAGGTCCAACGGCAGGTCCAACGGCAGGTCCAACGGCAGGTCCAACGGCAGGTTCAGCGGCAGGTTCAGCGGCAGGTTCAGCGGCAGGTTCAGCGGCGGGTCCGTCTGCCGGTGGCGGCAAAGCAACGGCTGCCCGAGCGGGTGAGACGGCGGAAGTCCAGCTGGGTGACGGTGAGCCCTCCACGCTTTTCACCCGCTTTCAGGCGCTGCCACTGGTGCGCGCACCGGGTCGGCTGTCGACCCTGGCCACCGCCATGCGCGGCGCCCTGGTCCGGCGCCGTGCCGCCGAAGCGGCGCAACCACCCACCGTCCATTATCAGCCGGCCCCGGAGGCTCTGGGCAGGCGCGGTCTACCGCCGACCGCACCCATACCCGCCACCGGCCCTGCCGGCCCCGGGGAGAGTGCGCCCCAGGCAGATTCCCCGGCACTGGCGCCGGTTCCCCACGAACATGCGGGTGCGCCACCGCCCGAAACGCCCCAGCCCGCCTCGGTGGCCGATCTGGAGGCGGTGGATGAACGCGACGAAGGCTCGCTGCTGGCGCGGATTCGTGCCTGGATCCGCCGCTACTTTGCCAACCTGCCCACCACCGATGGTGGCGTGAACACCACCCTGGCGCGGGCACCCAGGGTCGATCTGCGTGGCCAGGCAGACCCGGGCCAGATGGCGGGAGTCAATGCTGGCGGTCAGCGTCGTATCGCCGCCGGCGCCGCGCGCAGCGCCGATGAGCGGTCCGCCGATTACGGCGAGAACGATCTGGGCCCGGATGAGGGACCGGAGACCATCACCCGGCCATTGCCCGGCCGCAGTCAGGATCCGGAGCGGCGCTGCCCACAGGCGGACAGTTTCGAGTCCCTCAGTTTTGATCCCGAGGACCAGGCGGAGCTGGAGGGACGGGTACGTCCGCAACTGGCGGGCGACTACGCCGCCCACAGCCGCAGGCTGGGGGACGCCGAGCGTCAGCGCGACTCGGGAGTTGACCGGGCCCGTGCCGACGGCGCCCGTGATCTGGCGGCCCAGCAGGAGCTGACCCATGGTCGGCAGTTACGCCAGGTGGCCGAGGCACAGGGTGAAGTGGCGCGGCTGCGCCACCAGTGGTCGGAGCGCGACTCGGGCATGGTGGAGGCGTACGACGGCGAGAGCGGACGGGAGTTGCGGCGTGCCGACCGGGAGGTCGGCGGCCACGTGGCGCAGGAACAGGGGCTGGTGGATGGCGAACAGGCCCGGGTCCAGCAACAGGCGCGGGAGGCAGACCGGCAGGCGCGGCGCGAAAGCGAGCAGGCGCGACAGCAGGGACAACAGCGTTCGCGCAGTCTGGCCTCGCGCATCGGCAGCTGGATCAAGAACAAGGTGCGCCAGGCGGCCCGTTGGGTGTCGGAAAAAATCCACCAGATCTTCAAGGCGCTGCGCGACAGGATCCGGAAGTGGTTCAACGATTTCAAGGCGTGGGCGTTGCGCAAGATTGAACAGGCGCGACGCTGGGTCATCAACCGGCTGGAAGATTTCCGGCGCTGGGCCCACCGCATGGTGGACCGCTACCTGTCCCGCTTTCCGCAGGTTGCGCGGTTTTTCAAGCGCGCCATTGACCGCGGGGTGCAGTTCGCCAAGCGCGGGGTCAATGCCGCCGCCAGCGCACTCAAGCGCACGGTCAGTTTCATCATCGACACCATGGCCCGCGCCGTGGACGCCGCGCTGGCACTGGTGGAGCGGGCTGCCCAGTTCGTGGTCTGGTCCGCCTGCAACCTGGCGGTGCTGGGTGTCAACCTGGTGGTGTTGGCCGTGGACCGCGATCTGGATGCGGTGATCGAACTGGTCCGCGATCTGCCGGAGCCCGACATTCTGGGGCCGTTGTGGCCGGCGGTGAAATACGCACTGCTTGGATTCCTGGAGCGGGTTCGCGACAAACCCGCCGACGTGAAGAAGCGATATGCGCGCAAGACCTTCCGCATGCTGTTCTCGCCGAGCTATTTCGTGGGGGTGCTGGCCGGTGTGATCAAGGGTTTTGTGTGGGACGGACTGGTGGGTACGGTGCGCATGCTCTACGACATCGTTGTCGGTATACCGAAGGCGCTGGCGGCCGTATACCGGTTTTTCAGGAGCCGTCTGGAAGATATCGAATCCATCACCGCCATCGTCGAGGAGGCGCACGGCGTCTGGAACCAGTTGCGCGCATTCATGGCGCGGGGAGATGCCACCGCCCGAATCGCGCAGCTGCTGCGCCGCTCCCCGGGGATCCTGCATGCCATGGTCCGCAGTCTGTTCCAGCGGATCCGCGCCTGGGCCTATGACGCGGGTGCGAAAGCGGCGGATCAGCTCTTCAGTTTCATCCTCAACAGCAGCATGTTCGATATCGGCCTGAAGGTGGGTACGGTGGTGGGGCAGGTGATTTTCGAAGTGGTGCTGCTGGTGTTTACATCGGGCGCCGGCACGCTGATCAAATGGGGCGGCAAGGCGCTGCAGGTGTTGGCCAGGGCAGGTCGCTGGCTGACCAGCGCCGCGCGCGGCGGCACGGTGATCCTGCGCGCGCTCAACGCGCTGCGCCAGGTTGCGATCCGCGGCATCCGTCTGGCGCGTCGGGTGGCGGCCAGCCTGCGTGGGGTATTTGTGCGGTTGGAGCGGTTGGTCAACCGCATTTTCCAGTGGTTTCGCGGCGGCGTGTCCCGCCTCCGGCGGCCTCGCGCGCCGCGTTTGCCACGGCGGCCCGCCGCACCCCGCGGCCGTTCACCGCGACGGCGCCGACCCCGCCGGCGGGACCGTGGCGAAGCCATATTCCAGCGCTATAAAAGGCAGGTCAATCTGGCGTTGCAGCGCTATCGGGTCCGGGGTATTGCACACCACACGCTGGTTGAAATTCTGCGCCTCTACCGTCGCTCGGCCCGGGTCCGCCGCGTGGTTGTCCGCCCGCAGATTACGCCGGCGGCGCGCCATCGCTATCGGGCCACCGTCCTGGCGCGCACCCGGGTACCCCGCCTGCGCCGAGTGGCCACCGTCAAGCGTCTGCCCACCGGATTGAGCCGTGGTGAAGCGATCGGAATGCACTGGTACAAGGCGGTCAGCTGGTATCCGGCCTCGGTGGCGCTCAACCCGGTGGCGCGGCGCTGGACGCGTGGACGGACTCCGCCACCGGCCTCCAGCATGTCGCGCACCGGCGCCACGCCCGTGGAGGTGCCACCCACCCAGTACCGTTCGTTTCCCTTCGCCCGGGTCGGGCCGCAGGGCAGGCGTTTCGTGGTGCTCGGAGTCGCCGCCGGTTTTCTGCCCCGGGTGGGGAAGGTGGTGCGGAGGTTCCGGTCCGGTGGCGTGCGCCGTCCCATGCAGGGGCGGTTTCGGACCTTGTTGCGCAACTACGGTTTCGCCTGGGGATCGCGGGAGGCTGACCACGTACAGGATATCGCCTGGGGTGGATTGCGGGTGGACCGGTTGCGCAATCTGTGGCCATTGGAGGGCTCCCTGAACCGGGCGGGCAACGCTGTCTACCAACAACCGGTGGCGTATCAGGATCGGGGACAACCGCGGAGCAGCACGCCAGGCAGCCTGATCGGGCGTTGGTTCCGGATCCGCTCGTTGAGTCGATGATGCGAGGTGTACAACGCATGACGGGACAGAGTCTGATCGATTTCAAAAACCGCCACGCGGGCGAAACGGTGATCGTCTGCGGCTGCGGCAGTTCGCTCTCCTCCATGCCGCGGGACTATGGCGGAGTGACCATCGGGGTGAACGATGTCGGGCGCCTGTTCGACCCCACCTATCTGGTGGTGCTCAACCCCCGTCATCAGTTTCGGGATGATCGCTTCCGGTATGTCATTTCCAGTCGGGCGCAGGCGATTTTCACGCAGCTTGATCTGGGTGTGCGCCATCCCGGGGTGGTCCGCTTCCGCCTGGGGCAGCGGGGCGGAACCCAGGTGCACGATCCGGCCCGGCTCCCCTACACCCGGAACTCCCCTTATGTGGCACTCTGCCTCGCGCTGTATATGGGCGCGCGGCGTATCGGGTTGATCGGCGTGGATTTCACGCCCAACCACTTTTTCGCGGCCACCGGTATCCATCCGCTGGAACGTGAACTGACGACCATCGATGAGGAGTATCGCCGTCTGGCTGCGGCCCATCCCCAGGTGGAGATCGTCAATCTCAGCGCCGACAGCCGGCTCACCGCATTGGAGAAACGGGACTGTGCGCAATTCCTGTCCGGACGGTCGGGCGTGGTGCGTCGGGTCGCCACCCCCGGTGGGGCGCGGCCCGAAGGCAGTCCCGCTTCGGGGCTGGCGAGGCGGGGTATTGCCGTCGAACGCCACAAACCGGGCATCGTCGGGGATTTCATGGATGCGCTCGCCGGTTCCGCCGCGCAACTCGGGTGCCGGGTCACCCGGGATGTCACCGCCGTGGCGCGCCGTCCCGAAGTGGTCAAGGTGGTCTGGAACGGACGGCACCTGAACGGCGCCGGTCCGGTGATCTACTGCGAACACGGCTGGCTGCCGCGTTGGTCCTACCAGGTGAGTCCGGCGGGGATCAACGCGTCGTCGCATCTCGCGCCCTTCAGCTGGGATGGAATCCCGCTCGAACCTGCCCGTCGCAACGCGGTAGCCGCCCACCTCCAGACGCTGCGCCAGAGTGCGCCACCCAACTACGCCTACATGCAGACCGATGTGGCTGCCGTGACGGAGGTTCCGGATGCCTTCCTGTTGGTGCCGCTGCAGATGGAGTGGGACACCAATATTGTGCGGCATGTGCCCAAGCGGTTGCGGCGGATGCAGGCGCTGATGGATGAAATAGCGCGCAGCAATCCGCCACTGCCGGTGGTGTACAAACAGCATCCGGCCGATGTGCGGCGGGGCAACCAGCAGCTGCGTCTGAGAACGCGGCGTCCGCAGGATTCCATCTGGGCCCACAATCGGGGCAATGTGCATGCGCTGCTCAAAAGCGGACGCTGCCGGGGCGTGGTATCGCTCAACAGCAACGTGGTGCACGACGCCATGGTGTGGCACGTGCCGGCCGTCGTATTGGGCGCCAATATCTGGCCGCGTTCCGGTCAGGTCACCCCCTTTCCCACCCACCTTCCGGAGGACTGGGATTTGCTGTTCGACTGGTATCGGGACCCGGTGCGCAACCAGTGTATCGAGGCCTACGCGGACTACCTGATGCGCAGCCAATGGACTCTGGAGCGTGCCGGTGACCCGGAGCAGGTGGCCGAACTGCTGCGCGCGGCGGCACCTGTGAATCCGGTGGCCAGGCCGCGTCCTCCGCTGGCGGTGCGGCGCACCCGGAATGAACTGATCAACGTGGTGGCCCGCAATCGTGGCTGGCTGTTCGAGGACCTGAAGCGGCACTTTGTCGAGGCATCGGGCAGCGGTGCCACCGTGGTGGCCAGTGAACAACCCCGGCGGGACGCCGATGGCTGGATTTTTATCCGCACCCACGAGGCAGGCAGTTCGCCCGATCCGTCCCGTACCCTGGTGCAGGTGCATGATCTGTTCGGCAGTGACCACTACCGGCCCGGTGGCGACCGGCACGCTCTGACCCACTGCGCGGCGGTTACCCTGGCGCACCCGGCGCAACGTGAGTTGATCGCTGGTGGGGGTATTGATCTGAGTGGCAAGCAACTGCTGATCCGTCCGCTTGGCGCACTGCGCGCTTTTCGGCTCAGGCAGCGGCGAGCGCCGGAATTCACGGTTGGCTGGGTCGGGCGTCCGGCAGTCCATGGGGGCGTGGAGATGAAACGCGTCGACTGGTTTGTGCAGGCCGTCAGCGCACTCTCCCCACCGCCCCAGGTGGTGCTGCTGGGGGAACGGCTCGATACGGCGGCACGGCAGTTGGCCGGTGCGTCCATTCCCTGCCGCTATTTGGAAAAACGGCGCCATGGGCTGCAACGCTACCCGCAGATCTACCAGCAATTTGACTGTCTGGTGATCTCCTCGGTGTCGGAGGCCGGCCCGATCTGCCTGTTTGAGGCCCTGGCGAGTGGGGTACCGGTGGTCTCCACCGCGGCGGGATGGGCCACCCAGATGATTCGCGACGGTGACAACGGATACCTGGTCTCGACCGTCGACCAGATGGCGGCGGCGGTTGAGTCCATTCGCGAAAACGCCGATGCCTGGTTTGCCCGCCGCGCCGTGATCCGCGATTCATTGGGCGGCCATACCCTGGAGGGGTGGGTGGAAGAGAACCTGCAGATGGTGCGCAGTCTGCTGGGTGCCGAAGAGGCACCGGCACCGCTGCTGCCGGCCGCAGCGATAGGGCGATGAGTGAGAACGGATCCCATCGGCAAGCCGCTCCGGCGTGGCGCGGCCCCTCCGGTTGGGATCCAGTGCAGAAGGAGATAACGTGATGAAATTTATGGTTAATACAACGGCGATCGCCATCATTCTGGCTACCCTGGGTCTGCTGGCCTGGGGGGGGTACGTGGGACTGGACGCTCTGCGGACCACTTACGGGGTACTGGATCTGCAGACCCAACTGCTGCTCTATGCCGGAGGGGCGGTTGCGGTGCTGTGTGTGGCTGTCCTGGCCATGGGCCTGCGCTCCGCGGCGCGCATTGTTGCGCGTCGTGAGTTGGCCGGCCCGCGGTTGGAGGTCTACCGTGAACTGGTGGCGCGCTACCAACAGCTGCTGGAGGGAGCTCCTCCGGCCGGTGAGCTGCGGGATGCGGTCGAATCGCTGCGCTATGAACTGATGTTTGTCGCCGGTAACCGGGTGCTGGAGGCCAGTGAGCGCTTCCTGGAGTCGGTTGCCGCCGACGATTCGCGCGCGGAGCGGGTCCGGGCCCTGGAGACACTGCTCCAGGCGATGCGGCGGGACCTGGTGCACGAAACGCCGTTGAGCACTTTCCCGCTGCTTCAGGATGGCCAGGAGGCGCCGGCCCAAGCGGCGTCGCCGGTTGCACCGGGTCACGCCTGAGGCCGGGATGCCGGAGCAAAGACGGAGGGGCCCGCGCCAGTGGGCGGTGATTTCATCGCTCACTGAGCCGCCGGCCTCGCCGGGGGATGAACAATTAGGGTTGGCTGGAGGAGTGCTTTTCTTATAGAATACGCGCCGGTTCCGCCGTGTCGAACAGGGTCTTTCGAACCCGGCCATCTCCGGATGGTGCCAAGAAGAAACCCCTTGCCAGGGGTTTTTTGTTAGTTGGAGACAGGTGGTGGCCCCGGTCCGGGTAGCTGTGGCATACCCTGGGCACAGCCCGCACAGGCAAGGGACTGGCGGGGTAACGCTTGAACGCTATTCAAGGTGGGCCATGGGCCCATTTTTTGTTTCTGGGATTTGTACATGGCCGATGTGGTGACACGACTGCAGGAGTTGCTCGAGCCGGTGGTGACCGGGCTGGGGTACGAACTCTATGGGTTGGAGTACCTGGGCCAGGGCAAATACAGCGTGCTGCGCATTTATATCGACCAGGAATCGGGCATTACCGTCGATGACTGTTCGAAAGTCAGCCACCAGGTCAGCGGCGTGCTGGACGTGGAGGATCCGATTAGCGGGCAGTACACCCTGGAGGTGAGCTCCCCGGGCATGGATCGTCCGCTGCTCAAGGCGGAGCACTATGGCCGCTACACGGGGCAGCAGGTCAAGGTGAAACTGGACAAGCCCATCAACGGGCAGAGCCGTTTCAGCGGCGTACTGCGCGGCCTGAAGGATGGCAGCGTGGTGGTGGAAGTGGATGGTGAATTGATTGAATTCACCGTGGATATGGTCAACAAGGCGCGCCTGGTCCCTGAATTCTAGGACCGGCAGGCCGGAGTCGAAACGCGATGAACAAAGAGATCCTGTTGGTGGTGGACGCAGTCTCCAACGAGAAGGGCGTCGGCAAGGAGGTGATTTTCGAGGCCATCGAACAGGCCCTGGCATCCGCCACCCGGAAAAAGAGTGGCATGGATATCGAGGTTCGCGTGGCTATCGACCGCGCCACCGGCGCCTACGACACCTTCCGCCGCTGGCTGGTGGTGGAGGACGATGTCGAATTCGAGAATCCGGCAGCCGAGATCACCGTAAGCGCGGCCAAGGAGCTGGAGCCGGAAATTGATCTGGGCGGCTATATCGAAGAGCAGATCGAATCCGTGGAGTTCGGGCGCATCGCGGCGCAGACCGCCAAACAGGTGATTGTGCAGAAGGTGCGTGAAGCCGAACGCGCCCAGGTGGTCGAGCAGTTCGAAGACCGGGTCGGCGAGCTGGTGACCGGGGTGGTCAAGCGCGTCGAGCGCGGCAATATCTATCTGGATCTGGGGGGCAACGCCGAAGCGGTGGTGCTCCGCGAAGAGCTGATTCCGCGGGAATCGGTGCGCTCCGGCGACCGCCTGCGCGGTTATCTCTACGAAGTGCGCTCCGAACCGCGCGGCCCGCAGCTGTTCGTCAGCCGTGTCCGTCCCGAACTGATCGTCGAACTGTTCAAGCTCGAAGTGCCGGAAGTGGGCGAGGGGCTCATCGACATCAAGGGTGCGGCGCGTGATCCCGGGCAGCGGGCGAAAATCGCCGTGCGCTCCAAGGACCAGCGCATCGATCCGGTCGGCGCCTGCGTCGGCATGCGCGGTTCGCGCGTGCAGGCGGTCTCCAATGAACTGGCCGGCGAGCGTGTGGACATCATCCAGTGGGACGAAAACCCGGCCCAGTTTGTGATCAACGCCATGTCGCCCGCCGATGTGGTCTCCATCGTCGTCGACGAAGACAAGCACAGCATGGATGTGGCGGTGAACGAAGAGCAGCTGTCGCAGGCCATCGGCCGCGGCGGCCAGAACGTTCGTCTGGCCAGCCAGCTCACCGGCTGGGAACTCAACGTGATGAACGAGAGCCAGGCCGAAGAGAAGAGCGAGGAAGAGACCCGCGAACTGCAGAACCTGTTCATGGAGGACTTGGATGTGGACGAGGACGTCGCCACCATCCTGGTGCAGGAGGGGTTCTCGACCATCGAGGAGGTCGCCTATGTGCCGGCGGCCGAAATGCTGGAGATCGAGGAGTTCGACGAAGAGATCGTCGAAGAGCTGCGCAAACGCGCGCGCGATGTGCTGTTGCTCAAGGCCATCGCCAAAGAGGAAAAGGCGGAGGCCAACGAGCCTGCGGCCGATCTGCTGGAGATGGAGGGCATGGATCGGGAGCTGGCCTATACCCTTGCGGCGGCCGGTATCTCCACCCGCGAGGAACTGGCCGAACAGGCAGTCATAGATCTGGTGGAGGACGTGGAAGGCATGGACGAAGAGAAAGCAGCGCAACTGATCTTGAAGGCGCGGGAAATCTGGTTCACCGAAGAGACCGAACAACAGGCCTAAGCCGGACAAAGGGTTCTACCTATGATGGATGTGACCGTAAAACAGCTCGCAGAGGTGGTCGGTATTCCGATCGATAAATTGCTGGTGCAACTCGGTGAGGCGGGCATCGAAGTCAGCGCTGCCGAAGATGTGATCTCCGAAGATCAGAAGATGCAGCTGTTGACCCACCTGCGCCGGGCCCATGGCAAGGACGACAAGGCGGCACCCACGGAGCCGAAAAAAATCACTCTGCGGCGCAAGAGCGTCAGTGAAATTCGCCACACCAATGCCCAGGGTCGGGTCAAGACGGTCAATGTGGAGGTGCGTAAAAAACGGACCTATGTCAAGCGCACTGTCGTCCTGGATGAGGAGCAGCCGCCGGTAGAGACCGATCTGCCGGAGAGCGCACCGGTCGAGGCGCCGTCCGCCGCACAACCCGAAGCCCCGCAGGCTGAAGCGCCGGCCGTGGATTCCGGAGAGGCTGACGCAGCCGAACAGGAACGCCAGCGTCTGGAGCAGGAGGCAACCGCTGCCGCCGAAGCCCACGCCCGTGAAGTGGAACAAGCGGCCGCCGAGGCGGCCGATCAGGCACGTCGACAGGCCGAAGAGGCCGCGCGGCTGGCCGAGGAGGAGGCACACCGGGTGCTGGCTGCAGAGGCTGCCAAGGCCACGGCGGCAGCCACCCAGGAGGCAGCGCAGGAGCAGGCGGGAGCGGCGCCCGAAACAGTGGGTGCCGATGGCAAGCCGGCCCCGGCCGCCGCAGCCAAGGACAAGCCCAAGAAGGGCAAACGCGACCGGCTGGAGGCCGAGGGCGAAGCGGTGTTCGAGCGCAAACTGGCACAGACCCGCTATGGGCGTGAGGAGCTGCACGTCACCGCCGCCAAGAGCCGGCGCAAGAAGAAGACGGGCAAGCCCGCACCGGTGAGCGCGGGCGGCGGTAAGCACGCCTTCGAAATGCCCACCGGACCCATCGTGCGCGAAGTGGTCCTCCCCGAATCGATCACGGTTGCCGAACTGGCCCAGAAGATGTCCATCAAGGCCACCGAACTGATCAAGGTGATGATGAAGATGGGCACCATGGTCACCATCAACCAGGTGATCGACCAGGACACGGCCGCCATCGTGGTCGAGGAGTTGGGCCACAAGCCAAAGATTCTCAACGAGAGCGCCATCGAAGACGAAATGCTGGAGACGGCCGACGAAGGCGAAGCCAAGCCGCGTCCGCCGGTGGTGACCATCATGGGTCACGTCGACCACGGCAAGACCTCGCTGCTTGACCACATCCGCGCCACGCGTGTGGCCGCCGGTGAGGCGGGCGGGATCACCCAGCACATCGGCGCCTATCACGTGGAGACGGAGAAGGGCGTGATCACCTTCCTGGATACCCCGGGCCACGCCGCGTTTACCGCCATGCGTGCCCGCGGTGCCGAAGTGACCGACATCGTCATCCTGGTGGTAGCCGCTGATGACGGGGTCATGCCGCAGACCAAGGAGGCGATCCAGCACGCGCGGGCGGCCGGAGTGCCGATCGTGGTCGCCGTCAACAAAGTCGACAAAGAGGATGCCGATCCGGAACGGGTGAAGCAGGAGCTCACCCAGCATGAAGTGATTCCCGAGGCCTGGGGCGGCGACACGCAGTTCGTCAACGTTTCCGCCAAAACCGGAGAGGGTATCGACCAGTTGCTCGACGCCCTGCTGCTGCAGGCCGAGGTGATGGAGCTGAAGGCGGTCGACGAAGGCCGCGCCCGTGGCGTGGTGGTGGAGTCCAGTCTGGACAAGGGTCGCGGCCCGGTGGCCACCGTGCTGGTGCAGTCCGGGGTGCTCAACCGTGGCGATATCCTGCTCTCCGGTACCGAATTCGGGCGCGTGCGCGCCATGTTCGACGAGTCCGGCAAGCCGATCGATTCCGCCGGTCCCTCCATGCCCGCCGTAGTGCTCGGCCTGAGCGGTACCCCCAATGCGGGCGACGAGGCGATGGTGGTGCCCGATGAGCGCAAGGCGCGCGAAGTGGCCATGTTCCGACAGGGTAAATTCCGCGAAGTGAAGCTTGCCCGCCAGCAGGCCGCCAAGCTGGAGCAGATGTTCACCCAGATGGAAGAGGGCAAATCGAGCTCCCTCAATCTGGTGATCAAGGCCGACGTGCAGGGCAGCGCCGAGGCGCTCAGCGATGCGCTGACCAACCTTTCCAACGACGAGGTCAAGGTCAAGATCGTCTCCTCCGGGGTGGGTGGTCTGAACGAGGGCGACGTCAACCTGGCGGTTGCCTCCAATGCGGTCATGATCGGATTCAACGTGCGTGCCGATGCCGTGGCCCGGCGCCTGATCCAGGAAAACGAAGTCGATCTCCACTACTACAGTGTCATCTACGATGTGATCGACGAGGTGAAGAAGGCGATCAGCGGCATGCTGGCGCCCGAGATCCGCGAAGAGATCGTGGGTCTGGCCGAGGTGCGCGATGTCTTCCGCTCGCCGAAGATCGGTGCCATTGCCGGCTGCGTGGTCATCGAAGGTACGGTCAAGCGCAACAACCCGATCCGCGTGCTGCGTGACAACGTGGTGATTTACGAAGGTGAACTGGAATCACTGCGCCGCTTCAAGGATGACGTGTCCGAAGTGCGGGCCGGCATCGAATGCGGGATTGGCGTGCGCAACTACAACGATGTGAAGGTCGGCGACCATATCGAGGTCTACGAGCAGATCAAGGTGGCCCGCACCCTGTGAGCAACAGCGATCGCATCCGGCGGATAGGGGGCCAGCTGCAGCGCGAGCTGGCCACCCTGATCCGTGACGAAGTGCGCGATCCGCGCCTGGGCATGGTGACCGTGGCCGAGGTGCGGGTCAGCAGTGATCTCTCCCACGCCAAGGTGTTTGTCACCGTCATGGGTGACGAGAAGGCGTGTGAACTGAGCGTCGAGGTGCTCAATCGCGCCGCCGGTTTTCTGCGTGTGCAGCTGGGAAAGGTCCTGCGCCTGCGCACTGTTCCCCAGCTCCACTTCGTCTACGACCACTCCCTGCTGGACGGCAACCGCCTGAGCGGTCTGATCGATCAGGCAATTGCCGACGACCAGGCCAAATCCCACCAAGACGACTGATATCCGCCGGAACTAAAAACACCATGGGTCGACGCAGACAGCGCGGCAGACGCCTTGACGGCATATTGCTGCTCGACAAGCCCCAGGGCATCACCAGCAATGCCGCCCTGCAGCGGGCCAAACGGCTTTACGATGCGCAGAAGGCGGGTCACACCGGCAGTCTGGATCCCCTGGCCAGCGGGATGCTGCCGGTCTGTTTTGGCGAAGGGACCAAGATGTCCGCCTTTCTGCTGGATGCGGACAAGCACTACTGGGTCCGCATCCGCCTCGGCGAGCGGACCAATACCGCGGATGCCGATGGCGAAGTGGTGGAGACACGACCGGTACCAACACTGGATCGGGTGCTGGTGGAGTCCGCCCTGGACCGGTTCAAGGGGCCGATTGAGCAGATTCCGCCCATGTACAGCGCGGTGCGGGTGGATGGGGAACGGCTCTACAAGCTGGCGCGGGCCGGCATCGAGGTGGAACGCAAGGCACGTCCGGTCACCCTCTTCGCCCTGGAGCTGCTGGCGCTGGAGGCAGAGGAGCTGGAACTGCAGGTCCACTGTTCCAAGGGGACCTATGTGCGGACCCTGGCCGAGGATCTCGGCGAAGCCCTGGGCTGCGGTGCCCACGTCACCGCGCTGCGGCGGACCGGCGTCGGGCCGTTCAGGGGGCACCCCATGGTGACGCTGGAGCAACTCCAGGAACTGGCCGATGATCAGGCCGCGCTGGATGCCCTACTGATCGGTGTCGATGAGGCGATTGCCGATATGCCCAGGCTGGACCTGAACGCCGATTTGAGCTTCTACCTCCGGCAGGGACAGCCGATTTTCGTACCCAAGGCACCCACTGCGGGTCTGCTCCGGCTCTATGATCCGGAAGGACGGTTCCTGGGGGTGGGGGAAGTGCTCGAAGACGGCCGGGTGGGCCCGCGCCGGCTGATCCGGGGTGATTGAGGTATCTCTTTAAGGATGCTGAGTTTTTCTTGTTTGGTATAGGGCGTGCAGTTAGAATATGCCGCTCTTTTGATGTGACGTTTCTTATTTTGCAGGAGTACTCCATGTCCATTAGCACCGAAGCTAAGGCAGAGGTCGTGAAAAAATTCCAGCGCTCGCAAGGAGATACCGGTTCTCCCGAAGTGCAGGTTGCGCTGCTGACACAGCGTATCAATGATCTTACCGGTCATTTCAGCGATCACAAACATGATCACCATTCCCGCCGCGGCCTGCTGCGCATGGTCAATCAGCGCCGCCGACTTCTCGACTATCTCAAAAACAGTGATCTGGAGCGCTACCGCACCCTGATCGGTGAACTGGGCCTGCGCAAGTAAGCGCGACCCATAACAAGGTGAATCTGTGATTAAAAAGACTTTCCAGTACGGTAATCAGACCGTAACCCTGGAGACGGGGGAAATTGCGCGCCAGGCAAACGGCGCAGTGATGGTAACCATGGGCCAGACATCGGTCCTGGTGACAGCGGTGGGCCGCAAGGAGGCTGATCCGGGACGTGATTTCTTCCCGTTGACGGTCAACTACCAGGAGCGCACGTACGCAGGCGGGAAAATCCCCGGCGGCTTTTTCAAACGTGAAGGCCGCCCTTCCGAGAAAGAAACGCTCACATCCCGCCTCATCGACCGCCCCATCCGCCCGCTCTTCCCCAAAGGATTCACCAACGAAGTTCAGGTCATCGCCACCGTGATGTCCATTGACGGGCAGGTTGATCCGGACATCCCGTCCATGATCGGCACCTCTGCGGCACTGGCCATCTCCGGCATCCCGTTCAGCGGCCCCATGGCTGCGGCCCGCGTCGGCTACCGTGACGGTGGCTATCTGCTCAACCCGACCTACGAGGAGCTTGCCGGTTCGCAGCTCGATCTCGTGGTGGCCGGAACCGAGAGTGCCGTGCTGATGGTGGAATCCGAGGCCAACCTGCTCTCCGAAGAGGTGATGCTGGGTGCCGTCATGTTCGGCCACGAACAGATGCAGGTGGTGATCCAGGCCGTGCGAGAGCTGGCCGCCGAAGTGGGTACCCCCGCCTGGGAATGGAAGCCTGCCGAAAAGGATCAGACCCTGGCCGAGGCGGTTGCCGCCAAATGCAAGAATGACCTGGAAGCGGCTTACCGCATTCGCGAAAAGCTGCCACGTCAGGATCGGGTCGCGGAAATCCGTGATGCCGCAGTGGCCGAACTGAGTGGCGGAGACGACGCACGCTGGAGCAGCGACGACGTCAAGGGCCAGTTCAGTTCCCTGGAAAAGAAAATCGTGCGTGGCCAGATCCTCTCCGGCGAGCCGCGCATCGACGGTCGCGATACCCGCACCGTGCGCCCGGTCACCGTGCGCGTCGGCGTGTTGCCGCGCACCCACGGGTCGGCACTTTTCACCCGCGGGGAAACCCAGGCCATCGTGACCACCACCCTGGGTACCGGTCGTGATGCGCAGATCATCGATGCCATCGAGGGCGAGCGCCGCGAGCCCTTCATGCTGCATTACAACTTCCCTCCCTACTGCGTGGGTGAAACCGGCTTTGTCGGCTCCCCCAAGCGTCGGGAAATCGGTCACGGCCGTCTGGCCAAGCGCGGCATTCAGGCCGTCATGCCGACCGAAGCGGAGTTCCCCTACGTCATCCGCGTGGTCTCCGAAATCACTGAATCCAACGGCTCCAGCTCCATGGCCAGCACCTGCGGCACCAGCCTGGCGCTGATGGACGCCGGCGTGCCGATCAAGGCACCGGTGGCCGGGATTGCCATGGGTCTGATTCTTGAAGAGGACCGTTTCGCCGTATTGAGCGACATCCTGGGTGACGAAGATCATCTGGGTGACATGGACTTCAAGGTGGCTGGTACCGCCACCGGTGTCACCGCGCTGCAGATGGACATCAAGATCGAAGGCATCACCAAGGAGATCATGCAGGCTGCGCTGGACCAGGCGCGTGAAGGCCGGCTGCACATCCTTGAAAAGATGAACGCGGCGATCAACGCACCGCGCTCCGATATGTCCGAATTTGCACCGCGCATCATCAGCTTCAAGATCGATCCGGACAAGATCCGCGATGTCATCGGCAAGGGCGGGGTCACCATCCGCGCCATTACCGAAGAGACAGGCGCCACTGTGGACATCGATGACGACGGCACCGTCAAGGTCGCCTCCGTGGACAAGGCTGCCGGTGAAGAGGCACGCAAGCGCATCGAGCTGATCACGGCCGATGTGGAAGTGGGCAAGATCTACGACGGCAAAGTGGTGAAGCTGATGGACTTCGGCGCTTTTGTTTCAATTCTGCCCGGCAAGGATGGTCTGGTGCACATTTCGCAGATTTCCGAAGAGCGGGTGAACAATATCTCCGACAAACTCGCCGAAGGTGATCTGGTCAAGGTGAAGGTGCTTGAGGTGGACCGACAGGGTCGGATCCGACTCAGCATGAAGGCAATCAGCCAGGAAGCCTAAGCAACCCGAAGAGAGCCCGAGCGGCTCTCTTCTTTTTTCGGCTTGTTGTGGCTTTTTATCCGCATCCGCGTACCCGTCGGACGGTTTTTCGGACATGCTATGATGGGCATGAGGAGTCGCGTACCTATGGGAAAAAAAATACTGGTCGTTGATGACGAACCCAACATCGTACTTTCGCTGGAATTCCTCATGCGACAGGCAGGGTACGAAGTCTTCAGCGCGGCCGACGGCGAAGCGGCGCTGGAAGCCGTATCACAGCACCACCCCGACCTCGTGCTGCTCGATGTCATGATGCCGCGCAAAGACGGTTTCGAGGTGTGCCAGATCATCCGGCAGAATGATACCAACCGCGCCGTGCGGATTATCATGCTGACCGCCAAGGGGCGGGAAATCGAACGCGAAAAGGGGCTCGCGCTGGGTGCCGACGAGTATGTCACCAAGCCTTTCTCGACCCAGGAAGTTCTCGACAAGGTTCACCAACTGCTGGGCGAAGGCTGACAGCCCGGTGCGGTCTGCAGCATGAGCGTCCGCTTCAGATTCTGGACTCTGTTTCTCGCGCTGGCCGTTTCGGTCATGCTCATTTTCGGGTTTGGTGGTTGGATCGGCCTCGCCGGGATGACCGAGGGGCCGCAGACTTCCCGTCTGGTACTGGTCCTGACTGGCGCTATTATCCTGACCCTGCTACTGCTTGCCATCTGCTGGATGGTGCTCGACTACCTCATCTTTCGGCCACTCGCCGCCGTTATCGGCAGCATTCAGATCATGGCCCAATCCAATCCCGCCCACGAAGTGGAGATCCGCGGTGCCCATTTTCTGGGACGGCTGCCTCGCGTGGCCCAGGAGTTGGGCCGTCAACTCTTCCAGGCGCGCCGCGAGGTGGCCGAGGCGATGAGCACCGGTGCCCGGGGTCTCGAGGAGAAGAAAACCCAACTGGAGTGCATCCTGCGCGAAATCCAGGAGGGGATCATCGTCGCCGATGCCGAAGGGCGGATCATCCTCTACAACCCGGCCGCGCAGCGGATTCTGAAAAACCGCAGTTCCCTGGGTCTTGGCCGCTCGCTCTACAAGATTTTCACCCGCGCCCCCATCGATCACACCCTGGAACTGCTGCATCACCGGCTGACTGATCCCCAGGGTTCACCGGGCATGGTCGACGGGGGATCGCAGTTTGTCAGTTCCACAATCGATGACGGCATGCTGCTCCACTGCAACATCAGCCTGCTGCCATCCGATTCGCCCCTGCGCTCGTCATTCATCCTCTCCTTTGAAAATGTGACACGCAAGGTCGATGAGCTGATGCGCCGGGATAAGACCATTCGCAAATCGGTTGAGTCGCTGCGCGCGCCGCTTGCCAATTTGCGCGCCGCCATCGAGATGGTGACCCGCCATGAGATGCCCGCGGAGACGCGGGTGGCGTTTGACCGCATGATCAGCGAAGAGGTGATCTCGCTGACCGATCGATTCAACCAGGTAGCCCACGAAGGGCGCGGCCTGGTCTCCGCGCCCTGGACGCTTGCCGATCTCCAGGCAGCTGACCTGGTACGCAGCGTCTCCCGGCGCTACGCCTCGGAGCTGCCGAGGATCGAATTTGTCGGACCGTCGCTCTGGATGCATGCCGAGGGCCACTCCGTCGGCCTGGTGCTGCGCCAGCTGCTGCGCAATCTGCGCCAGGAGCACCAGGTGGAGGAGGTGCAGGTGGAGGCGCTGCTTGGTGACCGCCGGGTCTACCTGGACATCTCGTGGCAGGGCAAACCGCTCTCCGCGGCACAGGTCGATCAGTGGACCGGGCAGACCATCAGCGAAGGAGGCATCGAGATCGCCATGCGCGACGTGCTGGAACGGCACAACAGCGAGATGTGGAGTCAGGCGCATCGCAAACCAGGGTACGCCCTGTTGCGGGTACCGCTACCCCTGTCGCACCGGCAGTGGGAGGACCAACAGCTGACGCTGCCGCCGCGTCCGGAATTCTATGATTTCGATCTGGAAGCCGCCTCCACCGAACTCGACAGTGTGCGCGACCGGACCCTGCGCTCACTCAATTTTGTCGTGTTTGATACCGAGACGACCGGGCTGGAGCCGGCGGAGGGCGACGAGATCATCTCCATTGCCGGGGTGCGCGTGGTTAACGGTCGGGTCCTCAGCGGCGAGGTGTTCGACGAGCTGGTCAATCCCGGCCGCCGCATACCCGAGGCCTCGATCCGCTTTCACGGCATCACCGATGACATGGTGACGGACAAGCCGGTGGTCACTGAAGTGCTTCCCCGGTTTCATGCCTTTGCCAGCGGCTCGGTGCTGGTGGCCCACAACGCCGCCTTCGACATGCGGTTCATCCGCCTCAAGGAGGCACGCTGCAAGGTGCGTTTTGAGAATCCCATCCTGGATACGCTGCTGCTCTCCGTGGTCCTGCACAGCCACACGCCCGACCATACGCTGGATGCCATTGCCCGGCGCCTGGGCGTCGATATCACGGGACGCCACACCGCATTGGGCGATACACTCGCCACGGCGGAACTGTTCGCTAAGATGATCGACCTGCTGGAAGAGCAGGGGATCACCACACTTGGACAAGCCATAGCCGCATCTGAGAAGATGATGGAAGTGAGACGGCGCCAGGCCCAAATCTAGCCTGTCAGCCACGGCAGCGGCGCAAGGAGGTCTGATGCGAACGCGAGCGCAGAGCAAAGACTACCTGGTGATCCTCGCCCTGGCCGGGTTGCTGCTCTTCAACTACCCCTTGCTCTCCCTATTCTCCGGAATCGGTAGCCTCAGCGGCATTCCCGGACTGCTCATCTTTTTTTTCGGCCTGTGGCTGGGCATCATCCTGCTGACCCTGCTGGCCCTGAAGCGACAGCCGCAACTGCCGACGCCCCCGCCGCGCAGGGACGACGATGACCAATAACAGCATCGTCCTGCTGGCCTCCTTCGGTTACCTGGGCTTGCTCTTTGCCGTCGCGTATTACGCGGACAAGCGTGCCGATCACGGCAAACCGCTCGCCAACAATCCTTATATCTATACGCTGTCGATTGCCGTTTACTGCACCGCCTGGACCTTTTACGGCAGCGTGGGACGGGCGGCGACCGGAGGGGTCAGTTTTCTGCCCATCTACCTCGGGCCCACCCTGGTCGCCACGCTCTGGTGGCTGTTGCTGCGCAAGATCATCCGCATCAGCAAGCAGCACCGGATCACCTCTATTGCCGACTTTATTGCCTCGCGCTACGGCAAGAGCATGTTGCTGGGCGGCCTGGTCTCCATCATCGCGGTGGTGGGGATCATGCCCTACATCGCCCTCCAGCTGAAGGCGGTGTCGGTCAGCTACACGGTGCTGACCAACTACCCGGACACCGGCACACCCATCAACCTGCTGTGGCACGATACGGCGTTCTATGTCGCCATGCTGCTGGCCGCCTTTTCCATCCTTTTCGGCACCCGTCACATTGACGCCACCGAGCGCCATGAAGGGCTGGTGGTGGCCATCGCCTTCGAGTCCGTGGTCAAACTGCTGGCCTTTCTGGCCGTCGGCATTTTCGTCACCTACGGGATTTTCGGCGGCATGGGCGATCTGTTCGAACGCGCGGCGGCGGTCCCCGAAATCGCCCGGCTGATGAGCATGGAGGCCGTACCCGGGGGCTACACCAGCTGGTTCACCCTGCTGTTTCTCTCCATGACCGCCATTCTGTTTCTGCCGCGCCAGTTCCAGGTGGCGGTGGTGGAGAATGTGAACGAGCAGCACGTGAGTACCGCCAGCTGGCTCTTCCCGCTCTACCTGCTGGTGATCAACATCTTCGTGTTGCCCATCGCCTTTGGCGGGTTGATGGTGTTTCCGAATGGCGGGGTCGATCCGGACACCTTCGTCCTGACCCTGCCCCTGGTGCAGGGCCAGGAGCTGCTGGCCCTCCTGGTCTACCTGGGGGGGCTCAGTGCGGCCACCGGCATGGTGATCGTGGCGACCATCGCACTTTCCATCATGGTGAGCAATGATCTGGTCATGCCGGTGCTGCTGCGCAGTGAACTGCTCGGGCTCAGCCGCCGCGCCGACCTGAGCCGCTTCATTCTCAACCTGCGGCGGGCTGTCATCGTCGGCGTGCTGGTGATGGGCTACCTCTACTACCGGCTGATCGGGGAGTCCTACGCCCTGGTGACCATCGGCCTGGTGTCGTTTGCCGCGGCGGCCCAGTTTGCCCCACCCATCCTGTTGGGCATGTATTGGAAGGGGGCCAGTCGGTCGGGGGCGTTGGCCGGACTGGTGGGTGGTTTTTCCATCTGGGCCTTTACCCTGGTGGTCCCGGCCTTTGTCCATTCCGGCTGGCTGCCCGCCTCCATCCTGGAGCAGGGGCTGTTCGGCTGGCGGATCCTCAAGCCCTATGAGCTGTTCGGACTGCAGGGCATGGACAGCCTCAGCCACAGCGTGTTCTGGAGCATGTTGTTCAACGTCGGGTTGCTGGTGACAGTCTCCATGTTCACCCGCCAGCGTGATATTGAACGGGTGCAGGCGACCCTCTTTGTCGATGTCTTCCGGCGTGCCGACGGCGAGGCGACCGGCTACTGGCACGGTACCGCTTCGGTGGAGGCAGTGCACGCCCTGCTGGCCCGGTTCCTCGGGCGGGACAAGGCGGATCGCGCCATTACCCGCTATGCCCAGCTGAACAGCCTGCGTCTCGATCCCGAAATCCAGGCACCTCCCGGTCTGGTCAACCACGCCGAGCGCCTGTTGGCCGGAACCATCGGCGCGGCCTCCGCCCGGGTGATGATCTCCTCGGTGGTGGAGGGTGAGGAACTCAGCTTCGACGGCGTGATGACCATTCTGGACGAGGCGACCCAGGTCATTGAATACAGCCATCGCCTGGAACAGAAGTCACGCGCCCTGGAAAAGACCACCAACGAACTGAAGACGGCCAATGAACAGCTCAAGGCGCTGGACCGGTTGAAGGATGAATTCGTCTCCACGGTCAGCCACGAACTGCGTACCCCGCTCACCTCCATCCGGGCGTTTTCCGAGATTCTGCTCAACACCCCGGATATCGACGGGAAACAGCGCAGCGAGTTTCTGCAGATCGTGGTCAAGGAGAGCGAGCGCCTGACGCGCCTGATCAACCAGGTGCTGGACCTCTCCAAGATTGAGGCGGGATGGGGCGGTTGGGCCCTGGACACCGTGGATCTGCGCGCTGTGGTGAACGACGCCGTCGCGGCCACCAGTCAACTGGTGTCGGAAAAGGGGGCGCGGCTCCACTGCCAGCTGACCGAGGAGCCCGGGCTGGTCAAAGGCGATCGCGACCGGCTGATCCAGGTGCTGATCAACCTGATTTCCAATGCGGTC
>JBNLBB010000015.1:0-32927 GCA_050302415.1 Gammaproteobacteria bacterium | reverse complement strand
GGCCTGACCACCATAGAAGAAGTGCTGAAGGTTGTGCCGAACCCGGAAGAAATTTAGAGAGACGTTGAGTCGAAACGGGGTCAGAACCAGCGTCTGGTCAGGGCATCGAATACCAGGATTGGATACCGGAACCGTCCCGCACTGCCATTGTATCGGGCCAAAGCGCGGGTGAGATCTCCCTTCTCCATCTCAAGATAATATTTCAAAATCGTACAGCCCATCCGCAGATTGGTTCGGACATCGAAGAGATTATCGTTGGGACGGCCAATCTCCTCAAGCCAGAAGGGCATGATCTGCATCAGTCCCTGTGCGCCGGCCACCGATACTGCGAAGCGGTCAAATCGACTCTCCACGTCAATGACCGCCAAAACCAGTTCCGGACGCAGTCCGGCAAGGGTGGCTTCGGAGTGAATGTGACGCAGGAGTTCGAGTCGATACTCGGTGTCCGGCACCGTGGGTTTCAGCCGGTTGCCCATGTCCATGAGCCATACCTCGGCATCGTACTTATGCTCAAAGCTGGTGCTCTGAGCGACCGATTCTATGAGCAGTCGGCGGAGCTCAGGGTCCGGTGCTTCCTGGGCATTGATTGAGGAAGCCCAAAACGTGGACAAAGCTGTACAGCAGATCAGGATACCGGCTCGGTAGAGAGCGGCACGCAACAGGCTAGTTCCGGGATTTGAGCACGCGTGCCATCACCTGATCCATAGGCAGATCTTCGGCCTCGCCGGCGGTGCGGTGGCGATATTCCACGGTTCCTTTGTCAAGGCTCCGTTCACCGACCACAATTCGATGCGGTATCCCGATCAACTCCATGTCGGCAAACATCACCCCCGGTCGGACGTCCCGGTCATCCAGTAGCACATCCACCCCGGCTGAACGCAGCTCGGTATAGAGTTGTTCGACCGCCTCACGGGTCCGCTCCGATTTGTGGTACTGGATCGGGCACAGAGCGACCGTAAACGGGGCAATGGATTCGGGCCAGACGATGCCCCGATCGTCATGGTTCTGCTCGATGGCCGCCGCAACGATACGCGACACGCCAATACCGTAGCATCCCATGGTGGTTACCCGGTTATTGCCGGCTTCATCCAGGACAGTTGCGCCCAGAGCTGCGCTGTATTTGTCCCCCAACTGAAAGATATGCCCCACTTCGATTCCGCGGGCAATTTCGAGCAGCCCGTTGCCGTCGGGTGACGGGTCGTTTGTCACCACATTGCGAATGTCTGCCACAATCTGAGGTTCAGCCAGATCCCGCCCCCAGTTGACTCCGGTAAGGTGATAGCCGGCCTCATTCGCCCCGCAGGTGAAATCAGAAAGGCTGGTCACGGCCCGATCCGCAATGATGGAGACGTTGTCGCCAACTCCAACCGGGCCGATGTAACCCGGGACGCATTTCAGATGGGCGACTATCTCCTCTTCGGTGGCGAACCGGAATTCACCCATGCCCGAGATTTTGGTGACCTTGATTTCATTGAGTTGATGGTCGCCACGCAACAGCAACAGGCAGAACCTGTCTGAGTGCATCACCGCTATGGCCTTGACGGTTTGCTGCAGTTTTTGCTCAAGCAGCGCCGCCACGTCTTCACAACGGATGGTTCCGGGTGTTGACACTTTGGTCATGGTGGAAACCGGGGCTTTGCGCGGCTCCGTAGGTGGCAGTGCCTCGGCAAGCTCAACATTTGCGGCATAGTCACCGCTGGAACTGTAGGCGATGGCATCTTCTCCCGAGTCGGCAAGCACGTGGAACTCGTGCGAGGAACTGCCGCCGATGCTGCCGGTGTCCGCGCGTACTGCGCGGAAACGGAGTCCGATGCGTTCGAATATTTGGTTATAGGCTGCATACATGACGTCGTACGTCAGCTGCAACGAAGCCTGATCGACATGAAACGAGTAGGCATCCTTCATCAGGAATTCCCGCGCGCGCATGACACCGAAACGTGGCCGAATCTCATCGCGGAACTTGGTCTGTATCTGGTAGTAGTTGACCGGAAGTTGCTTGTAGCTCCTCAGCTCCCGTCGGGCGAAATCGGTAATGACCTCTTCATGGGTGGGGCCGTAGCAGAACTCTCGGTTGTGTCGGTCTCTGATTCGCAGCAGTTCCGGCCCATACTGTGCCCAACGGCCCGATTCCTCCCAAAGTTCGGCCGGCTGGACCGATGGCATGAGCAATTCGACCGCGCCCGCGCGATTCATCTCCTCGCGGACAATGGCCTCCACTTTACGCAGCACCTTGAGACCCACGGGAAGCCAGGTGTAGATCCCGGCCGCCAGCTTGCGAATCATTCCGGCCCGGAGCATGAGTTGATGGGAGATGATTTCCGCGTCAGCGGGTACTTCTTTGAGGGTCGAAAGGGGGAAACTGGATACGCGCATGGTGTGTTTATTCGAAGTAGGCGTTGAGGTATGGTGGAGGGGGAGGTCCCCGAAAAAGATCGATTGATCCCGCTATTGGGAGCAGAACTGGTCCACTTGACTCTGTGCTTTGTTCACTTCCGTCTGCTTCTCTTCGTCTGTCAGTTTCGCGGTGACGCCTTGGGCGTTGGTTCTGAAAATATCACTACCCTGAATTCTCGCCAGATATTCCCGCGACTGTTCACAAAGACGAGCCCGCTCGTCGTCACTCTGTCCCGGGTCGCTGCCGCCGGTCTGGGAACGTATTCCTGTGACGTTGACATTGTGCTCCTCAACCCCCCCGACGTAACCGGAAGCGGGCTTGCGTTCGGTGAACTGGGTGACGCCGTTTTCGTCAACCCATTTGTAGTACTTGGCGGCTTGAACGGGGTTCAGGCCCAGGACCAGTAATGCGGTAGCGGTTGCTAGTGCCGAAAGCGTAGGGCGCATTGCAGGATATCCGTGGTGTTTCAAAGGAATAGGCGAACTATATCGATTGAGTCGCTCCGCGTAAACGACGGGGTTCGCGCTTTGGCCGGTGAAATATGCCGTCACTCTTGACCTTCAATACCAATGTAAGTAGTTTCCTGACACTTGCCCCCCAAATACCCGACCCATGAATTCCCGCATGGCGGACACAAAGGTGGCCCTGATTATCCTGATCCAAGTCCTACAGAGGAGTGACCAGTCGTGGAACTGAGTGGAGCCGAGATTTTTGTGCATGCCCTGCACGATGAGGGCGTCGAGTGCATATTCGGCTATCCGGGCGGGGCGGTTCTCCATATTTATGATGCCATTCACCAGCAGGACAAGGTGCAGCATGTGCTGGTTCGCCATGAACAGGCCGCCGGACACGCCGCCGATGGTTACGCCCGCTCTACCGGCAGGCCTGGTGTCTGTCTGGTGACTTCCGGACCGGGTGCCACCAACGTGGTGACCGCGGTGGCCACCGCCTATATGGACTCGGTACCCATGGTGGTGTTCACCGGACAGGTGCCCACCAGCCTGATCGGTAATGACGCTTTTCAGGAGGTGGACACGGTTGGCATTACCCGCCCCTGCGTGAAGCACAACTTTCTGGTGAAGCGGGTTGAGGATTTGGCCGAGACCATCCGGAAGGCCTTCTATCTGGCAACCACCGGCCGGCCCGGACCAGTGGTTGTGGACATACCCAAGGACGTGACCGACCCGAATATCAAGATTCCCTACAAGTATCCGCGCAAAGTACAGATGCGCTCATACAATCCGACCCAGAAGGGGCATATTGGTCAGATCAAACGGGCTGTCGACCTCATCATGACGGCCAAGCGACCCATGATCTATACGGGTGGCGGTGTGGTGCTCGGCAACGGTTCAAGGCAACTGCAGGACTTTGCCAAGCTCCTCAATTTTCCCGTGACCAACACGCTGATGGGGTTGGGTGCCTACCCGGCGACCGACCGGCAGTTTCTGGGTATGCTGGGCATGCATGGAACCTATGAAGCGAACATGGGCATGCATGAGAACGATGTGATGATCGCGATCGGTGCCCGATTCGATGATCGGGTCACCGGCAACATCAAGAAGTTCTGCCCGCATTCCAAGATCATCCATATCGACATAGATCCTTCCTCGATTTCAAAGAATGTCCGGGTTCAGGTTCCGATAGTCGGTCCGGTGGATGACGTGCTCGACACCATGATCGACCTGATCAAGGCCGACAAGCGCAAACCAGACGCGGCGGCGTTGGCGGCCTGGTGGGAGCAGATCGAGGCGTGGCGCGCCAAAAAATGCCTCAAATACGATATCAGCGGAGACAAGGTGAAGCCGCAGCACGTGGTGGAAACCCTGTACAAGGTGACCAAGGGCAAGGCTTTTGTTACCTCCGACGTGGGTCAGCACCAGATGTGGGCGGCCCAATACTACAAATTTGACCAGCCATACCGTTGGATCAATTCCGGTGGTCTGGGCACCATGGGTTTCGGACTCCCGGCGGCCATGGGAGTCCAGTTTGCCCACCCGAAGGAGACGGTCGCTTGCATTACCGGCGAGGGCAGTATCCAGATGTGCATCCAGGAGCTGGCAACCTGCAGGCAGTACGGGTTGCCGATCAAGATCGTAAATCTCAACAATCGCTATCTCGGGATGGTGAGGCAGTGGCAGGAGTTTTTCTACGAAGGGCGTTACGCCAGTTCCTACATGGAGTCGATCCCCGACTTCGTCAAACTGGCCGAGGCGTACGGACACGTGGGCATGCGTGTGGACAATCCGAAAGATGTGGAAAAGACGCTAAAAGAAGCAATGAAAATCAAAGACAAAGTGGTCTTCATGGACTTTATTACCGACCAGACCGAAAACGTCTACCCGATGATACCGGCGGGTGCCGGCCTCAATGAAATGATCCTGGTGTAAGCCATGCGACACATCATCTCCATACTCATTGAAAACGAATCGGGCGCGCTCTCGCGGGTGGCGGGACTCTTTTCGGCCCGGGGCTACAACATTGAATCACTGACCGTGGCCCCCACCGAGGATGCCACCCTATCACGCATGACGCTGGTTACCCGCGGTAACGACGAAATCATCGAGCAGATCACCAAGCAGTTGAACAAGCTGGTGGATATCGTCAAGCTCGTCGACCTGACGGAGGGCGTTCACATCGAGCGGGAAATGCTCATGGTCAAGGTGAAGGCGGAGGGCGATGACCGGACAGAGGTGGCGCGCCTGGCAGATTTCTTCCGGGGCAAAGTCATCGATGTTACTGATCGGACCTATACCATTGAATTGACTGGAGAAACCAGCAAACTCGATGCTTTCATCCGGGTCCTGTCCGAGGGGCGGATCCTGGAGGTGGTACGCTCCGGCGCCATGGGTATATCGCGGGGGGAAAAGTCCCTCCGCCTCTGAATCCGGTCGCCTATGTATGCACGAAGCAGGCGCCTCAGGGCGCCTGTTTTCCTATCCATGGTGGCCTGTATCAAAGCACGGTCGTGAGGTAATATACCCGGCTTTCCGTCGCGGCTAGGCACCGGTGTTTCGTTCCCACCCGACAGAATTGAAACTGATCTGACTGAACAAGGGGAAACCTGACTATGAATATCTATTACGATAAGGACGCCGACCTGTCCATCATCCAGGGCATGAAGGTGGCCATTATTGGCTACGGTTCGCAGGGCCACGCCCATGCCAACAACCTTCGCGATTCCGGTGTCAATGTCGTGATCGGCCTGCGTGCCAGCTCCGGCTCAGTTAAAAAGGCCAAGAATGCCGGCTTTGAGGTCAAAGAACCTGCCGATGCCGCCAAAGATGCCGACCTGGTCATGATCCTGGTACCCGACGAGCATCAGTCGCGCCTCTATCGCGAAGAGCTTGCGGCCAATCTGAAACAGGGTGCCGTCATGGCTTTTGCCCATGGCTTCAACATCCATTTCGGCCAGGTCGAACCGCGGGCCGATCTGGACGTGATCATGGTCGCACCCAAGGGCCCGGGCCACCTGGTGCGTTCTACCTACACCCAGGGTGGTGGTGTACCCAGCCTGATTGCAGTACACCAGGATGCCTCCGGTCGCGCCAAGGAGATCGCACTCTCCTATGCCAGCGCCAATGGTGGTGGCCGCGCCGGGGTGATCGAAACCTCCTTCCGCGAAGAGACCGAAACCGATCTGTTCGGTGAGCAGGCCGTGCTGTGTGGCGGAGCCACCGCCTTGGTACAGGCTGGCTTCGAAACCCTGGTCGAGGCGGGTTATGCACCGGAAATGGCCTACTTCGAATGCCTGCACGAACTGAAGCTGATTGTCGATCTGATGTACGAAGGTGGCATTGCCAACATGCGCTACTCGATCTCCAACACCGCGGAGTACGGTGATCTTACCCGCGGACCGCGCATTATCACCGATGAGACCAAGTGGGAAATGCGTGAAATTCTGAAGGAGATCCAGAACGGTGAATTTGCCCGGGAATTCATCCAGGAAAACCTGGCGGGTGCCGCCACCCTGAAGGCAAAGCGTCGCTTGGGCCAGGAACATCCCATTGAAGAGGTGGGCGCACGTCTGCGTGGCATGATGCCCTGGATCAAGGCCGGCAAGCTGGTTAACAAGGACGTCAACTGACGCCATCGCACCGACACCGATCCGGTTTCCGGTAGGTCGCAAATGGCTCGCCATAGCCTGTTCGGTGTGGCACCTGCCGTTCAGTCCTGGGTGTTTTCGCTGTGGACTGCTACCGTGGGGCTGGTGCTGGTCGGCTGGTATGTAGGGGCCGCCCTGTTGGGCGGCCTTTCAATTTTAGTCACCTACCTTTTCCGCGATCCGGCGCGAACGGTACCCGCGGCTCCGCTGGGAATCGTATCGCCGCTGGACGGGCAGGTGGTCGGAATCGACGAGCGCGACGATCCCTACCGACAGTTACCCAGCCGGCGGGTGCGGATTCGCTCGACACCACTCGGTCCCTATCTGGTGAGAAGCCCCAGCGAGGGCAAAGTGGCCAACTCCTGGGCCGGGAATCGGTTGGGCGGCTGTGGTGCCGGTGTTGCCACCAGTGCGACTGCCAGGGAGTTGGTGACTGATGAAGGCGACCGTATGCTCTTTGCCGTCTATTCACCGCGTTGGTGGATCAAACCGCGGTGTCGTGTGGTAAATGGTGAGCGACTCGGTCAGGGGCAGCGGTGTGGCTTCATTTTTTTTCTTGGCTGTGTTGAACTCTATTTGCCACTCACTGCAAAAATGAAGGTGAAAGAGGGTGATCGGCTGATGGCCGGATCAGATCTGCTTGCCACGCTGGTCCGTGAACCGACGCCATCCGGTGAACGCCAACCCCACGCCACTTTACAGGATTAGACCGATGCAGGACGAACTGCCTGATACCCAGACCAAACGCCATCGCGGCATTTACATCCTGCCGAACCTGTTTACCACGGCTGCGCTGTTTGCGGGTTTTTACGCCATCGTTGCAGCGATGAATGGGCGGTTTGAGGCGGCAGCCGCTTCCATTTTTATCGCCATGGTGCTGGACGGTCTGGATGGCCGTGTGGCTCGCATGACCAACACCCAAAGTGAGTTTGGGGTGCAGTACGACAGCCTGTCCGATATGGTCTCGTTTGGTATTGCACCGGCGCTCGTCATCTATCAGTGGTCGCTGTCGGGACTAGGAAAACTCGGGTGGTTCGCCGCTTTTGTCTATACCGCTGGTACGGCACTTCGACTGGCTCGGTTCAATACGCGGGTCGGAACGGTCGACAAGCGATACTTTCAGGGCCTCGCCTGTCCGGCTGCCGCGGCCATTGTAGCCGGCTTCATCTGGGTGTCGGTGGACAAAGGGATTGGCGGCGCCGACGCAGCCCCCATGGCACTGGTGTTGACGGTGGGTGCCGGACTGTTGATGGTGAGCAGCATTCTCTATCGGAGTTTCAAGGACGTGGATCTCAAGGGACGGGTCCCCTTTGTGGTGGCCGTGGTGATCATGCTGGGATTTGGCGTGGTGCTCCTGGAGCCACCGGGTATCCTGTTTGCCCTTGCCATCGGATACGGGCTTTCGGGGCCTGCCGTGGCGCTGGTGCATTGGCGGCGAAAGAGACAGCAGGACCGCGGAAGTGACGCCGATGTCGGAGCCACGGAATCAACCGCTGGGGATGGCGACGCGCCGCAAGAGGCCACGGATGCAAAAAAAACCGGTTCCGACTAGCTTGGCAAATGCGCGGCGCGGAGGTTATAGTTGCCTGAGCCGAGCCATCACCATGACACAGTCAAGCAATCGAATCTTCAGCATGCCCAACCGGCATTTCTGCACCGGTGGTTGCCCTCGTCTGCTGCTTCCCCTGCTCCTGCTGCGACTGCTGCCGCTGGGCGGCATTTAATACACACCCCGTGCGAGGGCAGTCGCACAAAACAAGCTAAAATCCCCCCAAAACCGAATTTACGGATCATCGACCGTGTGACGGGAACATGATCCATCTGGAGCAGAGACATGAGCGACAAACTCATTATTTTTGATACCACACTTCGCGACGGTGAGCAGAGCCCTGGCGCGTCAATGAATGGCGAAGAGAAAGTCCGCATCGCCAAGGCACTTGAACGGATGCGGGTCGACGTTATCGAGGCCGGATTCCCCATTGCCAGCCAGGGTGATTTCGAGGCGGTGAAAGCCGTCGCCGCGGCAGTCAAGGAGAGCACGATCTGCGGATTGGCGCGGGCGACAGCGGCTGATATTGAGCGTGCCGCTGAGGCGTTGAAAGGTGCCAATTCGGCGCGTATACACACTTTTATTGCCACCTCACCCATCCACATGGAGAAAAAGCTGAGGCTGCAGCCGGATGAGGTGGTGGAACAAGCTGTTAAAGCCGTCAGGTTGGCACGCCAGTTCACCAGCGACGTGGAGTTTTCGCCGGAAGACGCGGGGCGCTCAGAAGTTGATTTTCTGTGTCGAATCATCGAAGCCGTAATCGATGCAGGCGCCACTACGATCAATATTCCGGACACTGTGGGATACAGTCTGCCGCAAATATTTGGCGATACCATCCGCCGGTTGATTGAGCGGGTGCCCAATTCGGATAAAGCCATCTTTTCGGTGCATTGCCACAACGATTTGGGCCTCGCTGTCGCGAACTCGCTCTCGGCGGTGTTGAACGGTGCGCGCCAGGTGGAGTGCACGATTAATGGTCTGGGCGAACGCGCAGGGAATGCCTCTCTCGAAGAGATTGTCATGGCGGTACGTACCCGCCAGGATGTATTTCCCTGTAACTCCAATCTCGATACCACGCAGATTGTGCCCTGTTCGCGTTTGGTCTCCGGCATCACAGGGTTTCCGGTGCAGCCTAACAAGGCAATTGTGGGTGCCAATGCGTTCGCGCATGAATCCGGCATCCACCAGGATGGCGTACTGAAATCCCGTGAAACCTATGAAATCATGCGCGCCCAGGACGTGGGCTGGAACTCCAATCGGATGGTCCTGGGCAAGCACTCGGGGCGGAACGCATTCAAAACCCACCTCCAGGAGCTGGGTGTCGAGTTTCGCAGCGAGGAAGAGTTGAACGACGCCTTCGTGCGTTTCAAGGCACTCGCGGACAAGAAGCATGAGATCTACGATGAGGATTTGCACGCCCTTGTTTCCGAAGCCCAACTCGATGGGAAAAATGACCGCTACAAACTGGTGTCGCTCCGGGTCTGTTCAGAAACGGGTGAGACGCCGGAAGCCCACCTGACCCTCTCCGTCGATGGAACCGAGCACACGGGGGTGAGTATCGGCTCGGGACCTGTGGATGCCTCCTATCGGGCAATTGAGAGCGTGGTGGCATCGGGCGCCGAATTGCTGCTCTATTCGGTGAATGCCATCACCAGTGGCACGGATTCGCAGGGCGAGGTTACCGCCAGGCTTTCCGTGAACGGTCGCATCGTCAATGGCCAGGGAGCGGACACTGATATTGTGATTGCTTCGGCCAAAGCCTACATCCAGGCGCTCAATCTGCTGCACCGGGGAGCTGAACGGGCGCACCCGCAATCGGCCGACGTGTAACACCCTATGGACCGACTGACCGCTCTGCGGGAGATGGGCATCCCTGTTTGGCAGCGGCGCTCTGTCGTCGCTGCCGAACCAGGTACCTCTCCAGAGGTGCGTGTGTCCACTCCGGTCTCAGTTCCGGGCGCCGATTGGCATGGATTGGCGCAGCAGGTGGCCGTGTGTCAGAAATGTGGTCTGGCAAGCGGGCGGACCCAGTCGGTATTCGGCGTCGGGGACCGCGCGGCCAAGGTGTTGGTGGTGGGCGAGGGGCCGGGAGCCGAGGAGGATCGGCAGGGCGAACCCTTTGTCGGCCGGGCCGGATTGCTGCTGAATGCCATGCTCAGGGCGGTGGGGTTTGCCAGGGAATCGGTCTACATCGCCAATATCGTCAAATGTCGTCCGCCCGGAAATCGCGACCCGCAAGCGAATGAAATTTCAGCCTGCCTGCCCTACCTTCAACAGCAGATCGCGTGGATCAGTCCGCGAGTGATTCTGTGTGTGGGCCGTGTTTCCGCGCAAACGCTGTTGCGGGATGAGAGCCCAGTAGGTCGACTGCGCGGAAAAGTTCATCGCCTTGATCCACCAGGGCTGCCGCTGGTGGTCACCTACCATCCGGCCTATCTGCTGCGCTCGCCGGACCAGAAGCGAAAAAGCTGGCAGGATCTACTATTGTTGCAGCAGGTTTTGGCAGAAGCGGATTCTGCCTGATTTGTTTGGATTGACGGGTTAGCGGGGAGAGTCATGGCTGCCGTTCGGTCAGATCACGGTGAAACTGCTGTAAGGCCCATGGCGGGCGAGGATATTGATGAGGTGATCGCCATCGAAAGGCGCGCCTATCCCTTTCCCTGGACCGAAGGCATCTTTCGGGACTGTATCCGGGTCGGCTACTCTTGCTGGGTCTTCTGTGTCGACAACACCATTAGGGGCTATGGTGTGCTCTCCGCGGGAGCGGGGGAAGCGCACCTGCTCAATATCTCCGTGGACCCTGATTTTCAGGGGGCCGGGCTGGGGCGTAGGATTCTGATCCACTTTATTGACGTCGCACGCCGACTCCATGCCGATACCATCCTGCTCGAGGTGCGTCCTTCCAACAAAGCAGCGCTTCGGCTGTATGAACGGCTTGGCTTTCATGAAGTCGGCATTCGCCGCGACTACTACCCGGATGTGTCCGGTAGGGAAGATGCACTGATTCTTGCCAGGGCTGTCTAGGTATCCGAACGCTGGGGTATAATCCGCGGCCTTCTGCAACCACGAAGCCACAGTTTCCATGTCCCGACATTTGAGTGAGTACGTCCGCCGACGTACTTTCGCCATTATTTCCCATCCCGACGCGGGCAAAACCACGCTGACGGAGAAACTGCTGCTCTACGGTGGGGCCATCCAGATGGCCGGGACCGTCAAAGGCCGGAAGGCCTCGCGGCATGCAACTTCCGACTGGATGGAGCTCGAACAGCAGCGCGGCATCTCTGTGACCACTTCGGTGATGCAGTTCCCCTACGACGATGCGGTGGTCAATCTACTGGATACCCCGGGGCACGAGGATTTCTCCGAGGATACCTACCGGACCCTGACCGCGGTCGACTCCGCGCTGATGGTGATCGATGCCGCCAAGGGGGTGGAGGATCGGACCATCAAACTGCTGGATGTCTGCCGCATGCGTACGACCCCGGTTGTCACGTTTATCAACAAGCTCGACCGTGAGGGGCTTGATCCGATCGATCTGCTCGACGAGATCGAGTCAGTACTCAAAATCCAGTGCGCACCAGTGACCTGGCCCATTGGCATGGGAAAGCGTTTCAAGGGTGTTTTCGACATGCGGACTGAGTCGGTACGATTTTTCCGTCCGGGCCAGCACAGCCTGGAGACCGAGGAGGAGACCGTGCAGGGGTTGGACAATCCGCGGCTGCGGGAACTCCTGGGTGACCAGCTCGATGAGCTGCTGGAGAGCGTCGAACTGGTGAAGGGGGCGAGCCACGAGTTCGATGAGGAAGCATTCCGGCGTGGGGAGCTGACCCCCGTATTTTTCGGTTCCGCCATCAATAATTTCGGCATCCGTGAGTTGCTGGACGAATTCGTCACCTATTCTCCACCTCCCCAGCCCCGGGCAACTGAGAACCGGCAGGTCAATCCCGATGAGCCTGCTTTTTCCGGGTTTGTGTTCAAGGTGCAGGCCAATATGGATCCGGCCCATCGCGACCGGGTGGCGTTCATGCGCGTCTGCTCCGGGGAATACCGTCGCGGCATGAAAATGCGCCATGTACGGCTGGCCCGGGACATGGTGGTCAACAACGCAACCACCTTTTTTGCGGCGGACCGGGGAATGGCCGAAGTGGCCTACCCGGGCGACATTATCGGACTGCACAACCACGGCACGATTCGGGTGGGCGACACCTTCAGCGAAGGGGAGTCGCTCCGTTTTCTGGGAATCCCGTCCTTCGCCCCAGAACTGTTCCGGCGGGTGGTGCTCAAGGATCCGTTGAAGAGCAAAGCACTGCAGAAGGGTGTGCAGCAGTTGTGTGAGGAGGGAGCCACACAGATTTTCAAACCGCTGAAAAATAACGATATTATTGTTGGTGCCGTTGGGATGCTGCAGTTCGAAGTGGCCGCCCACCGACTGGCAACGGAGTATGGCGTCGCCTGTCATTTCGAGCCGGTGCAACTGGCTACCGTGCGCTGGGTTAGCTGCCCTGACCCGAAAGTGCTGGCGCGTTTCAGGGAGAAGGTCTACGAGCACCTGGCGCTGGATGGCGACGACATGCTGGTCTATCTGGCACCTACCCGGGTCAATCTCAACCTGGCTCTGGAGCGCCATCCCGACGTCTCGTTTCATGCAACCCGAGAGCTGTAATGGTCGAGAGTTCCACACCTGTCGTGACGATCGATGGCCCCGGCGGGTCCGGAAAAGGGACAGTCTGTCGGGCCTTGGCAACCCGATTCGGATGGGCCTATCTGGATAGTGGGGCGCTTTATCGGTTGGTTGGCCTGGCAGCGCACAGGCGGGGAGTGGCACTCGATGACGAACCGGCGCTCGCCGCACTCGCCGGGCAACTGGACGTGGTCTTCAATCCGGATCCGGCTTCGGATGAGTCCGGAGTCCTGCTCGACGGATTGCCGGTAGGCGACCAAATCCGCACAGAAGAGTCGGGGGATGCGGCTTCGCGGGTCGCTGTATTGCCGGGTGTCCGGGCCGCGCTGCTGGCCCGACAGCGGGCATTTCGCACAGGTCCTGGTCTGGTTGCCGACGGCCGGGATATGGGCACCGTGGTTTTTCCGGAAGCCACCCTCAAAATCTATTTGACGGCAGCCCCGGAAGAGCGCGCCGAAAGGCGCTATAAGCAGTTGAAAGAAAAAGGAATGGATGCTAGTCTAGCCGCCCTTCTGAAGGACATCATTGAACGTGACAGGCGTGATGCGGAACGCACGCATGCACCGCTGAAACCGGCCGCTGATGCACTGCAGATTGATTCCACCCATTTGAGCATCGATGAGGTGGTTGAAGAGATCGCCATGCAGACCGAGAAAAGGCTGGATGGCAACTGGTGAGTACCGGTCAGGGCCGGTGCTTGTAACACACACAAACCGTCACGTATGTGACATTCACGTAAGGTGCCTGGAATCCCTCCAGGTGTAAGGTCAACTTGATATGAGCGAAAGCTTTGCCCAGCTCTTTGAAGAGAGCATTGCCAAGACGCAGATGCGTCCCGGAACCATCGTTGAAGCCCAGGTGGTCGATGTAGGCCCGGAATTTGTCGTCGTCAACGCCGGACTGAAGTCCGAAGGCGTGATCCCCGTGTCCCAGTTCCTGGGAGACAACGGGGAAATGGAAGTTTCGATTGGTGACACCGTAGAGGTGGCGCTGGACGCTGTGGAGGATGGTTTCGGTGAAACCCGCCTGTCACGCGAAAAAGCCAAGCGCGCACAGTGGTGGACCAAGCTCGAGAAGTCTTTTGAAGCCGGTGAAGCAGTCGCCGGTATCATCAGTGGCAAAGTCAAAGGTGGCTTCACCGTCAGCATCGGTGAAGTGCGCGCCTTCCTGCCCGGATCCCTGGTGGATGTCCGCCCCGTGCGCGACACCACCTATCTGGAAGGCAAGGAACTCGATTTCAAGGTGATCAAGCTGGATCGTCGCCGCAACAACGTGGTGGTCTCCCGCCGCGCGGTGGTGGAGTCCGAATTCAGTGCCGAACGCGAAGAACTGCTCAAGAATCTGCAGGAAGGTCAGTCGGTCAAAGGTATCGTCAAGAACCTCACCGAGTACGGTGCATTTGTTGATCTGGGCGGTATTGACGGTCTGCTGCATATCACCGACATGGCCTGGAAGCGGGTTAAAAATCCGAGCGAAGTGGTCAATGTCGGTGACGAAATTGATGTCAAGGTGCTCAAGTTCGATCGCGAGCGCAACCGTGTTTCCCTGGGGCTGAAACAGCTGGGCGAAGATCCATGGGTCGATCTGGCCCGCCGTTACCCGGTGGGCACCCGCATGTTCGGCAAGGTGACCAACCTGGCCGATTATGGCTGCTTCGTGGAGATCGAAGAGGGTGTTGAGGGTCTGGTGCACGTGTCCGAAATGGACTGGACCAACAAAAACGTCCATCCGAGCAAGATCGTCCAGCTGGGTGATGATGTTGAAGTGATGGTTCTCGACATCGATGAAGAGCGTCGCCGTATCTCCTTGGGTATCAAACAGTGCCAGACCAATCCCTGGGACGAGTTTGCCGCCACTCACAACAAGGGTGACAAAGTGGTGGGCACCATCAAGTCGATCACCGATTTCGGTATTTTCATCGGCCTGGATGGTGGTATCGACGGACTGGTACATCTCTCCGATATCTCCTGGAATGCGCCGGGCGAAGAAGCGGTTCGTGACTATAAAAAAGGTGACGAACTGGAAGCCGTGGTGCTGGCTGTAGATGCCGAACGTGAACGCATTTCGCTGGGTGTGAAGCAGCTGGAGCAGGATCCCTTCTCCAACTTCCTGGCCGCCAATCCCAAGGGTGCCATCGTCAGGGGCTCGGTCCTTGAAGTGGACGCCAAGGGCGCGGTGATCAGTCTGGTGGAAGGCGTGGAAGGCTATCTGCGGGCTTCCGAAATGGCCCGTGATCGCGTGGAAGATGCCCGCAGCCTGCTCAACGTAGGTGATGAGGTGGAAGCCAAGTTCATTGGTGTGGATCGCAAGAACCGCACCATTTCCCTCTCCATCAAGGCGAAAGATAGCGATGAAGAGCAGGAAGCGATGAGCGAACTGGCACGCAGCTCACAGGCAAGCACCACAACGCTGGGTGATATACTTAAAGAACAGCTCGACAGTCAAAACGACTAGAGCCTCTCCATTCTGGACATGGGGGGACGGAAGTCCCCCCACAGGACGAAGAGCCGATAATGACAAAATCTGAATTAATCGAACAACTGGCACAGAAACAGAGTCACCTCGCATATAAAGATGTGGAGTTGGCCGTCAAGAATATTCTTGAGTTGATGAGCCAGGCGCTGGCCACGGGTCAGCGTATTGAAATCCGGGGGTTTGGAAGTTTCTCGTTGCACTATCGTCCGCCACGGGTCGGACGGAATCCGAAAACGGGAACCGCCGTAACGCTTGCCGGAAAGTATGTCCCTCATTTCAAGCCCGGCAAGGAGTTGCGTGAGCGCGTCAACGAATCGGCGGGCAAGGATTCGGAATCGTTCAACTGAACCGATCACGGGTTCGCACCATGCGCATGGGCGAGGTACAGCAGTAGCGTTGATAGCTGAAATCCCAAAGCGGAGCAGCTGATCGCTGATCAAGAAGTTATGCGCATGATCAAAATTTTCAATATTGTGGTTCTCGCATTGCTCTTTTTGGTGGGCTTGGCTTTTGCCACCATCAATGCCTCTCCGGTCGCACTCAACTATTACTTCGGCAGCAAAGAGCTGCCGTTGTCGCTGATTGTTGTTAGTGCACTGGCCGGCGGTGCGCTGTTGGGCGCTTTGGCCTCTTCCATTCTGATACTGCGTGCAAAGGGTGAGAGTGCACGTTTACGTCGTAAATTAAAGGTTGTGGAACAGGAAATTTCAGCCTTGCGAGCACTGCCGACCAGGGATGACAGGTAGGTATGTGGGAATTGCTGTGGCTTCTGCTGCCGGTGGCCGCGGCGAGTGGCTGGTGGATTGGCCGACGCCAGCCCCATAGTGCAGCCACCTCTTCGAGCAGATATCGCCCGGCCTATCTATTAGGTCTGAACCACCTATTGAACGAGGATTCAGACAAGGCTATCGAGACCTTTGTCAAACTGCTGGAAGTGGATAGCGAGACCGTCGAAATTCACTTCGCACTGGGTAAGCTCTATCGGCGCCGCGGCGAAGTGGAGCGGGCCATCCGCATTCACCAAAATCTGATTGCCAGGCCCACCCTGTCCAGGCAGGAGCGCTCGGACGCCCTGCTGGCGTTGGCAAAAGACTATCTGGCTGCAGGTCTTTTTGACCGCGCCGAGGCTTTACTCAAAGAGTTGTCCGCCGAAAAAACACACTCTGTCGCTGCCCTCAAAGAGCTCCTCACCATCTACGAGCAGGAGAAGGAGTGGGACAATGCCATCCAGACGGCGAAACGGCTGCAGAGCGAGACCGCAGAGTCCAGAACCCAGACGATTGCTCACTACTACTGCGAACTGGCGGTTGCCGCCCGCGCCAGACGGGACTTCAGCGTGGCGCAAAAACTGTGCAGGCAGGCGTTGAGCACAGATCCAAATTGCGCCCGCGCCAGCATCCTGTTGGGTGACATGCTGAAGGAGACCGGTGCCCTCAAGCAGGCATTAAAACACTATCGACAAATCGAGCAGCAGGACAGCGACTATTTGCCGCTGGTACTTGAACCCATGCATGACTGCTATATACAGATGGGCCAGCAGGATACCTGGCGCAGCTACCTGGAGTCTCTGATCGGCCGGACGGACAGCGTACCGGTTCAACTCGCCTACGCCAAAGAGCTGTTCGACAAGAGTGAAGACGACAGCGCCGTCCAACGGCTGCTTGTCGGGCTAGAACAATCGCCGACTTTGGAGTCCGCTGTTGAACTTGCCGATCTGGCATACCTTAAATCAAATGGGGCTCTACAGCCGGTATTGAGTGCGCTTACGGCGTCAATGCACGACCTGCTTTCGCAGAAGGCGGCATACATCTGCTGCAACTGCGGCTTTCAGGCCAAGGCAATCCATTGGCTCTGCCCGAGTTGCAAGCAGTGGAGCGTAGTGAAACCTGCCACTGCTGTGGTGCATGAAATCAGTCATTGAGGATGGCGAATGTCGAATAGCAGTTCAAAAGTGATTGTGGCTCTCGATTTCCCTTCGTCGGACCAGGCACTGAATTTTGCCCGCCAGCGTCTGAACCCCGACAGCTGCCGGGTCAAGGTGGGCAAAGAACTGTTCACCAGCACGGGACCCGCGATTGTCTCGGAGTTGGTTGGGCTCGGTTACGACGTATTTCTGGATCTGAAATTTCACGACATTCCGAATACGGTGGGCAGGGCAGTCAGTGCCGCGGCAAGGCTGGGCGTGTGGATGGTAAACGTCCATGCCTCCGGCGGCAGCGCAATGATGCAGGCGGCCCGTGAAGCACTGAGTCAGGTAGCCAATCCTCCCTTGTTGATTGCGGTCACGGTGCTCACCAGCATGTCGGACAGCGACCTCGCTGAGATCGGTATGCAAGGGAGGGCCGAGGAAGCGGTGGTACGTCTCGCGAAACTGGCGGAGCAGAGCGGTATGGATGGGGTTGTCTGCTCCCCGGCCGAAGCCGTCCGGCTGCGCGAAGTGTGCGGTAAACGGTTCCTACTGGTCACTCCGGGGGTGCGTCCTGCCGGCTCCGACCGTGGTGATCAGCATCGGGTGACCACTCCTGGTGATGCCATCGCCAACGGCTCTGACTATCTGGTTGTCGGTCGGCCGGTGACTCAGGCTGACGATCCAATGAGCGTTTTGCTGACAATAAATTCAGAAATCCGCAACTTCTGCGTTTAGCACAACTGCGGTATGCTCGGTCGTGCCGAAATCGTTCGGCAATGGAGTAATTGTCAACCAAGGAGACAGGTATGAATTGGCTGAGAAAACTGTTGTTGTTGATTGTGCTTGCCGCGAGTCCGCTGGCTTGGGCGAACGAGCCGGTAGATATCAACACCGCTGACGCTGCCACACTGGCTGAGAGCATGGTGGGGATTGGTGAGAAAAAGGCTGCGGCGATTGTTGCTTACCGGGATACAAACGGGCCATTCCTCACCGTGGACGACCTATTGTCGGTCAAGGGTATTGGCAAAGCAACTCTCGACAAAAACCGCGATCGGTTGACTGTTGTGTCCAAACCACGGCAGTAACTCGATCCAATCCCACAAAGGCGCCGTATGGCGCCTTTTTTGTTTGTCCCGCAGTGGGTTCGGCTTACACTTGAGGCCTGATCAGGTTGGAATAAGCGGTGATTGATGGAGTTGAACGGCTTGGCGACCAAACTGGTCGTGGCGATATCTTCCCGGGCGCTGTTTGATCTGGAGGAGTCACACCAGGTGTTCGAGCAGGCGGGGGTCGATACCTATAGGGCCTACCAGATCGAACACGAAAACCTGCCCTTGCAACCCGGTGTGGCTTTCCCCCTGGTACGTAAGCTGTTGGCGCTGAACAACAGCCAACGACAGCGCGTGGAGGTCATTCTACTGTCCAGAAACAGTGCGGATACTGGACTGCGCGTCTTCAATTCCATCCAGCATCACGGACTGTCCATTACCCGCGCCGCATTCTCCGGCGGGACCTCTCCCTATCGTTACGCATCTTCGTTCGGCGCGCATCTGTTTCTCTCCGCTGATGGGCGGGATGTCCGCCAGGCGTTGGCAACTGGTGTGGCGGCAGCCACCATCATCCCTTCGCCTGGCGATGGTCGGTTACCCGACTCCGGACAGGTCAAAGTCGCCTTTGACGGTGATGCAGTCATTTTTTCCGATGAAGCCGAGCGTATTTACCGAAATAACGGTTTGCAGGAGTTTGAGCGCACTGAATCGGCAGCTGCCGAAACGCCCCTGGCCGGAGGGCCATTCAAGAATTTCCTCGCAGCACTGCATCGAATACAGCGTGAATATTCGGAGCAAGACTCCCCGATCCGTACCGCGCTGGTCACCGCCCGGGCCGCTCCGGCCCACAAGCGGGTGATCAATACACTGCGGGATTGGGATATCCGAATTGACGAAGCTGTCTTTTTGGGTGGAATGCAGAAAGGGGAGTTTTTAAAGTCGTTTGGCGCGGATATCTTTTTTGACGACCAGTCCACTCACATTGAATCGGCATCCCGGCATGTGGCGACCGGACATGTACCCCACGGCGTGGCCAATGAGTGAACGAATGCGGGTGGACAAGTGGCTGTGGGTGGCACGATTTTACAAATCCCGCACCCTGGCCGCAGAGGCCGTGTCCGGCGGCAGGGTCCATCTCAACGGACAGCGTACAAAACCGGGCAAGGAGATTTCGCCCGGAGACCGGCTTGAAATTACCCGTGACCATCTCCGGATGGAAATTGATGTAGTGGCGTTGAGCGACCGTCGGGGGCCGGCCACCACGGCACAACTTCTGTATGCCGAAACCCTGGAAAGCACGAAAAATCGGGAAGAGACCCGGGAGCGCCAACGTCTGGAAAGGGCGGAGACGTCAAATTCTCAGGGGCGCCCCAGTAAACGCGATCGCCGACACATCGTGCGTTTCAAGCGAATTTGATTTGGTGCCGCGACAGGCGGCATAGGGGCTAGAAGCGCACACCCAGCTTGAAATTGTAGGTGCTGGTGTCACCAATGGTGTCACCCTCAAGCGCCATGCGGAACAGGCCGATATTCATGTTGGCACCGATATAGTAGTGATCCTGGGAGAACTCCTCCTCCAGCAGTCCGGTACTGCGGGCAGGATCGCTGTTCACCCAGACTCTGCCGACACCCACATAGGGAGTGAGCAGGGAGAAACCCTTGGAAATCGAAAGGTCCAGCCCACGCGTATCCAGGCTCAGGTCATCGACACCGATTAACCGCGAAAAGGTGCCCTGGATGGAAATGGCAGGCGCAAAGGAGTGATCCGGAAGCAGTGAATAACTGACACCGCCTCCCACCAGCTCCATATTGGAATCAGGAACGGCCGTATAGTACGCGCCAACATCAAAACCGTACGGCAACCCCTTCTGGAAATAGAGTTTGGGTATCAGCAGGATATCCGGAGAATCCTCACTGGTTGCCTGATCGAAGGCACTTTGGTGTTCAAGCCGTGTCGAGGAGATACCAAACCCCATATCAAAGCCGGTGGACCCCAGCGACTGTGCAGGAGCAAGGCGTCTGTAGGCGACCGCTGCGCCCAGGTCATGGGACATGTCACTGAAATCTTTTTGCCCCAGCAGATTCAGATTGTTGAGCGTGGTCCCTTCCTGGGCAAACGCGATATTTCCTCCGGTCAGGAGCACAACCAGAAAGAATGAAGTGACACGGTTCATATGCATGGCGAAGGTAGTGGTTCGATCAACACTCAACGCAGACCGGACGGGTCTTGGTGAGGCTGAATTATAGCATGCCGCAGCCGTGTTACCGTGCAAACAGCACATTATCCACTTCTCTGAAGTGGCTCGCGAACCGGACCTTCAACCCTTTTCGGATATGATCCGGCAACTCCTCAAAATCCCTCCTGTTTGCTTCCGGCAGTATCAACTCTCGTAGACCGTTGCGCCGCGCCGCGATTACCTTTTCCCGAATACCGCCTACCGGGAATACCTGGCCGGTGAGGGTGAGCTCTCCGGTCAGGGCTACTCCCTTGCGCGGCTGCCGGTTCAGAGCCAGGGAGAGTAGCGCGGAGGCCATGGTTATGCCGGCACTTGGGCCGTCCTTGGGAGTGGCCCCCTCCGGTACATGCAGGTGAATGAGTGCTGTATCAAAAAAGTCGGGCGGTGCCTGCAACTCCTCCAGGTGTGATGCGATATAGCTGTAGGCAATCTCCGCAGACTCCTTCATCACCTCCCCCAGTTTGCCAGTAAGTTTCAGGCCACGGCTCTTGCCATGGACCTTGGTCGCTTCTATATCCAGCGTGGCCCCACCCATGGTGGTCCAGGCCATACCGGTCACCACCCCAACGCCGGATATGGGTTTTTCTTTCGAAAATAAAGGTTTGCCGAGATATTTCTCCAGGTTTTGGCCGCTGATGGATACTTTGTGCAGCTCCTTGCGCTTGATCTGTACCACAGTCTTCCGGGCAATCCGGCCGATCTGTTTCTCCAGGTTGCGCACCCCTGCCTCCCGCGCGTAGCCATCTGCGATCAGCCGCAGTGCTGCATTGGTAATCTTGAGCTGCGAGGGTTTCAGGCCGGTTTTTTCAAGCTGTCTCGGCAGCAGGTGATTCCGTGCAATTGCCACCTTTTCGGCAGTGATGTAACCGGAGAGCCGGATAATCTCCATCCGATCACGCAATGGGCTTGGTATGGTGTCGAGTTGGTTGGCGGTACAGACAAACAGGCATTTGGACAGGTCAACACGGACATCCAGATAGTGGTCCAGAAAATTGGTGTTCTGCTCAGGGTCCAGCACCTCCAGCAGGGCTGAGGCCGGATCCCCCTGATAGGAAGCGCCAATCTTGTCAATTTCATCCAGCATAATCAGAGGGTTGGATACCCCAGACTCTTTAAGCGCCTGAACGAATTTTCCGGGCATGGCGCCGATATAGGTTCGACGATGACCCTTGATTTCAGCCTCGTCCCGCATGCCGCCCAGGCTGAATCGGAAGAATTTACGCCCCAGGGCATCGGCAATGGAGTGGCCAATCGAAGTTTTGCCCACACCCGGTGGACCGACCAGTAGCAGGATGGAGCCACTGATTTCCCCCTTCAGGGCACCGACGGCCAGAAATTCGATGATCCGCTCCTTGACGTCGTCCAGACCGTCGTGGTCCCGGTCCAACACTGCGCGCGCGGCGTCCAGATCCAGTTTGTCCTTGGAATATTTTCCCCAGGGGATTTCCGTGAGCCAATCCAGGTAGCCCCGGGTCACCGCGTATTCCGGTGATCCGCTCTCCAGCACCGCCAGTTTTTCAAGCTCTTCATCAATCCGTTTTCCGACCTGCTGGGGAACTTCCAGCGATGCGATCCGTTCGCGAAAACGCTCAATGTCCGCTGTCTTGTCGTCTTTCTGCAGCCCCAGTTCCTTCTGAATCTCCTGCAATTGCTGCTTCAGAAAAAACCGCCGCTGCTGCTCGCTCATCTGTTCTTCGACCCGCTCGCGGATGGTGTTCTGGAGGTGGGCTATTTCGAGTTCCTTTTTGATCAGGGTGAGTGCCTTTTCCATGCGTGGGCGCAGAGCGTGCTCTTCCAGCAACTCCTGGAGGTCCTCCCGGGGTGCGGTTGCCAGGCTGGCCGCGAAATCCGTCAACAGCGCGGGCTCGTTGGGACTGAAGCGATTGAGAAAGTGCTTCAGTGCCTCGTTGAAGAGGGGGTTGAGTGGCAGCAGTTCGCGAATGGTATTGATCAGCGCCATGGCGTAGGCACGAATCTCCGTGGTCTGCTCAACCTCTTCGTCATGGATGTACTCCACCTGGGCGATCAGGGGGTCGGCCCGGCTGACCCAGCGAACAATGCGAAACCGGGCAAACCCCTCGGCAATGAACTGGATCTTGCCGTTTGCGCGCATGGGTTGGTGCATGCGAACGACCGTTCCGCTGGTGTAGAAGTTGGTCACCTCGGCAACCCCGGCGTCGGGGTCGCGAAGCAGGATGAGGCCGACTTTGTGGTGGGCGGTCTCGCCGATCGCCTCGACCGTGTTCAGCCATTCGGCTTCGTTGAGTACCAATGGAAGGGTCTGCGCCGGAAAGAACGGGCGCTCGAACAGGGGCAGTATGTGGAGCGTGTTGGGCAGCAGGTCACCGGGGACTGCCAGGCTGGTGCCGGCGTTCTGACCACTTGGGTCAGCGACGGCATCCTCTTCCACGATTTCACCATTGAGTAATTCGGTATCGCTCATGCTTGCTCCAGCTCAGCTCAGCGCGGGGTTCAGGGAGAATGTTCCTGGTAAATATTGGGACAAGCCATGGGTATATCAACCTTCACGGCCGAATATCAACCACCGGTCAGGTATCATGATGCCTCACTGTGTTCCAACCCGATGGGCGATATTCCAAATGACACCAATGGATCAGCTGCTGGATGTGATGGCCCGGCTCCGTGACCCCGAGCATGGATGTCCGTGGGACCGCGAACAGACCTTTGAAACCATCCTGCCCTATACCCTGGAAGAAGCATACGAAGTGGCTGATGCCATTGAACGGGGCTCGACCGACGAGCTGCGGGACGAATTGGGCGACCTGCTTTTTCAGGTGGTGTTCTATGCGCGCATGGCGGAGGAGGCCGGGAACTTCTCCTTCGAGGATGTCGCCCGCTCCATTGTCGATAAAATGATTCGCCGTCACCCGCATGTGTTTGGTGGTGAGCAGGTGACCAGCAGCGACCACCAGACCCAGAGGTGGGAAGAGATCAAAGCCGCAGAGCGTGGGGTGCGGGTGCAGGGGGCGTGGCTGGACGAAGTCAGCGTGGCGTTCCCCGCATTGCTTCGCGCCTACAAGCTCCAAAAAAGAGCCGCCAAAGTGGGTTTTGACTGGCCGGATGCGGAGGGTCCCGTGGCAAAGATTGTTGAGGAGACGGCAGAGGTCCGTGCAGCATTGACGGCAGGAAACAGGGCAGCCATCGAGGAGGAGATTGGTGACCTGCTGTTTTCCTGTGTCAATCTGGCACGTAAAGCAGAGGTCAATCCCGAATCGGCACTGCGGACTGCCAATGCCAAATTTCAGAGTCGGTTCACTCGTGTGGAAAAGGAACTCCAGGCCCGGGGCCAGACACTGGACGATGCCACCCTGGCGCAGATGGATGCCCTTTGGGACCAGATGAAACTCGATCAGAAGTAGGTCGGGCTCCGCTATAATTCCCGAAGTTCAACAACAGCTGCAAACATACTCCAATGCCAAAAAAGAGCCTTTACCGCGTGGTCTTCTTCAACCATGGAAAACTGTATGAAGTGTATGCGAAGCAGGTGTGTCAGCCGGAAATGTACGGCTTTGTGGAGATCTCCGGGCTCATCTTTGGTGAGAAATCCAGTGTGGTGGTCGATCCGGCCGAAGAGAAGCTGAAAGCCGAATTCGAAGGAGTCATCCGCACCCTGGTGCCCATGCATGCGGTAGTGCGGGTGGATGAAGTGAAAAAAGAGGGCACTGCCAAGATACTGGATGCCGATACCGGCAATGTCGCCCAGTTTCCCCTGAGCGGGTATGTGCCCGGCGGGTCAGGAAAGCGTGATTGACCCGACAATCTGTCAGATGTCGATTCGGTCCAACAGGTGGATGGCGAGCTTCACAAAATCCGCTTCGGTGAGAATTCCTGTCAGGTAGCCATCCTTGAGCACAGGCAGGCAGCCGTATTTGTGATCCAGCAGATATTGCGCGGCCTCTTTCAGACTCATGTCTTCATCTGCCGCATTGACATCTTCGGTCATGACGTCACGGACTTTGACGCAGGTGGCCGGGTCCTGCTGTGAAGGGGTATTCAAATCCAGGGATTCCGGCCCGGTGATACGCAGAATATCCCGCTGACTGAGCAGACCGACAAACTGGTCGTCGTCGCTGATGATCGGCACATGGCGGATCTGTTTCTGGGCCATCAGGTCTCTGGCGGCACTCAGGCACTCGTTGACATTGATGGTGACCAGTTCAGTGGTCATCAAATCCCGGACCCGGATCATTGGGAGCTCCCGCGCTAATACGTCGCGCACATTATGCAACACAGCAGTGAGGTTGCAAGGAGAATCACGTGCCTGCACTGCGTGGTGCGTTGCCCCTTGAAGGTGGCCTGATTGGTGCTATGTTTGCAACCTTGGTGTGATCAGCCATTCTCCCGGTTTCACGCCGTGAACAGGCAGACAGGAGTAAAGGAAAGACATGGTTCCCGGAACTTCCCACGACGTTTTCAAACGGATGGTTCGGCTGGTATTCGTGCTGTGGATCTGGGTTACCTCCGGAGGTGCAGCGGCTGCTGAGCCGGTGACTGAACAGAGGTACCAGGCGCGGCTGCAGACTGTAGAGGCGCTGCTGGCTGCTGATATGCGCCTCGCGGCCGAGATGGGGGAGGCGAGCCGCGGGGAACTGGCGTCCGTGCGTGACGACATCGCCCGGGCCAAGCAGGCGTGGTCCGACCAAAGTGGCGTGGAAGCCATGCAAGCGCTGGACCGTGCCTATCGGACGCTGCAACAGCTGATTGGACGTCGCGCAGAGAGCAGATCGGTGCAGGAGCCGGTGGGATCCCGGGAGCCGGTAGCGGACCAGGCTGCCCAGCGCGAGCAGTTCGACCGTCTGCTCCTGAGTGTCAATGCGCTGCTTGAGGCCTATAAGCGCATCGCCACCGAGCAGGGAGGAAGGGCGGCGCTGGCTCCGGCTCTGGAGGCCATCATCGCGCAGGCCGGTGACGCCGCAGCAGCCGGCGAGTGGTCAACTGCCCTGGGCAAACTCAACGACGCCTACACCCTGCTGCGACAGCTCATCGCCCAGGCCCGTGAAGGAAAAACTTTGGTCCGCAGCCTCAGCTTCGCATCGCCGGAGGAGGAGTATGCCTACGAAACGGAGCACCTGGCCAATCTGTTTGTGGTCACCGAGCTGTTGACCCGGGATCGGCGTCAGGATCCCCGCGCAGCCAACCAGATGGACGCAGCCATCGGCAGTGCAGGTCGGCATCGGGCGCAGGCCGCAGAGCTTGCCGAGCAGCGTCAGTATTCCGAAGCGGTGAAGGAGATGGAGGCTGCCGGTGCGCAGCTGATGCGCGCCATTCGTGTTGCCGGGATCTACTTGCCGTAGCCCTGCGTCGGGTCCATCGGCCGTGCGATATAGTGGCCCTGGACATAGTCAACGCCACACTCACGCAGCAGGCGGATCACTTCAGGATTTTCCACATACTCGGCCACCGTCTTCATGCCCATGGAGTGCCCGATATCGATCATGGAGGCGACCATGGCACGGTCAACCGAATCCCGGGTCATGGTGCGGATGAACTGACCGTCGATTTTTACGAAATCGAGCGGCAGGCTGCGCAGATAGGAAAAGGTGCTGAATCCCGAACCAAAGTCGTCCAGCGCAAAGCGACAACCGAAGGTCTTCAGCTCACCAATGAACTTTTTCGCCGCCTCCATATTGGTGATGGCTGAAGTTTCAGTCACCTCAAAGACAATCCGTTCGCCGTTGATTTCCGAGTTGGCGAGCAGATCCTTCAGCATCCCCAGGATCGACTCGTCTTCCAGGGTGTGAGTGGACAGATTGATGGTCAGGTTGATCCGCTGACCGGCCCGGTCCATCTCAATCATGCGGTTGATGGCATTGGAGATCACCCAGAGATCGATCTCCTGCATGAGGTCAAACCGCTCCGCGCTGGCAATGAACGCATCCGGTGGAATCAGCTCATTTTCCGGTCCGATCATCCGCAGCAGCACTTCAAACAGGGATGCTTCGCGTCCAGCCGAGTCCAATTCGATCCACAGGTCGCCATCGGCCTCCGGCAGCTGATTCAGGTCGATATGCTCCAGCGGCACGATCGGTTGATAGAGGAGGGTAAACCGATTCTCCTGCAGTGCCTGCCGCAGTTGTGAGGACCAGCCGGTGGCGAACGCCTCCAGCGTCTGCTCGTCTTCCGAAGCCAGATAGACGTAGGTCTGGTTGCGACCTTTCCGCTTGGCCATGATGCACGCCTGGTTGGCCGATTCGAGGGCTTCGTTGACCGACTGGGTGGTCGGGCTGAGGACCGAAACACCGACGCTGGCATTGATCTTGTAGGTCTTGCCACCGTAGCTGAACCGGTTATTGGCCAGTACTTCGCGGAAACTGTTGGCGACGTGGTAGAGATTTTCCGGATCGATGTTGCGCAGTATGGCGGTGAACTCATCGCCACCCAGACGCGCCAGCACATCCGCGTCGCGCCGACGTGTCTTGAGCTTGCGGGCGACTTCGATCAGCAGATTGTCCCCGGCGTGGTGTCCGGCGGTATCGTTGATGAACTTGAAACGGTCCAGGTCCACGTAGAGCAGTGCGCTGTGCTCCTTGCTTCTTTTCAGCCGGTTGATCTCATTGTCCAGCACCTCTTCAAAGTGACGTCGGTTGATCAATTCGGTCAATGGATCGTGAGTTGCCTGCCAGCGCAGCTGTTCGAGACTGCGCCTGTCGGATATATCCCGGAAGGCGATGACTGATCCCACCTGGCGATCCATGATCTGCAGCGGATAGACGGTGCACTCCACGGGTATGGCGGTGCGGTTACCCGTCCAGAACACGGTCTCCCACGCGATCAGGCGTTCCCCGCTGGCATAGGCCTGCTGGAGCGGGCAGTCCTCGGGTGGAATGGTGGAGCCATCGCCATGTGCGTAGTGGAAGAGGTGGTGGGCCGCGCGATTGATGACGGTTTCCGATGCCTTCAACATCAGGATCTGGCGGGCAGCCGGATTCATGAAGGTCACCATGCCGGACCGGTCGACGCCATAGACGCCGTCGCCTACAGAACCCAAGATGCCCTCGAGCCGCTGGCGTTCGCTTTCAATCGATTTCTGGCTCCGAATCATGTTGGCCAGGGTGTGAATCCGGGTCAGAAAGAGCTGGTTGGATTCGTTTTTGAACGTGCATTCAATGGCGCCCGCTTCCAGGGAATTCTTGATGATCGATTCTTCATAGGAACCGGTCAGAATAGTGCACATGATGCCGTGGGTCCGCGGATCATGTTTGATCCGGCGCACCAGTTCGTCGCCGTTTCCACCGGACATGTAATAATCGATGATGGCGATATCAAAGGGCTCTTCGGTCGCGACCTGCATCGCCTCGTCCATGGCCGACGCGGTGGTCACGATATAGCCGACCTCGTCCAGGATCTTGCTGTAGTGGTGCCGTACCGGCGCCGAGTCGTCCACCAGCAGGACCCGAATCGGGCTTTCGGCAACCGGGGCGTGGGGCGTGTGCAGGTCCCGATGATCGATGGGGTCATGATGTGCCAGCAAATCGGTGGCGCGCAGATAGTTTTCCCAAAGCAGGTAGGCGCTGTTGGGTCTGACAGTCACCCAATGCTTGAGCAGCGGATTGCTGTCCTGCGAAATCAACAGCACCTTATGGCGGGTATTCCCGGGTTTTGCCAACTCGGCCAGGAGTTCCTCGGCCCGGTGCTGAGCATCGGGACGCAAACCCAGAACCACGCCGGAATAGTGAGAATCCTGCAGCCGGCGAATCTCCTCCAGGCCCGAGGAGTAATTTCGGGCGACAACCACACTGATACCGTTTTTTTCCAGCCGGTCCCGCAATACATGCGCCAGTGTCGAGGAGTACTCTATGAGCAGTACGGGAGCCACTTCAACGCTGGCACCAGTGCCAGGCGGCGTGGTCACCGGGTCGGTCTCTGAGGGCACCGTACTCATTGGGGTATTCATAGATCTGGAGAATTTTTTCGATTCTTCGGCAACTGGAAACAGCCATCACTTCGAGTATACAACCCTGTGCTTTTTTTCGTGATAATACAATTTCATGCCTCAATAACCGCCGATTGATTCGCAATTCAGTTCTTCATGTACGGGAAAATTGTCCAGACGCTGCTATTTTTGAACCTTATGTGGGGCTTAAACGACGTTGCCTGGGCACAAATCTGTGATCCGGCTTTGCAACGGACCACGCCCTCCAGCCGGTTTGAGGTCAGGCGTTCCGGCACTGTCACCGATAAACTCACGGGCCTGACCTGGATGCGCTGTTCGCTCGGGCAGGTCTGGACCGGCAGTTCGTGTCTCGAACAGAAACAGTGGTACACCTGGTTTGACTGGATCCACGCCCGGGAGAGCGTGTCGCAGCTGGAATATGCCGGATATCAGGATTGGCGGCTACCCACCCGTGAGGAGTTGCAAACCCTGTTGGAGCTTGGTTGCGTCGAGCCTTCGATCAATCTGGAGGCGTTTCCCACGACCATTCCTGGCTACTACTGGACTGAGACCTCTGACCAGAATCCAAACTATGCGTGGCGCGTGGATTTCACCAATGGTCTCGTTGGGTCCGATCTGAAGGCCAGTGTCAGCTATCGGGTCAGGCCGGTGCGCGGCTATTTTCACGGCCGACAGGAAGCAGACCGTGGAGTCAGCACCGTGCCGACGGAATTGGAGCGTGCGGCACGTCTGGCAGCCATGAACGACGGCATCCACGATCTGAACAACGATCAGCTGGCCATGCTGCAAATGCCCACCGAAGCACTCACCCCCTTGATATCGACGCGGCACGATTCCGTCAATTGGGTCAAGGCTCTGGAGACCGGGCAGATCACTCCGCGCGCCGACCTCTGGGGGGAGGCCGAGCAGTATGTGCTCGATTTCAACATCGTCATGGCCAAAACCCGTGCCATGCCCTACGTTCTCTTTCCGCACAAGGCGCACACGGAATGGCTAAGTTGCGATAACTGCCATCCCGCGATTTTTATCCCAAAGGTCGGTGCCAACCCCATCACCATGGATAAGATTCTGTTGGGCGAGTTCTGCGGCCGGTGCCACGGCCGGGTTGCATTCTCCACCTTCGAGTGTGATCGTTGCCATCAGATCCTGCATCAGGACGTGCCCCAAACATGGTTGGAACAGAGTCAACGGTGAAGATTGCCCGAATCCTGACGGTTTTCCTCCTGCTGGTGGCCGTGTTCCGGCCGGCACTGGCTGAGCCAATACTGTTGATTGCCAAAGCCGGCGTCAACGATCCCTACTTTTTGCATACGGTTGTGCTGGTCACCGGCCACGCGGGACGGGGAAAGGTGGGGGTGATTCTGAACCGACGGGAGGTTGTCGACTTCAATGAGGTGTTTCCGGAATGGCGGGATCTGAAAATTGAAGGGGGACAGCTCTTCTTTGGGGGACCTGTCGATCCGCAGATGCTGGTGTTCGTGGTACGCCAATCCGATCCGCCGGAGAACGCCATTCCGCTGTCCGATCAGCTCTATCTCAGCTTCGACCGCGAGCTGTTGGTCGGATCGCTGAACCGGCCCCAACCGTTCCAGTCGCTCAGGTTGTTTCACGGGTTTGCCGGTTGGGCGGAGGGGCAACTGGAGCGGGAAGTCGATCGGGGTGACTGGATCATCGTGCCGTTTGATCCCGCAGTGATCTTTGACGCAGACCCCGACAGCCTCTGGCGGAGGATGTTTGAAAAACACTCGGGCAGCTGGGTCCGCCAGGGGCCGTTCCGACATTACCGTCTGTTGCTGGCCGGCGGGAGAGGCGAGTGAACCTGATCTATCTCCACGGTTTCTGCTCGTCACCCAATTCTGACAAGGGGAGATATTTCGGGGAGCGGTTGGCCAGTCATGGTGTCGGTGTACACATGCCCGATCTGAACGGGAGCGAGTTCCGCAAGATGACGCTCAGCGGTCAGCTGCAGCAGATTGGTGAGCTTTGCAGTGAACTGGCCGGCCCCATTGCGGCGATGGGATCCAGTCTGGGTGGGTTTCTGGCCGCGCTCTACGCACAAACTGATTCACGCGTGGAGCGCATTGTGCTGATGGCGCCCGCATTTGAATTTCACCGCCGCTTTTTGTGCCGTTTGCCGGCATCGGAACTGAACTCCTGGCGGGCAACGGGTGAGCTGATGGTGGAGCACTACGCCTATGGCAGGCAGGTGCCGCTGGACTATCGTTTTGTCGAGGATGCCGCCCAATACGATGAAATGCCCCTGGAGCGCCGTTTGCCAGCACTCGTCATGCATGGTGTGCACGACGAGGTGGTGCCCTGGGAACTGGGCCGCGACTACCTCAACCGCAATTCGGATGCCGAGTTGCTGCTGTTGCAGTCAGATCACTCTCTGGCCGATAAAAAAGCAGCAATGTGGCGCCAGGTCCGGGGTTTCCTGGAACTCTGATCAGCCCTTGTCCAGAGGGTGGCGCACCAGCAGTCGCTGGTAGCGGCGGCTGTTTTTTTCCAGCCGGGAGCGCGTTGTCGTCCAGGGATCCGGGGTTGCGGCACCAGCGGCGCAGAGACTGCGGCACAGCTGGTGGGCGCCAGCGACATCGGCAAGCTGGACAAACTCTGGGGCCGGACCGTTTACCTTGCCCGCGTTACGCCCACCGTCGAAGTTCTGGTTGTGGTAATTGCCCAACGGAATGGCAACGCCGACCGCCGGGATGCCGTAGGCCATGGCAGCCGTGGCTTCGCAGACACCCCCATCCATGAGTTGGCGCTGATGCTGCTTGGGCAACCGTTTTTGCGCGAGGATTGAAAGGATCTCCAGCGATCCTGAGTCGAACACCGTGCGGCGATCGCCCAGGCGGACCACCGGACCCTTTCCCGGAATGGCGCCGGGCCGGTTGCGAGAAGTCTCCAGGCTCACCACGCAGACCGGACGTCCTGCCTCGCGCAACCAGGGACGCGCAAAGTGCTGCATCGCGCCGACGAATCCCACCTCTTCGCCACGAGTCAACAAGCCCAGCACCTGGCGTCGGCCGGGTTTGCAGTACCGCTGCTGGTAGGCGAGGGTTTCGAGGATGAGGTGCACACCGACCAGATCGTCCGCCACCCGCGTGTAGAGGCGGTCACCGGCAAGCTGCTGGCGAAAGTGAAGGCCGCCGTACAGCCGGCGGGGATCCGTGCCAATCCGATTGTGTATTCTGCGATGGTATTCAATCTCCAAGGTGGAGATCCCGCGTACCGCTTTGGTTTCCACCTGTGCAATTTTTGCGGTACCCAGTTCCGAAGCGGAATCTCCCAGCCAGACCGTGCTGCCCACCAGATGCTGGGTCGGGCCACCGCCAAACCACTGCGCCTTCAGACGGGTGGGCGAGAGCCGGGAATGGATGTGAAATCCGGGATGGTCCATATGCGCGACCAGCAGCCACAGGGTATTTTCCCTGGATTTTCCTAACAGCTGTTCGTACGCCTGGAGCGAGCCAACACCCACCAGCAGATTTCCGTCCGGATCGAAGCAGTGAGGTACACGGCGCGCTTCCAGAAAATCGCGAGCGTAGCGGGCGACATGATGCTCCCGGAACGGCGCCGTGGGTTGTGCCGTCAGCTCAAGCAGGGTGCGGAGCAGCGAAGGGTTGAGCGTTGGGTTCATCGGTCGGTCTGATCTCCCTTCAGAGCGCACGCATCCACTCTTCGCGCAGGCCCACCGCGCGCGGATTGGTCAATGCCAGATGGATGGTGTCCAGCAGGCGTTGTTTGTCCCGATTCAGCGTGCCTTTCAGGATCAGATAGTTCGACGCGTGGTCGCTGCGGAATATGGTTTTTTCCAGTTCGCATAGCGTCAGCAGCACCTGAAGTTCCTGCAGCAGTTGACTGGGTGACAACGGTTCGTAGCGACCCGCCCAGCCGGACTGGAATCGGGCATCTCCGCGCGGCAGCATCAACGCAAGTACAGAGGCATATTCCGGCTGGACTTCGTTGAGCACCTTCGCTGAGTCGACAGCATGCGCCCGGGACAGCGTGGTGCCTGCGACACCATTGATGATCATCACCGACAACCGCAATCCCGCGCTGCGTGCCCGTTGCAGACCGGCAATGGTGGTGGCCTGCGTCTCACCCTTGTCAATGGCGGCCAATACCTGGTCGTTGCCCGATTCTATCCCTACGTAGAGGAGCTCCAGTCCGGCATCGCGTAGACCGCGCAGCTCCTGTACCGATTTCTGCAACAGGTTGCGCGCCGAGGCGTAGGCGCTGATGCGCCGCGTGTGGGGGAGGCGGTATTTTACCGCGCCCAGGACTTCATGCAGGCGACGCGGCGACAGTGCCAACGCATCGCCATCACCCAGGAAGACGCGCCTGACCGGATAGCCGCTGTCGGCGACGCGTTTCAGTTCCCCATCAATTTCCTCAATTTTCCGGGTGCGGAACTGCTTGCTGGTGTACATGTCGCAGAAAGTACACCGGTTCCAGGTGCAGCCGATGGTTGCCTGTATGATCAGCGAATCGGCCTCGGAGGGCGGGCGATAGAGTGGCTCGGCGTAATCAATGAGGCGGTAATACATGGATTATGACTGGACAGGTCGGTGGAGCAAATTGCCAGCCGGCCGCGGCTGGGGCATGATGCGGC